>NZ_JBWJAR010000017.1:0-91160 GCF_056389225.1 Pseudarthrobacter sp. rb | reverse complement strand
CCCCTCCGGCGGTATCGTCCCAGTAGGAGGTGAAGGTGACCGGGGCTGAGGAGGTGCCGTTGATTTTCAGTGCACCGTTGACGGCCAGGGCTGTGCTCCCGGCGAACTTGACCACGGTGCCCGCCTCGACCGTCAGCGTCACCCCCTTCGCAACCTCGAAAGGTACCCAGTCACCGTAGTGGGTTCCGAGGAGATAGGGCAGTCCAGTGGTGGGCATGGTCCAGTCCTCAATAAGGGTTCCGTCGAGTTTGATGACGTTACTCTTATTGCCCGCCGCGGTGTTGCCTGTAAGGTTCGACGGCTGCAGGCGGGTGTCCCAGATCTGATAAGGCGGGGTGTCATAGGTGATCCCGGTGACCGTGTTGTTCCTGACCTGCAGTGGTACGGCATCGGACGCGCGGTAGCCGGAGTTCACCAGGACGTATCCAGCGCGGGTCAACGTGTTGCCGTGGATCAGTATTTCCTTGGTCGACGAGTCACCGTCGACGCTCAGGCCACCGCTGTTATCCGTCACGGTTGAATCGGTGACCTTATAAATGGTGGGTCCATCCGCTTTGATAGTTGCCCCGTACCGAACGTTTAGATGGGTGGCGGTGAGTTCGGCGTCGTTGTTGATCTTTATGCCTTGCCAGTTACTGGCTGCTGGGCGGGTGGTTGTTCCGTCGCCGTTGGTGTCCCCTCCGGCGGTATCGTCCCAGTAGGAGGTGAAGGTGACCGGGGCTGAGGAGGTGCCGTTGATTTTCAGTGCACCGTTGACGGCCAGGGCTGTGCTCCCGGCGAACTTGACCACGGTGCCCGCCTCAACCGTCAGCGTCACCCCCTTCGCAACCTCAAGAGGTCCGTTGACGACGTAGGTGTCAGAGCACCCGGGGGCCCAGGTCGTATTACCTGCTACAACACCTGTTACCGTGCGGATGCTTGGTCTGCACTTTTCGGGCGTCGTCGTGGTGATGGAGGCCGGCAATGAATAATTTTGGCTGGCGTCGTGGGCGAAGAGTGCATATGAATAGGTGGTGCCAACGGATGCCGCTGTGTCGGTGAAGCTTGTGGCTGGGGTCGGAACATCGGTGATGAGTTGACCGTCGGTAACCGACGTGGGGGCGGTGGTTCCCTGGGCGCGGCGGATGCTGACGCCGGTGTAGGTACTGCTGGTCGGGTTCGTCCAGCTCAGCTCCACGCTTGTGGGCCCGGTCGCGACGGCTTTGACAGCAGTAACAGGGCCCACGGGTTGCACTGGTGTGGCGGGGTTGTCAGGGGTTGTGGTGGTGACTGTCGCTGCGATGGAGTAAGCGTTAGATGCGTCGTGGGCGAAGAAGGCGTAGGTGTATGTGGTCTTAGCTGCGGCGGCTGTATCGCGGAACGCGGTGGCGGGGGCGGGAACGTCGGTGATGGGTTGGCCGTCGGTGACCGAGGTGGGGGCGGTGGTTCCCTGGGTGCGGCGGATGCTGACGCCGGTGTAGGTGCTGTTGGTCGGATTCGTCCAGCTCAGGTCGACGCTTGTCGGCCCGGTCGCTACGGCTTTGACAGCGGTAACAGGGCCCAAGGGCTGCACTGGCGGGGGAGTAGGAACATTATTTGCGTACCGGTACATGAATGCGGCCATGGCGTCTCGGTTGACGGGGTTTAGTGGCCTGTACGTTTTCGACCCGTTCGTCTCAGTCCATCCGCTGCTGATCCCGGTAGATGCTAGCCAAGTGATCTGTTTGTAGAACACGTTGTCGGTCGCGACATCAGCGAAGGGGCTTGTCGCTGGTGGGGTAAAGGAGGGATTGCCGGCGAACCGGTACATGAATGCGGCCATAGCGTCCCGGTTGACGGGGGAGAGTGGGTGGTAGCTGCGTGTGCCGTCACCGTTGTCGTAACCGGTGGTTATACCGGTCGAGTTCAGCCACGTGATTTCCTTGTAGAACTGTCCGCCCGTTGTGATGTCGGTGAAGGGGGAGGTGGCCGGCGGCGTGAAAGCCGGGCTACCCGCGAGCCGGTACATGAAGGCCGCCATAGCATCGCGGTTAACGGCGAGGAGGGGGCGGTAGGTCCGGGAGCCGTCTGCTTCGGTCCAGCCGGTGCTGATCCCGTGTCCGGCGAGCCATGAGATCTCGCTGTAGAACTGGCTCGCGGCAGGGACATCGGTGAATGTCAGGGACGCCGTGGGCACCTGAACCGTTGTTGCGCTTGCCCTGGGTGCCCCAGGCTGCTGCGGGACAATGATCGACGGGGGCAGCCAAGGTGACGCTGCCGCGCCGGCAGTACCTGCCCCCATGGTGAGTAGGATGACGATCAAGGCGCCGATCGCTCTGACGAATGACCTGCTGCCGGAGCGAGAAATCACAGGCGGTTACCCCCAATTAAGCGGCCTGACACCGGGCCAGCTCCAAAACATCGCCGCCCTCGGCTCTGGCCGATAATACCGCGGTTTGGACCCGGCCCTAGCGATACTCATCTTCATCCCTTTAATCTGCGGTGTTCTTGATGAATTCTTGAGTTAGGGGTTAGAAGGTAAGGCAAAAGACTTAGGTGAATTGGCGGCGCTGGTAGTGGTGGATTGGGCCGCGTTTTGTGTCGGGGAATGCCAGTTGAAGGTTATTGCCTTGTGTTTTAGTCCCGTTGTTGGCGGGACGTGTTGCCTGGTGGTTAGATCAGAGTCGGTCTTGCAGTTGTGCGGGGTTCCACTCACATTTCTTGGTGGGTGCAGTTTCTTTTGGGGGAGCAGTAACTGTGGGTCTTTTCCAGCGTGTCCGTTTTTTGGTCGCTGTTTTCAGCATTTTTTCGGTATTCTCTTTGATCGTTGGTTCCGTACCGGCCAGTGCGTTCGACGGGACGACGGGTAGAGCGGGGACGGGCGTAGGGGCCGGGGGAGTCGCCCCGGCGTTGATCCCAACCGAGGCATTGCAGCCGCTGAACGCAGCCACGCAGACATTTCAGGATGTCGATGCCGCGAACCAGTTCTTTACCGAGATCTCGTGGCTGGCTGACCGTGGTGTGACCACGGGCTGGGATCAGGCTGATGGAAGCAGGATTTACGGGCCCCTGTTGCCCGTGAACCGTGACGCGATGGCCGCCTTCATGTACCGCCTGGCAGGCAGCCCGGCCTTCACGCCGCCGGGTGTGTCCCCGTTTTCCGATGTGGCGACGAACAATCAGTTCTATAAGCAGATCACCTGGCTTGCTGCGCAGGGGATTTCCACCGGCTGGAACGAGGCCAACGGCACGAAAACCTACCGGCCCCTTACTGCAGTGAACCGTGATGCGATGGCCGCGTTTATGTATCGGTACGCCGGAAGCCCACCGCTCGGCGCCCAAGGTGCGGCGTTCAGCGATGTGGCAACCAACAACCAATTTTACGCGCAGATCACCTGGCTGGCATCCGCGGGCATCTCTGCCGGCTGGGACGAAGGCAACGGCACGAAAACCTATCGGCCCCTGAACGCCGTGAACCGTGACGCAATGGCCGCGTTCATGTACCGGTTCTACCGCGTCACCCACCCCCTGGCGATCACAGATGGAACCCTGAATGACGGCGTCGCCGGCGCCAACTACCTCGATACGGTTACCGCGACAGGCGGCATCGCCCCCCTGAAATGGACCGGGACAGGCCTCCCGGCGGGTATAACGGTCACTGATGATGGAGCGATCACCGGCATTCCCACGAACACCGGAACGAGCACGGCAACGTTCACTGTCACGGACGCGGCCGGCTCGAAGACCACGGTAACGAGGACCCTGAAAATCCCCACAGCGCTCCCCGCTGAATGCATAGCCAAGGCATGCGCCATCCTCACCCCGACAAACCACACCGTGCAGGTCCCCGCGAGCGTGATCATAAACGTCACCCGCGACACCACCACACAGAAAGTCAACACTGTCACCCTCACCGGGCCCTCGGTCAACGGCACAACGATCGCAGTAGGCCAGTTCCTGGTCCTGGCCCCCACACCCTTGATCGAGTCCGGCGCCATCGGCTCCGTCACGAAGATCACCCCCAACGCCGGCGGGACCATCACGGCCGCTCTCACGCCCGCGACCCCAGGCCAGGCATACAACGCCGGCATCCTCCACAGCATCGACCCGACCGCACCCACCATCGCGTCCCAAGCGGCGCCCGGAATGATCTCAGCTCAGGCCTACAGGCCGGAAATGAAGTGCGAGGGAGGGATCACCGGAAAGGAAGCCGGGCTTTCCGTGACCCCGAATCTGTCGCCTGCCATGACGGCCACCTGGAAAAACCCTCTTCTCGGCGGAGTCGGGATCGATCTCTTCCAGTTCGACCTCACCGGCAAGATCACCGTCAATGTCGGAGCGAGCTTGTCCGGGCAAGGGAAATGTGAAATATCGTTCCCTGAACTGAAAACCACAGTCCCGGCCGGCCAGGCAGGAGTCGTCGTTATGGCAGCCCAGCCTGCTGTGACCCTTGACGTCTCGGGCAAAGTCGAACTGGGAACTTCGATCACGTTCATCTGCGGCGCCCAGTACCGGAGCCAAGGCGGGAAAGAGTCCCGCACCTCCTACTGTAAAACCGAGAACGACCCGCTGGCCCTGAACAGTGATAGCGGAGTCAACGCCAAAGCCACCGCCTTCATCGACATGCGCGCAGCCCTGGACGACATAGTCGGGGTAACCGGACAACTCAACGCCGTCGTCGACACTAAATACACTCCCGCGAACCACCCCATCGCTACGATCGATGGAAGCGTCGGATACGAACTCGGCGCTTGCCTACTCTGCTTCTGGCCCGAGTCACCCGCCAAAATCACCCTGCTCTCCGGCAACTTCTTCGAACAACGCATCGCCACCTACGACACCCCCATCAAGCCACCGGCCAGCACACCACCCCCGCTGGCGATCAGTGCCGCCAACATACCGGTGGCCACCCTCGGGGAAGCCTACCGGGCCACCCTCACCGCCACCGGCGGAACCGCCCCCTACACCTGGTCCGTCACCACCGGCACCCTCCCACCCGGCCTCACCCTCAACCCCGCCACAGGAACAATCACCGGGACACCCACACAAACCGGGACCCGTAATGTCACCTTCACCCTCACCGACAACAACCAAACAACCAGCAGCCTCACCACCACCCTCACCACGAAAGCTCCAACCCCGCCGCCCACAGCTCCGACAGGACTTACAGGTATCACGGCCGTTGCCGACGGTAACCACGCCGCATATGGGCTCAAGACCGACGGGACCGTTTGGGCGTGGGGAAACAACGACCACGGCCAGCTCGGTAACGGCACCACCACCGACAGCAGCGTCCCCGTCCGGGTCACAGGCCTCTCGGGCGTAGTCTCCATCGCCTCGCAATGGGATACAACATATGCCCTGATGCAGGACGGCACCGTCCGCGCGTGGGGCTCCAACGATAAGGGGCAGCTCGGCAACGGGACCACCACCGACAGCAGTGTTCCCGTGCAAGTAGCCGGCCTCACCGGAGTCCTGTCTATAACTGCCGGGGGGGACGAGACTGCGTACGCGCTGATGCGAGACGGGACCGTGCGTGCCTGGGGCTCCAATTACTCCGGTCAGCTCGGCAACGGCACCACCACGGACAGCAGCGTCCCCGTCCAGGTCACCGATCTCGTCGGCACTAAATCCCTAGCCGCAGGGATTCGCTTAGCCTACGCCGTGATGCAGGATGGGACCGTGCGTGCCTGGGGCTCCAATTACTCCGGTCAGCACCACGGACAGCAGTGTTCCCGTGCAGGTCCTCGGCCTCGCCGGCACCGCCTCAATAACGGCCGGGGCCGGCGCGTCGTACGCGCTGATGCAGGATGGGACCGTGCGTGCCTGGGGCTCGAATCACTCCGGTCAGCTCGGCAACGGCACCACCGCGGACAGCAGCATACCCGTCCGGGTCTCCGGACTCATCGGCGCCAAATCGATCTCAGCGTCGGGGAGTGGCAGTGCTAGCGCCCTCATGCAGGACGGGACCGTCCGAGCCTGGGGCTACAACGCTAACGGGCAGCTGGGCAACGGGACCACCACCGACAGCAGTGTGCCCGTCCAAGTTGCTGGCCTCACCGGCGCCACATCGATAAGCCCTTCGCTTAATGACCTCTACGCTCTCATGCAGGACGGGACCGTCCGAGCCTGGGGCTTCAATGGCTTGGGGGAGCTTGGCGACGGGACCACCACCGACAGCAGCGTGCCCATCCAAGTCTCTGGCCTCACCAGCGCCACATCACTATACGTAGCCCGCGGATACGACACCGTTTACGCCCTGATGCAGGACGGGACCGTCCGCGCCTGGGGCGACAACGATAAGGGGCAGCTCGGCAACGGCACCACCACCCCCAGCAGCATCGCAGTCCAAGTCGGCGTGCCTTCGGGGCCCTAGCCCTCCCCGTTCCGGGCGCTGAAAACGGAAATCTCCGTAGCCCTTATGTAAGAAGGACATCTAGGGCTCTTCTCGCCTCGGGTGAAGATTGTTCCGCCTGATTCAACCCGGCGCCCGCACTAGCGGGAACCAGGAGTGCTGACCTGGTGCCGGCCGCCGACAGGATGACGCTCCACGCGATACCCATGGCAGACCGTAGTGTCATGTTGAGCTCTAAAAGCTCGATGCCCGACCGTAAGAAATAGGAGAATCAAACCTTATGTGGACGCCTATAGGCTTCCAGCCTGACGTCAGGTTGGGGTGTGCCCATTGCCCGCCTCCGACCTTCAAAACAACGCCTTGAAGAAGCTCTCGTTTTCCTGAGACAGCATCTTGTCGAACTTGGCCCTCAGCAGAAGATCGGGTCGTCGGAATATCTTCCCGGTATCAGTGGATGGCAAGTTCGAGGGCGAGCACCGCCAGCCCGAGTGCGGTCATGATGGCAAGGACTAGGGATTCTGAGCCACGGCCTCACGCACAACCGTTTCACTGCGAATAACGTCACGACGACCAGCGCGCCAACGAGGGCCACCGCTATCGGCCGGAGTGCCGCACTTCAGTTACACCCATAGCGCTGAGCCCCAAGATCGCCATGGGCGCAACGAGTACGGCCGGGGACCCAAAGCTCACGTACATGAGATGGGCGAGTTTCGGCCTGGATGGCAGTGAGCTGTCCCGGACCATGTGGGCGATGACATCGGCAACGAGCACGGCCAGCAGCGTGCCCAAGACGGCTAGCAGGAGCGTGAGTGCAGCTCCGGCCACGGTTGCGTGTTCGGCGTCGCGTGGCTGGATATTGGCAATAGGTGCGGTGCTCGTGGAGAAGCGACACCATACAACCGTTGACATGGCCCTTCGGGCCGAAGGCGGGGTTTCATTCCGGCGCAGTTGCTCTCTCGGCAATCACGCCAATCAGCTGACTTTCCTGCGGGAACCGGGGTCGCTATCAATCCATACAGGCAGCTCGGCTTCGGGGGGCCGTAGTGTGGATGCGCAAGTGCCCGGCTGGGTAACCCAGCCGGGCATTTGCGCACCTTTGACCTGTCGCGGACGGACTACCTGGCGTAGGGGTCGGCGATGCCGATGTACTGCGTGTAGAGGTATTCCTCGATGCCTTCCAGGCCGCCTTCGCGGCCCAGGCCCGACTGCTTCACGCCGCCGAAGGGTGCGGCGGCGTTGGAGATGACGCCGGCGTTCAGCCCAAGCATGCCGGTTTCGAGATTTTCGCCCATCCGGATGCCGCGGTTCAGGTCCTTGGTGAAGACGTAGGCCACCAGCCCGTATTCGGTGTTGTTGGCCAGCCTGACGGCCTCGTCCTCGCTGGCGAAGGTGATGATCGGGGCTACGGGGCCGAAGATCTCCTCGGACAGGATCCGGGTGCCTTCTGTGACGCCGGAAAGGATTGTGGGCTGGTAGAAGTAGCCAGGACCCTCCACCGGTCCGCCGCCCAGGACGGCTTTGGCGCCGGAGGCGACGGCGTCGGACACCAACTCATGAACCTTGTCCCGGCTCTTGGCGTCGATCAGCGGGCCCACCTTGGACTCGGGCTCGGTACCGCGGGCGGTGGTCATCTCCTTCATCTTCGCGGCGAACTTCTCCGCGAACTCACCGGCGACAGACTCGTGCACGATGAAGCGGTTGGCTGCGGTGCAGGCTTCACCCATGTTCCGCAGCTTCGCCAGCATGGCGCCCGTGACGGCGGCGTCCAGATCGGCGTCCTCGAACACCACGAACGGCGCGTTCCCGCCGAGCTCCATGGAGGTCCGCAGCACGGTTTCGGACGCATCGGCCAGCAGGCGGCGGCCTACTTCGGTGGAACCGGTGAAGGACAGCTTGCGCAGGCGGGAGTCCTTGATCAGTGGCCCGGTGGTGGCACCTGCCGTAGAGGTGGGGATGACGTTGAGGACACCGGCGGGCAGGCCGGCTTCCTGCATCACCGCGGCGAACAGCTGGGAGGTCAGGGGCGTCAGGTTGGCCGACTTCAGCACCATGGTGCAGCCGGCGGCGACGGCCGGTGCGATCTTGCGGGTAGCCATGGCCAGCGGGAAGTTCCAAGGGGTGATCAGCAGGCAGGGACCTACCGGCTTCTTGGTCACCAGGAGGCGGGACTTGCCGTCCGGGGAGACCGAGTAGCGGCCGAAGGCCCGGACGGCTTCTTCCGAGAACCAGCGGAGGAACTCAGCGCCGTACGTCACTTCACCGCGGGCTTCGGCCAGGGGCTTGCCCATTTCCAGGGTCATCAGGAGGGCGAAGTCTTCTGCGCGTTCGGTGACCAGGTCGAAGGCCCGGCGGAGGATTTCGCCGCGTTCGCGCGGCGGGACTTTGGCCCAGGATTCCTGCGCGGCCGCTGCCGCGTCCAAGGCGGCCATGCCGTCCTCGGCTCCGGCGTCGGCGATGCTCAGCAGAACCTTGCCCATGGCGGGGTCTTCGATGTCGAAGGTCTTACCGGACGCAGCCGGACGCCACTCGCCATTGATCAGCAGGCCTGTGGGAACAGAAGCGAGCAGCTCCTGCTCCCGTTCCGTGGTGGGTGGGGGAGGGGAGTCAATGGTGGGCGACGACAATGTGGTCTCCATTTCCTTGGAGTTAGGTGGGGTCTGGTGTGGCGCGAAGCAGTGCCGTCTTAGTCGACGTGGGACTCAAAGGTGGATACGGTCCGGTTTTGCAGGAGCGGGATGATGGTTTCGGCACCGATCCGTTGGAAGTGCGGCGTCTGCCGATGGGCATCGAAGTCACCGGGGGTGCGGTAGGTCTCCAAAATGACGATCCGCGAGTGGTCCTCAACTCCTTGGAAGTATTCGTACCGGAGGTTTCCAGGTTCTTCACGGCTTGCCCGGGCCAGGGCGCCCAGGTTTTCGAGGACCTCGGCTACCCGTCCGGTGAGCGTTGTGTACGTGGCGACAACTTCAAATCTGGTTGCTGACATGGTGCTCCTTTTCTAGTCGGGAGGCCGGGAGGTCCCCTATCGTGACCGCATTGCCGCCCAGGGCGGCTTCATAAGGGGTGAAGCGGTGCAGCACATCCGGGTCATGCCCGGGAACGACAATCAGGTCCGTTGTCTGGGCTTGATCCTTCAGGTGCAGGAACACGTCATACATTTCAGGGAGGCTGCTGATCGCAATGAAGGGCATGTCCCGCTCGAGCTCTTCGTAGAAGTGAACGGCGTCCGAGGCGAGTATGACGGGACCGGCTGTGGTCTGGAGTCGGACCATGGCCTGCCCTGGGGTGTGTCCGCCTACTTCCACCACGTCGAGCCCAGGTGCCGGAGAGCAGTGGCCTGCGAAGAGATTGAGTTTTCCTTCACGGTAACGCCGGCGCAGGTAGGCGATTTCCGCCTGTTCGGCGTAATAGGCGAATTGGGTGTGCTCAGCCGTCGGTGAGGTCCAGAACCGGTATTCTGCTTCGGCCATGTGGAGGTTGGCCTGTGGAAACAGGTCGGCGTTTCCGATGTGGTCGTAGTGTCCGTGCGTGAGGATGACGTCGTCCACCTCTTCCGGTTCGATGCCGAGTTCAACCAGTGCCTGACGGGGGTGAAGAAGGAGTTCCCTGTCGCGTTTCAGGCCGGCACTTGGGCTGAAGCCGGTGTCGACGATGACTGTCCGGTGCTGGTTGCGGAGGATCCAGAAGAAGTAGTCCACTTTGGCTGGGCCGTCCGGCTCGCCGTAGAGGTGGTAGTTCAGGAACACTTCGCTGCGCTTTGTGGCCCGGGTGCCCATCCTGACCGCTATCACCTGGTACCGGGCGGTGCCCTCCGTCGCCGCAGGACTCTGCCAATCGGTGGTTTGTTGGCTCAAGAGGCCCCGCTTCCACCCTCGTGGACCTTGACTGTCGGTTCGATGCCGTCTGCGTCGACGACTTCGCGCCATGCTTCGAAGCCGGCCTGGAACGCGACAATTCCCGCTTCCGGAAGGGAAATCTCAATGGCTTCGAGGATTTCGGTCGGAGTCAGGCCCAGGTCGAGTGCGACCCTGATGTGGCTCTGGATGTGGCCTTTGGAGGCACGCATTACGGTGAGGCTGACGATGAAGATCAGTTCCTTGGTGCGGCGGTCCAGCGTGCGGTCGTCAAGGTAGGCTGCGGAGACGATGCCGTTAGCGGCCTGCAGCACGGGGAAGTCGTGTTTGGCCATTACCTTGTGATAGTCCAGCACGTAGCCGCGTTTGCGGGCCATGTCGTTGATGTATTCCTGGGCATCGGCGGTACCGGTTTCGGTGGTCATGGCAGTGGCCTTTCGTGTGGATGGTTGTCTTACTGGCGGATCGGGCGGGGGTCCCGGATTAGGACTGCGTTCACCTGTTCATAGTGCTTGACAAGTTCGGTGTGGTCAGGAGCGGGGTCGTCCAGTTGCTTGCGCAGGTTCTCGGCGATGGTCTGCGCTGTGAGCACCACCGGTCCCTCGACCGCATTGGACTCGAAGAGTTGCCGGGCGATTCTGAGGTCCTTGAGCATCAGGTCCATGGCGAATCCGGAATCAAATGAACCGGGGAGGATGTGCTTCGGATATTTGACTTCGGTCGCTTGGCTGCGGCCGGTGGAGTTGTTGATGACATCCACCATGACGTGCGGGGCGATGCCTGCTGACGCCGCTGCACAGATAATCTCGGCTGCGGCGGCAAGGTTGGTAGCAGACAGGAGGTTATTGAGCGCTTTGGCTGCGTGGCCGGTGCCTGAAGGGCCCACGTGCACGACACTGGTTCCCATGGACTCGAGTAGGGGGCGTGCGGCGGCGACTGCTTCGTCGCTGCCGCCGGCCATGATGGCCAGCTCACCTGTTATTGCCCGGGCGACGCCGCCAGAGACAGGGGCATCGACATAGTGGACGCCCCGGCGGCCGGCTTCCTCTGCCAAGGCGGTGGTGCTTCCGGGCTCGGAGGAGCCCATGTCGATGATCATCGAGCCGGGCCTGACGCGGTGAAGGATGCCCGGATTCTGGCGCAGGACAGCTTCGACTATTTGACTGTTGGGCAGCATGAGGATGACGGCTGCTATATTCCCGGGCAGGGTCTCGAGGTTACTTAAAGGTGTGGCGCCGCTTTCCTGCGCTGTAGCTGTCCTCGCCTCCGGGGTCTGGTCGTAGACGTACACTTCGCGGCCCTGCGCTAGACGTGCGGCCATGGGCCGACCCATGTTCCCGAGCCCTATAAAAAGTAACGCGGCCGTGGTGTCGATGGTTGTCATGGGGTGATTCCTCCGCCAGCAGTAGGCAAGGAACCTATGACGAAGCTGCACTCCTTGGGGGCGACCCTGAGTTGGGGCCGTCCGCGACCCTTGCCGGTGCGGCCCAGGTTAATGCTTTGACCTTGAATAATCACTCTTTACCACCTCTGAGTATCGCGGTTCGCGCACGACTTGAGAAGCACCTGGCGTCGATCAGCTGGGTCCGCCAAGTAGGGCTTCTTCTTCGAACATCGTTGCTCGCCCCCGGCCTTTAATCGCAGAGCCCGGTTTGGCGCAATCTGTCCCCTAAAGTAATACCGTATTACGGCGGGCGCTGTCCAGTGTGGTTCACGCCACTCGCGGTCTTCTTTTCGAGGGCAGACGGTATTATGTAAGGGATGATGCCTAGATGGGGAGCCCCGCGATGAATTCCGCCGTAAAAAGGACGGCCGCGCCGCTGAGGCAGGAGGTTACGGCGGCTTTGCGCCGGGCCATCGTGACAGCCGAGTTCGCTCCAGGCGAGAGGCTCGTGGAATCCGTGCTCTGTGAAAAGTTTGCCGTTAGCCGAACCGTTGTCCGTGAGGTGTTGAGGCAGTTGGAAGCGGAGGGACTGGTCACCATCGTCCCCAATAGGGGACCGGAGGTTGCTACGCTCACTGTCCGCGAGGCCGAAAGCCTTTACGAGGTCCGCCGCGCCTTGGAATCTCTGGCCGGAAGCCTTTTTGCCGAGCGCGCTACTGATGAGCAGTGCACTGGACTCGTCCAATGCCTCAATGAAGTGAAAAAGGCTATGGCCTCCGGTGATGCCGGCCGCAAGCTCGAGGTCAAGGACCAGTACTATGATGTGCTCCTTGCCGGGGCCGGTAACGACGAGATCTCCAGACTTCTCAAAATCGTCAATGCCCGCACGCAGGTGCTGCGCATGTACTCCTTATCCGCCGAGAACCGCGGGCCGCAAACAGTAGCGGAAATAACGAGAATCACGGCCGCCGCAGCCATCAACCGGGACCCGGACGAGACGAGGATCGCGTGCGAGGAACACGTGCGCAACGCCGCGGACGCCGCGCTTCTGGCCATGAGGCACTCCACCAGCCAATAACCCACTCTGACTTGAACTGCTCCCCGGAAGTCGACTGGGAAGTTCAGATCCGACTCCCGGGGCAATTTTATGCGCCCGTCTAGTTCGCAACCGATGATAAGCGCGGTGCAGCTGTAGCGTTGCTAAGTAGGGCATCGCGGTTACTGGCGTGTTACTGGGCCTATCTCGCTCGAATTTGAGCCGACCCTGGTCTTAAGGTTCATCACGGGTGAAACTACCCCGAATCATGCGGCCCAGGTTGGCTTTGTCCGCTGGGAGTACTGAAGACGTGGATTCGCGCGTACCGTCGCGAGGGAAACTGCGCGGAAGCTGATGCGTCCCCTGCGCCTTGCCTGACGGGCCGTAGAAAGAAGGCGCCAACTCCTACCCGGGTGAGCTGGGCCCGGTGTGCCAAACAGTCGAGCCGGGAAACCGAGGGGCTGGTGACATGGTCCCCACCGGCCGCAGGTCGCAGCCCTGACACTCCACGGCGCCGAAGGCCTGTACGCGGGGGCGCGCCAAAGCTGGGTTCCCTGGGCAGCTACCTATTCCCGCCCGCCGCTGACGCGCTGAGCTTCTCGCTTGGCCTGTATGGCGTCAAGGCACCGATGGCCGGTACCGACAGCAGCGGAAAAGCTGGCCATCAACGCCGGTACTACGAGGAGCTAATGGCCGGATCGAAGATCGAGGATCAGCAGGATGCCTGCGGTGATCAAGCCCAAGACCCAGATGCTGGGAACGGACGGTCTCTCCACCTGGGACAGCACCGCACCCAACAGACTCAGAGCCCGGGGTCGTTTCAAAGGCGGCCGTAGCCTTCAACCACGCCCGCCGATGAGGGTAACGCACATCGGACGGAAGGCCGCCCTGCCCGAAGGTGCGGCGCCGTACGCGAAGGTCAGGCGAACCAGCCGCCGCGTGCATAAGGAGAGAACCCGACTTGTTGACGTGGATCACACCCTTCGCCTACTATCGCTAAGACAGTAATACGGTAATAGCGATGGGGCTAGGGGATCTGATCTCAGCCGCAGAGCCTCTCTGGAAGGTTGTTTGACGACATGCTGCCTGACCCCCTTGCAGTGAATGAGCGGATCCATAACGATTCGGAACTGCGGGATCTTTCAGGCAACGCCGATATTGTCTTCCAGTTGCATTCGCGTCTTGGTACCACTTGGACGGTCACGGTCTGTGACGGCGACACGACCCTTGCCGGGGCTCAGGATGGAGACGAGGCCGCATTCCGGATCGAGCTCGATGCCTCGGACTGGTCAGACCTGCTGGCGTCCAGCCCGTCCCCGGGGAAACAGCACGTCGCTGCTTTTGTTTCCCCCCGCGGCACGGGAACTGTCTCGGGAAGCCAAGAATCCTATGCCCAACACCTGCACCTGGTCCGCCGGGTCCTCGAAATCGCCGCCGCTCGTCCGGAGTCGGCCCCCCCGGCAGTACGAAGCCTGGACCACGTCGTCGGCCGGTACGCCCGCACCCATGTCGAGTCTTGGGGGGACTGCGACATTTACTACGAAAGTGCCGGCGACGGACTGCCCGTCATCCTGCTCGCCACAGCAGGATCCGACAACCGCCAGTACCACGGACTCATGTCGGACCCGCAGCTGACCTCGAAGTACCGCCTTATCGCCCCCGACCTGCCCTGGCACGGCAAATCGATGCCGGCCGCCGGCCGCCGGGGCTCCGAATACTTGCTAACCACTCGCACCTACACCGACTGCATCGCCAACTTTATCCAGGGACTCCGACTGCCGGAAAAGCCCGTCCTGGTCGGCGCGTCCATGGCCGGGGCCGTCGTCGTGGAGATGGCCGCCCTGCACCCCGACCTGCTGCACGGCGTCGTCGGCTCCCAGGCCGGCCCGCGGGTCTCGAACCGGCTCTCAAAATGGCTGCGCAATCCCAGAGTCAACCAGGCCCTCCATGTGCCCGAATGGACGTACGGACTCATGTCACCGGACTCGCCCAAAACCGATCGCGACCGGGTGTGGTGGGGCTACTCCCAGGGCGGCTATGGCGTCTACGAACGTGACCTCGAGTACTACTGCACAAGCTGGGACATCGACAACATCGCGCACCTCTTCGACGAGTCAACCCCTCCGGTCGTACTCATGAACGGCATCTACGACTACTCCGTGCCCCCCGAAGCAACCCGGGAACTCGCCTCACGCATCCCCTACGCGGTCTACCGGGAAATGCCCGAACTCGGCCACTTCCCCCACGCCGAGAACCCGGAGGTGTTCAGCAAACACCTCCGCTGGGCGCTCGACGCCATTCAACAACAACACAAGACCAGCAAGACCCAGCAAGCCTAAGACGACAAACAAAGGCTGGAGGACGGGACCCGAATTCCGCACTCCAGCCGTAAAGGAGATTACGCATGGTGCTACCCAGCCCTTCCGCGCAAAGCGGCCACACCGAGCTGGTGGATCTGCCGAAACGGGACCGCCAGAAGCGCATGGTCGCTATTGGTATCGGCAACTTCATGGAGTGGTTCGACTTCGCTATCTACGGCTACTTCGCTGCCATTATCGGCGCACAGTTTTTCCCATCTGGTGACCCAAGTGCCGAAATGCTGTCGGCACTTGCCGTGTTCGCCGTCGGGTTCATCTCGCGCCCGGTAGGGGCGCTCTTCCTCGGCCCAATGGGCGATAAGCTGGGCCGGAGGACGGTTCTGATCATTACGGTGCTCGGAATGGGTGCCATCACGACTCTTATCGGTCTCACGCCGTCATACGCGACCATCGGAATCGCCGCTCCGATCCTCGTCGTGGTCTTGCGCCTGCTGCAGGGCATGCTGGTTGGGGGGGAGTGGACAAGCGCCGCCGCATACATCGGCGAGAGTGCCCCCAAGGGGAAGCGTGCACTGTACGCGAGCCTAATAACCGCGACCGCTGGCCTGGCATTCCTGATTGGAACGCTTGTCGCCGCACTGCTGACGGCTAGCATGAGCGCGCAAGACCTAGCGAGTTGGGGTTGGCGCATTCCGTTCATCGCTTCCCTGCTGATGGCACTTATTGCCGTCTACATCCGACGGAAGCTTGCGGACACCCCCGTTTTCGAAGAGCTGGAACGCAAGCGTGCCAATAACACCGTCGAGGTAACGAGCCGTGGGCTCAAGGTGCGCGCCTTTATCATGACGCTCGCATTCGCGGGCATCTTCGGTGTGGGCCTGTATTACTTCATCACCTACTCAAACAACTACCTGTCCGGGCCCGTTCGCATGCCGCGCATCGACTCCCTCATGGTGACAGGAGCAGCCATGGTGGTGTACGTGATCTTCAACCCGCTGGTCGGTATGGCCGGTGACCGCATCGGCCGGCGCCCCGTGCTCCTGACCGGCGTAATCGGGCTCATCGTATGGTCGGCTCCAGCGTTCCTGCTTATGAGCACCGGCAACCCCTTCCTCGCATTCTTCGGCCTGGTGGTGTTCTCCCTATTCGTCGCATGCTGCGCAGTCATGACCAACGTACTGCTGGTCGAGGTATTCCCCGCATCGGTCCGTTCGACCGGCTCAGCAATTGGCTACAACATCGCTTACGCGTTACTGGCCGGCCCCGGACCTTTGATCGCCGCTGCGCTCGTGGCTGCCACCGGCCTGCTGGTGTCCCCCGCGTTCTACATCATCGCAGTGGCGATTCTCGCCCTGGCCGTGCTGTGGCCGATGCTGAAAGAGACCAAAGACGTTGACATTTCCTATGGATAACCTCGCACCCCCTTCACGGGCACGGAGATAATCATGAGCAAAGTTGCAGTAATCCAGAGCGCTTCCGTGCCGTTCGATGCGGACGCATCAACGACAAGGGCGGAGGAGCTCATAGCCGAAGTGGGAGCTGCCGGTGCAGAACTGGCAGTATTCCCCGAAGCATTCATCGGAGGCTACCCCAAAGGTACGGCGTTCGGCGCTGCCGTCGGGTACCGTACAGAGCGCGGACGCGACGAGTATGCGCGGTACAGTAACGGTGCCGTCACGCTGGACGGGCCGGAGGTACGGCGCCTTGTGAACGCTTCATCCGAGCACGGCATCTTTGTCGTCATCGGAGTGATCGAGCGCTTAGGGAACACCCTGTACTGCACTGCGCTGCTAATTTCTCCCACGTCAGGCCTCGTCGGGAACCACCGGAAGCTCATGCCGACGGCCACGGAGCGACTTGTGTGGGGCTACGGCGACGGATCAACCCTTGACATCATGGACACGCCCCTCGGACGTGTCGGGTCGGTCATTTGCTGGGAAAACTACATGCCGCTCATGCGGCAGGCGATGTACGCGAAAGGTGTGCAGCTGTACTGCACCCCGACCGCCGACGATCGGCCAACTTGGCAGGCAACCATGACCCACATCGCCCTAGAGGGCCGGGTGTTCGTACTGTCCGCTTGCCAATATCTAACGCGAAGCGCGTTCCCAGCTGACCACCCCCTCGACGTCGAACCGCCGCACGATGACGTACTCATGCGAGGTGGAAGCGTGATCATTGACCCATTGGGCAACGTTCTCGCCGGGCCGGTTTTCGACCAAGAAGCGATCCTGTTCGCAGACATCGACCTTGAGTCAAAGACAAAATCCCATCTGGACTTCGACTCGGTCGGGCACTACGCACGGCCCGATATTTTCTCGTTGACGGTCAATACGAGGCCTGGGGACTCGGTGACGTTCACCAACGACCGCTAACACTTGCTTCAAGGGGGTGTGACCCTTATCTGACGCACGCCCTTGGTCTGTGTACGTGTTTTTTATATGTCACTAGGACTTGGTTGGGGTGCCGTCGTATGGCAACGGCCCAAGTCGGGCGCCTGCCCATAGTTTTTGGCGTTCCGTTGATCCCAAGCAGGCCAATAATCGTGCGGTCGAAGGGATCGGCAGCGGCATGCCAGAGAGCGGACAGCTAGTACGCTGCTATTCCGGTCTGCCGCGCGTTAACCCGTTGCTGCAAACGCCGGGGCAGCGGCCGGGGACCCTACGTAGTTCAACTGAGTGAAACGCCTGCCACGACAGGCCGCAGTCAAGTTCTCAAGCAAGGCGACGGTGTCGGCCGGTACCATCGGGCCATGACCAGCGAAGACGACTACGCCAAACACATCCTTCAGGCAGGGGAGGGGCTTGACGGTTTGAGCCTGGAGCAGCTGGGGTTCGAACCGCGCCTAGAGGACCTCACGCCGGAGCAGCACAGTCTGTTGGGCGCTGATGACATTGAGTGGATGGAGTCGATCACGCCGGAACGCCGGGACGGAAGCCTGGCCCAAGCAAAACTTCTGGCAGGCGCTCTTTGGGAGGCCTCCGTCGTCCTGATCGACCAGCTCTTTGAGGACCTCGCCGGCCTGAGAAGGCTGAACTCGATTGACCGCAAGAACATCGCCAATACCTTTGTCCTGTCGTGGCTGCCGCCAAGGTACGCTCACAATTATGATGTCGGCTTTGTCCAGAGGTTTTTGGTGGTTGCCACGGACATGACCGGGGCGCTGGTCAGGGGATGGAGCCGCCCTTCGTGCGTGGCACAGGAGCTGGCGCTGCGCTGCCTGCTTGACCAGGTCGAAGTCATTCAGGACTCCTACGATCTGGACTTGGCAGACGGCTGGCGGGCCAGGCTCGAAGAGCAGATGTTCGAGGACACGGACAGCGAGATGCTTTACCAGAACGCCCTGGACGGTTTCGAGAACGATGTCGAGTTGAACATGCAGATGGGTTTTGCGCCGATGAACGTCCGGGACTGGTTCGAGCCATTCACCGGCGCCTCCGTCCCGCCATTCGCGCGCTGACGCCGTCACTACTGGATTGGCCGCAACGCCGACGCAGGAACAGATCCAGGAAGTGGCGAAACTCCGGCCAAATAGCGGTTGGCCGAAGTTTCATGGCTAACCCTGCCGGGTAAACCTCGAGGTTGGCTGGGAACCTTGGGGGAGGAGGGGAGGGGGCTACGCCAGCGTGGCTTGGCGAAGGTACTGATAGACCGTTTCCCGGCTGATTCCGTAATCGCGGGCAAGGACGACTTTAGGGATTCCGCTACCGGCGCGCTGCACCAACTCTGCCGCCCGTTCCGGCGTCAGCGTCTTTTTCCGCCCTTGGTATGCGCCACGCTGCTTGGCAAGGGCGATGCCCTCGCGCTGACGTTCCCTGATCAGGGAACGCTCAAATTCGGCGATGGCACCCATGACCGAGAGCATGAGGTTGGCCATGGGGGAGTCGTCACCAGTGAACACGAGCTGTTCCTTGAGGAACTCAACCCGCACGCCCCGTCGGGTGAGGCTCTGGACCAGGGCGCGGAGGTCATCGAGGTTGCGGGCGAGCCGGTCCATGCTGTGTACAACCACGGTGTCGCCGTCACGGACAAACCGCAACAGCTCGGTCAGCTGCGGCCGCGCGGTGTCCCTGCCCGAGGCCTTGTCGGTAAAAACCCTGTCCAACACCTGGCTCTCGAGCTGTCGCAGCTCGTTCTGGTCCACTGTGCTTACCCGCACGTAGCCGATCGGCTGACCATTCACGGCGACCTCCAATCCTCATTGTGAGAACGAGTGTCAGCCTCCTCGCGGAGGAGGTCAAGTCACCCGCGCACAGGGTTTATTCGCCCCCCCGGCCGGCGCGGCCGGCGGGAGCACAGCCCTTGGACACGGGAACAACGCGTGCGTGGTGTACGTTGCTCCCTGGTCAGGAAAGAACCTGCCGAGAACAGAAATGAGAACTGCTCACAGTGGCTGCCGATTACGACGAAGTCTGCCCCGACGTCAAGGAATCCCAGGACCGTTCGCTGGAGGCCGCTAAAGTCCGCCAGCGCCCCGGATGCCCGCAGCGTCGTCACCGAACTGGACGAAGCCGACGCCTTCGATGAAGGTCTCACTCCCGGCGGTGAAATCGTCTCCGAGGAGCTCATCGTCCAGGTCGTCCCGCAGGGCTCGGATGAGTTCACCTGTGCTTCCTGTTTTCTGGTCCGGCACCGGTACCAGCTCGCGCGCGAGAAGAACGGCCAGTCGTACTGCATAGAGTGCGAAAGCTGACGCGCCCAGGGCGCCGGCGCCAAACCCTTCTGATGTTTAGGTGCCAGGCCGTTTCCGGTAGCGCTGACTGCCCAACTGAGGACCGCAACGCGTAGCACCAAATGATGCACCGGATGAGAAGCGCAGGGTTCAGCTTTACATAAGGTCCATTATCGGCCTCTTAGAACAGGCATTTAGTAGCTTTCTGGGATGCCTGCAGTGGTTAGGTTCTCTCGACTCGTTTGTGCAATTCTCCTAGAATTGAGTCGCTGGGACTACGGCGCCGGATGTTCCTTGGCCGGGGACGGTGCAGTTGCGGCTCGCTCGCGTACTTGCACCGATGCAGGGTGGTGCCGTGAAGACCATAAGGCGTATTCTTCAAAGCTCAGCTGCGGTTCTCGCGTTAGCTCTCAGTGCGTGCACGGCCCCGGCCCCCTCCCCAACGCCGGCCGCTACGACGACTGCGGCGCCCACGGCATCACTTGACTTCATGATGCACTCCTTGATGGATCAGGGTGCCGTAGCCGTTCTGGCCGAAGTCCGGTGGCCAGGAGGCATCTGGGCCAAAGCGTACGGAGTCCGGGACCTCCAAAATCGGCAAGCAGCCAAGCCCGATGACAGGGTGTCAGTTGCGAGTATCACCAAATCAATGACCGCCGTTTCGGTGATGAAACTCGTAGACGACGGACTCATCGGCCTCGACGACCCCGTCAACGGCATTCTGGACAGCTTCACCACGGTCCTGCATCCCCCCACCCCGATCACCGTCCGGCAACTCCTCGCCCATACCTCGGGCATGCCCTCCTTCGAGCAGGCGAGCGAGAAAACACCCGAGGACTTCCCCCGAGCTGTCACGGAAGAAATATCCGCCCAGCGGGCGTTGGAGCTGACCGCCTCACTGCCATGGGAAGCAAAAGACGTCGGGTCGTTCCACTACTCCAACTCGAACTACTACGCGCTGGGCCAGTTACTGGAAAAACTGCGCGGCAAGCCCTACACGGAAGTGCTTCACGACGACATCATCGCCCCGTTGGGGCTTACAGCAACCTCTATCGACAAACCCATAGGAGGAATACCCGCTATGATTCATGGCTATGTCACCGTTCGTGGTGAACGCGTGGACGTAACGGACGGCGGCGGGCAAGCCAATTCGTCGCCGGCCTTCGGTGTTGTATCCACGATGCACGACGTCAATGACTTCTTTGCCGCACTATTGCGCGGGGATCTCGTGTCGGATGCTTCCCTCCGGGAGATGATGAAGACCGCCAGCGACTTTCCCTTCTATGGGCTGGGGATTTGGAAATGGCCTCACGGCTGCTCCAATGACTTCCGGTACGGTGGCATGGGCGGTTTCTGGAGCTATCGCACCGTGGCAGTCAGCAGCAGCAGCGGACGGTATCAAGCCACAATGACACTGATCCCGCCACTTATGCCCATCTACCTTGAAGACCCGGACTCCAACAACAAACTGCAATCGTGGGACAACCGGATACTGGCAGAACTCCAGGACACACTCAACCGACTCTGCCCATGACGACCACCAGTCCCCGCCTAGGAGCAATACCAGGCACTATTAGCCGGAAGCACATCCGGGCGATGGCTTCCGCCCGCGCCGCACACGGCACGGGACGAACCGAACAACGGCTTGCTGCCGGCCTTCCCAGGCAACCCATCGAGAGCCGTCCTGTATGAAAAAGAACGCTGGGCTAGTGGCCGTAGCCCTTGTGCTTTCTGCGTGCACCTCTAGCCCCCCTGACGACACCGCCACCACTCCAGCAGCGAGCCTTGCCCCGGAGCTAGAAGCCTTCGCCGCCGACGCACTCGCACATGGAGCGCCCGCCGTGGTCTTCCATGTGCGCAAGGGCGAACAGGAGGAGCTCAGGTCAACGGGGGTGAACGATCTCGACTCCCATAACAAGGCGGCGCCCACGGACAAATTGTGGATCAGCGGGGCGGGAGCACCAATGGTGGCCGTGTCCGTAATGAAGCTGGTGGAGGCAGGCACAGTCCGCCTCGACGACCCCGTCTCCGCTCATCTGCCCGAGTTCACCGGCATCTTCAAGGGCTGGGACCCGACAACGGTGCGGGACCTGATGGGCAGCACCTCAGGCCTGCCGGACTACTTTCCGTCCCTGATCCAGACCCGAACATTGGACGAACTCCAAACGCGCCCGCTGTCCTTCGAGGACCGCCTCAAAATCGCGGCCGGGGCGGACCAGCCGCCGGGACCGGTGACCTACTTCGCGTGGTCTGCCACGAACTGGGAAGTCCTTGGCTGGCTGCTGGAACGCAAACACCACCGCCGGCTCGGCGAGATTCTCGCCGAGGACGTGTTCGTTCCGGCAGGCATGGTCAACAGCCGTCTCGCTGCCCCAGGACAGCCACCGGAGCCCATGATCCACGGATACGTCGTGGATCATGGAAACCGGCGTGACTTCACGCGTGTGGATGCCACCGCCGGCTCAGCCGATGCTGGGATCATCTCAACCGTGGAGGACCTCAGCAGGTTCATGGCAGCCCTCACTACCGGTCACCTCATCCACCAGGAAACGTGGGACAGCATGATTGGCGCCAAACCATTCTCCTTGGGCGGCATTCGTCCCCGCGAAGACATCTGCCCCGGAACGCTGCTCATTTCCGTCGCAGGCGGCGGTGGCCCCTATAGCGTCCAATCGGTCGCCTCACTCGACGGGCAAGGGCAGGTTACGATAGCCGCCGTACTCCCACCCAGTGAACTCAACATCACAGACGTGCCCCCGCTCGTCCCCAAAATGGAGAACGCTCTCCTGCAGACAAGCAAAAGCATGTGCTAGCTGGCAGCACTGCTCTTCCCAGCTTTACGGGAAGGGCGCGCTCAGCGAACGGGGCGCGCCTTTTCGTGCCCTTGGGGGCTACCCGTGCCCGGCGGTACAGAGCCCGGAGAGGATGGAGGAACGGCCCTGACAAACGACTTCTGGTCCGTAGGAACAGCGTCACTCCTAACGCGCCTGAGCTTCCATTGCCCGTGTAAGGATCCGAAGTTAGCATTTAGTTCCTGATACGAGGAGGTGAGCCATGCTCAATGAGCCGGATCTTGTGGCGGCTCTGCGGCGTCACTGGGAGTTTGCAGGCGTGGACGAGGACATAGCCCACGAAATTTACCACCATGATGCCGTGCTTGAGTTCCCTCAGTCCGGCGAACGGTTCGAAGGCCTGGAGAACTTCCGTGAGTGGCGACGGCAGTACCCGGCGCGGCTCAAGTTCCACACTCGGCGGATCACTCATCGTGCCGACCTGGTCGTTGTAGAGAACTTGATCAGCTACGACGGCGCGCCTTGGATGTTTACAGTCGGCCTGATGGAGTTCAGGGGCGACAAGGTTGCTCATGAGCGCATCTACATCATGGATGGCTGGGAAGCTGCGGAGTGGCGCGCCCCATGGCGTGCGGAGCGTTCTGCCGACCCCACTCCTCCGCCTCCCTAGCTGACCCGCGACCCAGCCCAAATCTGAGGACTGCCAGCGCCAGTAGTTCCTCCTTCGTGCCCGAGCCCTGTTGTGCCATGTGACTTGAGACCAGTCCATTTTTCCGCCGGCACTCAAGCGAGAGCGCGGCCGGGTCTTTTTCCGTCCTTTGTAGGCGCCGCGCTGCTTGGCCAGGGCGATGCCCTCCCGCTGACGTTCACTGATAAGGGAACGTTCGAATTCAGCGAATGCACCCATCACGGAGAGCATGAGGTTGGCCATGGGGGAGTCCTCACCAGTGAAGACCAGACTCTCTTTCATGAACTCCACCCTTACGCCTTTGCGTGTCAGGCCTTGAACCAAGGCACGCAGGTCATCGAGGTTGCGGGCCAGCCTGTCCATGCTGTGCACAACCACGGTGTCCCCATCTCGGGCGAACCGCAGCAACTCTGTAAAGCTCTGGCCTCGCGGTGTCCCTGCCGGAGGCCTTGTCCGTGAAGACCCGGTGTAGAACCTGGCCTTCGAGCTGGCGCTTCTCATTCTGGTCCAGCGTGCTCACCCGCACGTAGCCGATCCGCTGCCCGCCCACGGTGCTCCAATCCTCTTCCTGTCAGGTTGAGTTCTAAGCTCGTTCAGGAAGAAAGTCAAGGCATGTGCATACCGGCTCTTCACGGTTCGTGGTGAATGGTCTGCTGTGATGAATGTTCATGCCGCTGTTCTGGCGGCACTGCGCAACAGGATACGCATTTTGTAGTTGCGTGCGTTGGTGAATCCCCGGCCTGTCCTTTTGATGTGCTTGATCGCGGTGTTGTTGGCTTCCACTTTCGCCGTTGTCGCGCCGGTGACAATGAGGACTTCGATCTCTTTCCACCATCGGCAGACTGTGCGCCAGAGCCGGCTGGTTTCCGGCTGTGCGGATTGTTCTACCAAGGCCTGGAGTCGGTCTTTCGCGGCGGCCGCATCGGCGAGGGATCCGGTAGCGAGCAGGGTCCGAAGCTGTTCTTTGACCAGCCAGGCGGTCTGCAGTTTCCCGGTGGCATCGTCGGTGGCGAACACTGTGCTGAGCCTGTTCCGGGCCCGGTCCGATAGCGTGTCCCCGGCACGCAGGAGCAGTCGCCGGTTGGCCCAGACCGGATCGATGGAGCGTCCTCGCCGGCCATGCACCTGCTGGGTGAGGCGTTGCCGGACTTCGGTGAGCATGTCGTTGCCGAGCTTGACCAGATGAAACGCGTCGACCGAGACCGCGGTGCGTGGCAGCCACATCCGCAGTGCCTTGCGGAAGGCCGCTGACGGGTCGATCGCGACGACCTGCACGCCCAGACGCCACTGCAGTGGCCGGGCGAACAGCCATTCTGCGACGCCCTCGCTGTCGCGGCCGTCCACGATCCCGAGCACTTGTCCGGTGTCCAGATCGACAATGGTGGTCATCCAGGGTTCGTAGCGCTTCCAGGCCTTCGTGGCCGGGTCACGGAAGAACCGCACAGACCGGTAGCGGTGTTCGTCGATCCCGAGCATCCGGGGAGCCAAGGCGTCAACATTGGGCAAGGTCAGTGCCGCGGAATCCAAGGCCCGCTGCACCAGCCACCAGGAGACACCGAACGAGGAGGCCGCTTCCGCTGCGGCCCGTCCGGATCCGATGACGGCGGCCACCAGGGCGTCGCGGAGTCGGCGGGTGGACCGTGCCCGGCGCGGGACCTGGGCTGTTTCCTCCGCGAACGTCCGCCGGGGGCAGAGGTACTCATCGCAGAAGAATCTCCGCTTGGCCCAGACCACTTCGACCGGGCCAGCGACAGGGATATCACGCAGCCGTTGCGGCCGACGTGAATGCACCCGAGTGCTGATCACTCCGCAGGACGGGCAGCCGGCCTCGGCCGTGGCTTCGATACGGACCCGCCGCTGTCCGAAAGTGAGGACATCAGTATCGGTGACGCGGTAGTCGGGCAGGTTGAAAATGGCGGTGGCAGCATCGGGGCGCGGGGAAGTAGGCTCGATCAAGGCTCGTAGCTCCTGACTTGATGAATGCGTAGAGAACATCCATCACAGCAGGGCTACGAGCCCTTAGCTTTCAAGACACGGAATCCGTTTCACCACGAACCACGGAGAGCCTGCATACCGTTTCGAGGTCCACAAGCTGGTTTTCCGCCGCAGGTGCAAGTGAATGAGGGGCACCGCCCAACTGCTGAGCGCAGCGGGAACGTCTCTACTGCTTAGCGATGGGCAGTGATGAAGCCTTCGGTTCTTGGGAAGGTCTGTCCGGCCAGTGCTTGATGGATTGAAGGTACTCGGTGGCGTCCCCTTGTTCGCTGAATTCCAGAAGGTTCCCCACTTTTTCCACCAGTACGTCCCGCACTTCAGCTGGGGTGGCGAAGAAGAATTCCTTCCGTGGATTGGCCTGGTTCACGGCCTTCGTCGCGAAATGCTTATGGAGCTCGTTTTCCAAGGTGACTGCATCTTCAGAGAAGAAGAGGGTGTGGATGTCGAAGCGGAACGGTACTGATGCGCCGCTGAGCTCTGCGACGCGTTCCGCGGGTTCGAGGCGCCGCGTCAGACCGATCTTGACGACGTCATCGCCGAAGGCCCCGCGGTTGGAGATCACGTAAACGTAGCCGGCGCGGATGTTAGCTGCGCGGAAGTCGTTCTGAGCGATGGCTTCGTCGATGAGCTCGAGCCTCCGTTCGAGATCGGCATCCCCCTGACCGGATGCCCGCATCGCGTTGAGAGCATTAAGGAGGTGGGCGCGTTCCTTATCGAGCAGGGCCCGTTCCTCGGCGAGTTCGCGTTCGACGCGACGTTCCTCGCGCAGACGAGCCTTTTCCTCTCGTTCTGCTTCTTTCTCCTCCTGCTTCTTCATGAGCCAGTCGGCAGTGAGCTCGATTTCTTCGACGCGAAGAGCATGAAAGTCATCACTGATATGCATTTCCATCAGTGCGCCCAGTTTTGCGATCGCCATGCGGGAAGCATCAAGGCGACGCTTCGCCGTGACAACATTGCCTAGCTTCAAGGATCTGATGCTGTTGTCCGCCTCGGCGTTATAGGCGCGAAGCATAAGTTTGGCTAGGTCATCGGTCATGCGTCGACCCTTGGCAAGGGAATTGTTGAAGGTGAAGAGGTTCGACTTCACGATCGCTTGCCCGAGTGTAACCAGCTCGGCGATTCGCGCTTCCACCTCGTCTAGGCGTTCACGGAAGGACGCTGCATTCTCAAGCGGGTGGTGATAGCGGTAAATGCCGACTTCTTGAAGCACCCGTTCGTCGTTGAGCTCAACGTAAGGAGTCGATGCGTCGGAGAGCTGCCGCCGAAGCAGCTCGTTTTCGGCCTCGAGAAACGCGACCCGTGCAGCAACTGAAGATTCGGTAGATTCGGCTTTGCTGGCTGAGGCGTCAGATGCGGGTGGCAGCTCCGTGTCGTTTGGTGCCGGCGAATCTCCTGATGGCAGCCAGAGCTGCCACCCTGGCGGTGGCTCCGGCCAACCTGGGTCCGGCGTCCAGCCTATTGGAGGCCGCCAGGACGCGGGGGGTTGGGGCCAGCCAGGAGGCGGATTGAAAACCAGATCACCCGTCGTCATCAGGAGCGCCGGACTCCCGAGACATTCGCAGGTGTCAGTCCGAGGGGGTTTTTAGAGACCGATGCACCTAGGTGTTCCAGCGTGGCGGCCGGAACAACGGCTGAGAGATCGATTTCAGAAAATGCCTCACGTGAAGCGCCGAGTGCGGCGAATGGGATGTAGGTTTCGTTGCCGGTGGCCGGGTTAATCGTTTGTGTTCCGACTTCCAGCGCGATGCTTTGGATCAGCGACCGGCGGTCAGCTTCGAAGATCTCATGCAGGGTCCGCAGCACGACTTGGTGAACGATTCCTGCATATCTGTCCTTCGCCTCTTTCTGCGAGAGGGCTACAGGTGTTATCTCGTCGCTGGCCTTTACGTACTTGTAGGACTTGATCGTGGGGATCTGCTCTGGGCTTGGGATGAGGACGCGCAACGCGAGCTCTGCTGTTCCAGGGTCAAACTGTGCCTCGTGCTCTACCGTGAACCCGTCCGGGTAGACGGAGTTGGCGAGCACAATGCCTACGTACTCCTGTACGGCTTCGACGGAACCGTAACTGAGGTTTGTGATGAGTTGGTCGATCGAGGCGTTGTGCTCAGCAACCTCGGCCTCACGCGCGGCGCACTCGTCCAAGTACCGGGCTTGTGCTGCCGCCAGCCTTTGCTTTCGGTTGTTCTCATCGGCCGCGTACCTATCAGCAGTCGCTTGACGCCGCCCTGGCAGCTGCGCCATCTCGTGCTCCCAGGACGAATAAGCCTGGGCAAAGGCGGCCTCAGCTTGGGCCTGGGCCTCAGCAAGCTTTTTCTTGCGGCCGAACAGCCCGGTCGGGGGAGCAGGGGGTTCAAAAACAGGGGCTGGGGGATCGGACAGGGGTACAGGGGCCGGAATTGGCGTCTCCAGCCTCCGGTCGAACGCCGGATGCTCGACCCGCCTGCGCAGGCTGGCAAGGTCAACGTAATCATCCACGGCCAGAGTCGATTCAAGGAGGCTGTCGACTTGGTCGTAAACGCTGGCAAGTTCGGCATTCAGCTGATCGACTTCTGCCTGGCGGCTGGCCACGTGAGCGTCATGGGCCTCTTTTTCAAGGCGTTTGCGGTCCGCCTCGGAAGCACGCTGCAATGCAACCTGCGCCCTCTGCTCTGCTTTCCACGCCTGCTCAGCCCGGCGCGCCGACGCCGCCTGCTCCCGCGCCGCAGCCCGTTGCCGCTGTTCGGCCACCTTCGCCTGGTGCTGCATTTCCGCTAAAAACCCACGACGACGTGCCACTTCAAACCCCCAGATACAATTTCCGTTCACATTAGCAAAGTAACTGGAAACCTAAAGTATCCGACTGCTTACTTGGGCCAGAACATCTGGCATCAAAAAACGAATTCCGACGGCACGCAGCGATGTTTCGTGCATAACGCCCAGCAACTACAGGCTCGTTGGCCACCCTGAGCCGCACTGGCCGATGGACAGGCAAGGGGCGGTGTATTCCACCTCAAATCCCCTCCCATCGCTGCCTCACATAACGTCGGCCATCCGCTCTGGCTGGGAGGGAAGAGGACTGCGCACCTCTTTCAGTCCGCTAGACACCCGTGGTGATTATTTGCCTTCTGGTATCCACTCACCGCCCGGTGTGTGCGGCGAGTTGAAGGGTCATGAGCGAGACCTTGGGCGCGCTTGTGTGACTATGTCTCAATGGAACCTGAAATCCGATATGCCGCCCTGAAGAGTGCAGTAGCGGAAGGGCGCATCGTCGTAGTGGTGGGGGCTGGTCTTTCGATGCATGCAAGCCAAGCGGCTTCATGCGCATCATGGTTTGGCTTCGTGGAAACCAGCATCGAACATGCGAAAGCAACCGTTCCGAGCGCGACGGATGCGTGGGGAGAAGCGGTTGTCAGTCTTCTGACCTACGCAAAGGCAGCAGACGACACCCCGACTCTCATTCGGGCTGCAAGCATGGTTCGTGACAAGATTGCTGAGAATGGCCCTCAGGGGCTGGCCGCTTGGCTGTCTGAGACCATCGGAAGCATCGAGCCAAAAGACCACTCTTGGTCTCGTGCCCTTAGGTCGCTGAAATGCCCGATATTCACCACTAATTACGACACACTCATTGAGCAGGGTACAGGCCTCGAATCGGCCACTTGGACCTCGCCAGCGGACCTCCACGCCATTGCTCTTGGTAAAAAACCTGGAGTGGGGCACCTTCACGGTGTCTGGTCGGACCCACAATCAATCGTCCTCACCGAAGGCGAATATCTCAGCGTTCTCGACAGCCCGGCTCCTCAAGCAATTCAGAAAGCACTTTCGACCCTGAAATCCATTCTTTATGTTGGGGTCGGTGCTGGCCTAAGCGACCCAAACTTTTCCAATCTTCTGGACTGGCATCGAACCACGTTTGAAAACTCAGCCATAGAGCACTTTCGCCTCTGCCGGGAAGACGAGCTCCAGGAGCTGGTCAGGGAACATGCCACGGATGCGATCGTTCCCATGGCGTATGGAAAGAACTTCGACGAGTTGCCCGCGTTCTTGAACGGACTTGTGCCGGTAGACGCACGAACAACAGTCACCGATGTCGTTGTCGACGTGTCAGCCTTGGCCTTCGACGCAATTACTGACCAGATCAGAGACGATACGATCGTCGGCGAGGTATTGGGCGAAATTGAGCACAAAGCCATCGACGACTTATTGGTCCCACCGGTTCTACTACCCGTTCCGCACGAGCAATTTGTGAACTCGGAGGCATGGGAAGTGGGAGTTAGGCCAGAGCGAACAGACCCACGTTCAATAGCTTCCCTCAACGGGGTAGTCATACTTTCCGGTGAGGAACATTGCGGTCTTTCTACCGCTCTGCGATGGTTGCTCGCTGCCTCCGGTCGGCAGCGCCCTGGCACGGTGCCTCTCTTTGTGGATTTCAAGCACTGCCAGCCAGCTCCTCGCCCCATCGAGTCTCAGCTTCATATCCAAGCCGCCATTTTGGGCATCATTCCAGGGAAAAAGAACCCGCTTCCACCGTATGTTGCTGCCGTCGACAATATGACACCCCACGCAGGAAGGCTCTCTGACCGGGCGATTGGCGAGATAGCCAATTTGGGATGCCAGCAACTGATACTGGGATGTCGCCAAGGTGAAGAAAGCGAGCTTCTTGAACGCCTGCTAGCCGCAGGCGTGAAGGCCGAGGTGCGCTACGTCGGCCGCCTTGCCCGGTCAGATGTGCGCAAGATGGCTAAGTTGGTGAGTCCAACTAAGTTTGCCGCAATCGCGGAAAGTGTCGTTAGACTGCTGCGCCAGCAAAACCTTCCTCGCACGCCCTTTACGGTGTCACTCTTGATTTCGATCTTGATCAAGGGCAATGACATTGCCGCCAACACGTCTCACACATCAATACTGGATCAGTACGTTAGCCTCCTTCTCGGTCGGGGGGATCCCCATGACGACTCCAGATTCTCTCTGGATTCCGTGCAGAGGGAAGCCATTTTGGCGGATATCGCACGGTTGTTCATTGAAGAGCGCCAGGGTTCTCTACCCATCTCCAGCGTTACATCTCGGGTCGAGCAATTCTTTGAAAGTCTTGGTTGGACGGAATCTCTGACGGAGGTGCTCAATAGCTTTTATCAACGGCGGGTGCTTCGGTCTGAAGGGAGCTATGTTCGCTTTTCGCAGGACAGCTACCTTTATCTGTTTGCCGCGAAAGCTGCGCTAGATGACGAGGAGTTCTTATCGCTGCTCATGCGTGAGCCGCTATTGTTTGCTCCTATCCTGAGGCATTTTGCTGCACTGAAGCGTACGAGTCGTGTCCTAGTGCTGAAGATGCAAAAGTTGGTCGAGGGATGGTCTGAGATAGCGCCCAGCGGTTCCGCTTTCAGACAGTTGGAAAAAAGCGATCTACCACCCGATACTGAAATGTTCGAGAGCGATGAAGCTAAGGAATCCGAAACAAGGCTCGAATCGGCTGACCTGGAAGAAGTCGAAGCGGAGGATGTCGACGATGATTACGCATCCATCGGCCACTACAAGCAGAAGGGCATCCAAGCTCCATTCCCACTAACGCTGGATGAAGACCTACCCACTGTCCTCCGCTACTCGATAGCCCTAGATCTTGCCTCCACCGTCCTCAGGGATTCCGACCGTGTCACCGATCTGCAACTGAAGAGTTCTTTGCTTAAAAAGGTTCTTTTCGGTTGGGGAAGCCTCATTGACCATTTCTCGGGCGATGAGCTCTTCCGGGATTCGTTCCACCAAGTTGCTGAGGCGGCCGCCTCCGCCATGAATTTGGAGGGCGAGGTGCGGGATAGGTATGTGGAGGAGATAAGGGATGTGCTGCCACCTGTTTTCGTTCTCAGCGGAGTTTCATCGACACTTTCGTCGCGGAAGCTCCTCAAGATTCTTGTCGCTGCGGTGAACGAGGAAGGTGTTCGATCGGATGTGCGGAGTGCCACTGCCTCCGCAATGATGCTCTACGATCTCCGGGAGGATGGCTGGGCGGGCCACTTGGTCACTGTCTTATCGCCCCACAAAGACACTTGGATCGTGGCGTCGTTCATGAGGCGCCTTGCGGCCGGTGCATTCCTGCAGGATTCCGTCAATCCGGCGGACGAGGTCGATTTGCTGGCCTTTGTGGCAGACCTTCAAAGCCGTGAATATCGCTGGAACAACGAAATTGACCGCAAGGCGCACGTAGCGAAAGTGCAGCAACGATTGCGGACAAAAAAGACCTTGGAGCGGTTACAGCCACAGTCAAAGAAAGAGGCGGTTGGATCAGGCACTGAGGCTCTTCACGGTTCGTGGTGAATGGTCTGCTGTGATGAATGTTCATGCCGCTGTTCTGGCGGCACTGCGCAACAGGATACGCATTTTGTAGTTGCGTGCGTTGGTGAATCCCCGGCCTGTCCTTTTGATGTGCTTGATCGCGGTGTTGTTGGCTTCCACTTTCGCCGTTGTCGCGCCGGTGACAATGAGGACTTCGATCTCTTTCCACCATCGGCAGACTGTGCGCCAGAGCCGGCTGGTTTCCGGCTGTGCGGATTGTTCTACCAAGGCCTGGAGTCGGTCTTTCGCGGCGGCCGCATCGGCGAGGGATCCGGTAGCGAGCAGGGTCCGAAGCTGTTCTTTGACCAGCCAGGCGGTCTGCAGTTTCCCGGTGGCATCGTCGGTGGCGAACACTGTGCTGAGCCTGTTCCGGGCCCGGTCCGATAGCGTGTCCCCGGCACGCAGGAGCAGTCGCCGGTTGGCCCAGACCGGATCGATGGAGCGTCCTCGCCGGCCATGCACCTGCTGGGTGAGGCGTTGCCGGACTTCGGTGAGCATGTCGTTGCCGAGCTTGACCAGATGAAACGCGTCGACCGAGACCGCGGTGCGTGGCAGCCACATCCGCAGTGCCTTGCGGAAGGCCGCTGACGGGTCGATCGCGACGACCTGCACGCCCAGACGCCACTGCAGTGGCCGGGCGAACAGCCATTCTGCGACGCCCTCGCTGTCGCGGCCGTCCACGATCCCGAGCACTTGTCCGGTGTCCAGATCGACAATGGTGGTCATCCAGGGTTCGTAGCGCTTCCAGGCCTTCGTGGCCGGGTCACGGAAGAACCGCACAGACCGGTAGCGGTGTTCGTCGATCCCGAGCATCCGGGGAGCCAAGGCGTCAACATTGGGCAAGGTCAGTGCCGCGGAATCCAAGGCCCGCTGCACCAGCCACCAGGAGACACCGAACGAGGAGGCCGCTTCCGCTGCGGCCCGTCCGGATCCGATGACGGCGGCCACCAGGGCGTCGCGGAGTCGGCGGGTGGACCGTGCCCGGCGCGGGACCTGGGCTGTTTCCTCCGCGAACGTCCGCCGGGGGCAGAGGTACTCATCGCAGAAGAATCTCCGCTTGGCCCAGACCACTTCGACCGGGCCAGCGACAGGGATATCACGCAGCCGTTGCGGCCGACGTGAATGCACCCGAGTGCTGATCACTCCGCAGGACGGGCAGCCGGCCTCGGCCGTGGCTTCGATACGGACCCGCCGCTGTCCGAAAGTGAGGACATCAGTATCGGTGACGCGGTAGTCGGGCAGGTTGAAAATGGCGGTGGCAGCATCGGGGCGCGGGGAAGTAGGCTCGATCAAGGCTCGTAGCTCCTGACTTGATGAATGCGTAGAGAACATCCATCACAGCAGGGCTACGAGCCCTTAGCTTTCAAGACACGGAATCCGTTTCACCACGAACCACGGAGAGCCGGCACTGAGGAATAGCATTGGGAGCCGTCTTCGCAATTAATTGCCCGGGCAGGAGCCTGTCAACGATGGTCGAAAAGTAAGCCATTTTGCCGCCGTCACAATTTCACTTTTCGACCGTCACCGAGGGAGCCGCGCCGCAACATGGTGAGTCGCTCAGGTTGACGTTCTTCGCCAATTGCAGCGCCATGGCATGGTTGAAATCGCATGCGGAAATGCGGTTGACGCAGTCCTATAGGCGCTAGGCACGGCGGCATTGACAGTTGCTCTGGTAGCAAAGGCAGCGCGCAGGGCCGCCGATCGAGAAATTGATGCCCCGAGGTATTCCATCGAGCCCAGGCCCCGCTCAGTTAAGGAAATAATAGATTCTGCGGGGCGCGGCAACATGACACTTGCAGGAAAACCTCAGGGAAAGCGCCCTTTGCTCAAGCTTACGCCCCATCGAGTATCAATTGCCGCCCCGGCCGGGCACCGGGCAGTCTCAGGCGGTACTAACTTGGCTGAGGGCCTACGGCATTAGGGTGCGGACTGACGGAGAGCATGAGGTTCGCCACGGGGGAGTCCTCACAGGTGAAGACGAGCTGCTCCTTAAAGACCCCCGGAGCCCCAAAAATGATGGAGTAGGGAAGCGGCACTGTCGTGATGCCGTGGGTCTCGCGTAACTTACCCTAAGAAGCGTTCTTTTTTATTGGTAGATTGACCGGAATCGCAGCCGTCTCGTTAGTTTCAAAGGCAAAGAGCGAGGCATACGCACCGTAGAGCCTTCGCACAATAGTAATAAATGTTGCCAACAGATGAAGAATAGTCGCCAGCAATACGCTCGTTCCCAAATGCGATAAAACCAAATGCAACTGATCGCCCCACGCCGGCCAAGAAATGCCACTAAGCGAGAATTTGAAAACACTTAGAGCTACTAAGATTAGCGCGATCAGTGAGACATACAGACAACCTGCAGCAGTCTCAGAAATAAGTTCCTTGAGGTTCAAATTCAAAGCTAACCGCGGCGTTTCGCTAACCTTAATGCGAAGATTAGCTAAGAAAACGAATGCAGTTACCATAGAGCCAACCAAAAGGCCGCTCGCGGCGAGCAGACCCGATAGACCAACGCCGGATACTCGTGCCCCGGTAAGCGGAAACGATAGACCGATCAGAACCGGAGCCCAAACCAGTAGGACCGCAGTGGGCCAGCGAACTTTGGTCCTCCCGTCCTCCCGCAGCCCAGCGCTGTGCTTTTGAATGAGCGGTCGAAGGTCGAACCTCTCGAGATCAGACACTGTTCCTCCAGCGGTTCGTTCTATCGAATTTTCGACGGCCACCAATTGGCCACGGTACTAACTTTGTTTTGCTGGAACACGTCGCTAACAGAACCTATACATGCAGATAGAAACTCCGCGTCAGTCGGTCTATTGGTTTCCGAAATCCTATAAACAAAACGCGGCCACCCCGATGTGATGTCAATGGTTCGATTCTTACCATCCTGAAGAGTGTGGATCTTCTGTTGATCAAAGTGATACTGGGCGTACCCCTTCATTCCGAGAATCTTGGCAAGCGGAACACTCTTCCCCTTCCCAAGAGAACTTTGCAGCTCTTTCAGGATCTTCTTCGATTTCCGTCCGCCAGGTTCAATGGAGACGTCCAGGCCAAACCGCTTTACGCCAACTGAGTCTTTGAAGGCGCGATCGACGCTATGGCCTTTTTGCACCAATTCAACACCACTGATTTCGACATTTTGGTTGGTGAGATACTTAAGCCAAGCGACTTCATCCGCAAGATCGGTATCAACACGGATCGCCCGCCCCGCAGATCGGGCAAATTCATCAATAAGATCAAAAAATGGAGTTTGAAAACTGGAGTTACCCTGAACTTCGTAAACAGCTACTGCAACATCCATTGAGGGCGGAATGAAAAGCAGTATCCTTCCGTCGCGGAGAACAGCTTCAGCCGCAAGAATATCTTTGTTAGGAACAGCTTGGTGGGTGACCGTGTCAACCACGGACGCAGGTTGACCGAAATGCCCGCCCGAACCTACTACTCCAATGCACCAGCCGTCCTGCACCACAGAGTCAATTTTGAAGTAGGTAGAGGTCTTGGTATCAACTCTCCCTAGAGATTTGGCCCCCAAAATGCCCTGGTAGAGCCAAGAGTTAGCGTTTGAACCGGGCATCAAGGGCGAGCTGAAGTCGATAGTAGGTGCCAGTTCACCCTCTTTGGTGATACTAAACTGACTCAATCGGTACCCGTACGCCGTCACGTCGCCCCCCACGTGCTCTGAGCACAGATGAACGCCGTGCCGTAGGAACCATCGTACTCATAGAGATTTGAACATTGTTCCCTTTGCATAACCGAGTGAAGCGCATAAGGACCGCGCTCACGGTGCTTGCGTGAGGGTTGTTGCCGCCGCGGCTGTGTTGACGATTGCTTCGTTCCTTGCGCAGCAGGTGACGATGCCGACGCTCCCGTCGTAGAAGCTGTGGGGCAGGACGTCATCGACAAGAGGACGCACGAGTTCAGTCTTCGGTATATTCCGGCTGGAATTCTCCAGTCTTCAGTTCGATGAGGACATAGCTTCGACATAGCCAGTTGACCGCACTGATTCGGCTTGCCGTGGCGCCCACCCCAGCCTGGATTTCCGAAGTTTCTCTCGACGAATCAGGCCCGGCAACCTCTGTTACGCGATGGGTCGATCTCGAAAGCATTAGAGCCTGTGATGATCGGTCAGCTAGGGCGTGTCTCCTAAACCTTGGTGTCGCCGTCCGGGATGCTGGATAGGTGTCGCGTACTTCTGTTTTGACTGATGGGCAGTGGGCCCGCATCCAGCCACTGCTGCCGTCCTCTAATGGCCGCCGGGGCCGCCCCTTTCGGGACGACCGCCGAGTGGTCGAGGGCATCATTTACCGGTATCGCTGGGGGATCGCGTGGCGGGATGTGCCTTCCGAGTTCGGTCCATGGCAGACCATCTGGAAGCGCCACCGGCGCTACAGCGGAGACGGAACGTGGGACAGCATCTTGGCGGCGCTGCTGACGGTGGCCGATACCCAGGGTGAGGTGGAGTGGTCGGTCTCGGTCGACTCGACGGTCAACCGTGCCCACCATCACAGCACCAACCTTCCCCGCACCACAGGGGGCCAGTTCGAATTACATGAATCTGTTTGCTGAACCGGACGACCATGCAATTGGCCGTTCCCGCGGCGGACTGAGTACCAAGATCCACGCCCTGGTGGACGGCAAAGGCAGGCCCCTGGTCCTGCTGGTTGCACCGGGCCAAGGTGGAGATGCGCCGATGTTCACCCACCTCATGAACCAGTTGAAGATCAACCGTGCCGGCCCGGGCAGGCCACGCACCCGCCCGGACCGTGTCCGCGGTGACAAGGCCTACTCATCTCGGGCCATCCGAACCCACCTCCGCGATCGGGGCATCATCGCTGTCATCCCGCAGCCATCCGACCAGATCGGCCACCGAAAACGACGCGGCTCCTCCGGCGGTCGGCCTCCCGGCTTCGACAAAGAGGACTACAAAGGCCGCAACGTCGTCGAACGCAACTTCAACACCTTCAAACAATGGCGAGCCCTGGCAACCCGCTACGACAAACTCGCCCTCACCTACCGCGGCGGAGCAGTCCTCCGAGCAATCAGCATCTGGCTAACAGCTTTAGGAGACACGCCCTAGGCGCTTGGCTCGTCGCCTTCGATTACTTCGGGGTCCGGTTCGGACCATTCCAGGGGCGGCGAGGTGCCCTTCATTTGGGAGAACCCTCTGTTCGACTGGCGGCAAATTTTCTTAGGAGTAGGCTGCGACGGCCATGTGGGATGTTGAGTGTCCAAGGCTGGGCCGGAAGCTGCGGGCGTTCTTGGTGCCGCAGATGAGGATTCCGATGGGTTAGTTGTGGTGTTCCCGGCGAAGCAAGTTTTTCCAGCCCGTAAAAGAGGGTTTTGGAGGGTGAGCGACGCGGTTATCAAAGGTCACGGAGGCTCCCTATCAAACTGCAGCTTTACATAACGTCGCCTATCGGCCCATGAGGTTTTCGCACCCGCTACCGCCCGTGGGCTGAACTTGAGAGCGGGGGATCACTTCGGTTGGATACCGGGCAAATCCTTGCGCTGGCAGACGTTCCCACGGGAGACTCGAGGAACGCATGCTGAATTGATGAAAATTTGGACGCGGGATCTATCATGCAAAACGGAGGCAACGATGCCTCCTGCCTGTCGGGGCGGCAAATATGCGGCCTCAAGATCCCGCAGACGAAAGGATCGCAATGGCAGGAATGTTCGAACTGTTTATCGACCCGGAATCAGCCTTCAGGTTCCGGCTGACAGCACCAGATGGCACCATCATGGCAGTTTCCAAACCCTTCGAGACCAAGACGGATGCCGTTGCCGGCATCTCCGCCGTGCGGGAGTACGCCGGCATGGGCCTGATCGCCGATCATTGCACAACGACCAGCAATGCCGCACCGCCGGCAGCCTGGAATGATCCTGGTGGCCAGACTGATGATTCCGCGCGAATGCCAAAGATCGACTTCCACGGGCGAGCCAGGGCGGTCCGCCGGGTCGTCACCGGCCCGCGCTGGGCGGGGGCAATCCACAACCTCTCCTGAGCCGCAGGAGAGAAGTTTCTCTGCCCCTCTCAACGGCTGCTGGTGAGCCGGCGTATTCGGAATCGGCGAATACCGCTGCTTCATTGCCGACTTATCCTCCGTAACGTGGATTATCTCGGGGCGGCCGGTGATCTGTCTGGCTGTGAGTGGCTATGCGTGAAGTACCGCACGGGCGAAGGCTTGCCCTGACGCTTTGACGGTGTTTGTTTTGAGCCCGAGGCGGTCGTCGAAGATGCCGAGGTTCAGCAGGACCTCTAGTGCGTCGACGAGCAGTGCTTGGACGGTGTTTGGTTCCAGTTCGGCTCCGGTGCGGTTGCGCCAGCCGAGTGCACCGAGACCGAAGGAGACGGCTTCAAGGTAGTCAGCCCAACTGGTTCGCTTCCCTGCCGCGACTTCAAGCAGGAGTAGAAGTGTTGCGTCACGCTCGGAGTCGTGACGGTGCCGGTGGGCAACGGCGCGGGCAAGGAAAAGCCAAAGGCCTGCCGGATCATCGAGCAGCCGCTTGGCCGCGGATGTCAGGACGAGCCTGCCTTTGATTTTTCGGATCAGACCAAGCCGCTGAGCACTTTCACGCAGCTGAAGGACGGGCAGGGTCTGATCCTCGCGGTTGGCTTTGCCGATCCAGTCCTTGGCCCAGTCGAGCTCGGTCATTGCCTCGCGGATCACGGCCGGGGGCAGCCAGCCGGCAGCGGTCAGTGGCAGACCCTCGGGCCCGATGCGGCGGGTGAGCCAGAGATACGGCGCGGTCATCGCTCCTGCGACGTCTGCTCCGACCGATGCGGGGCCGTCGAGGCCGGCGGCGTGCAGGTATGAACGGAATTCGCGTCGTAGTCCGGGAGGCATCCGGTTGGTGAGTTCCTGGGTCACCGCGTCGCTTCCGGGGCGGTGTTCGGTATCAGTGGGATCAGGGAACAGCAGGGCCAGTTCCTCGTTTACGGCGTTGATATCCAGCTGTTCCGGGTCGAACTCCTGCCATGGGCCCGGCTGTCCAGGCGACCCAAGCCTGAAGGTCGTTGTGCTTTTCGTGGCCGGCGTCCGCGAGGGCGTCGAGCAGGTCGTGGTAGCCATAGATGCCGCCTGAATCTTCAAGCGGCGCCCGCCGTGCACCGTCCACGAGCCGCGCTCTTGGGGCGTTGGCTGGCACGGAGAGGGTCTTAGTGAGTCCGAGGCGGTGGATCCAGCCGTCGCCGAAGTCATATTCATAGAACAGGGGACCGGATTCGGGCGTGAGGACCTGGCCCAGGGTCCAGTCCGTCTCGGGCAGGTCGTCATCACTGTCTTCCAGCAGATCCACGGGTACCCAACGCCGGGGCTCGCGCACGTGCCCGTTGACAGCGCGCAGACGAACAAAGGGGTCGGTGTCCGTGAAGGAATGCAGGTGTGAATCCCGCCAGCCCACGGCCGTTTGGATGACCTCGTGCACCCTGTCCAGCGCGAGGAACGAGTCCATTTCGAGGAGCCGCCAGATGACCGGCTCACTGCCCACAGTCCAGACTTTCACCTGCAGCAACACCGCGGGACCTTCATCTGCAGCTCGTACCGTCACAGGACTATCCTGCCAGCCCCAGTGTTCGGACGAGACCTGTCCCGGCTCGCGGCCTCCGCCCTGCCAGCGCCGGTAAGAGGCGTAGCTGGGCCACGTGTTGCCGGCTTGTCCGATGTGCCGCTGCTCATTGTTTTGAGTGGCTGGTGCCAGATGATCCGTCGCATCCCGACCACACCGAACACTCGGCATGGGTGGCCGACATGACCCGCTCAGATAGGCCTTCTGATCCTGCTCTCCTACATCCCCGCCGTCAACCGGGCGCGGGCTGAGCAGATCCGACTTAGGGAAACGTTACGACCGGATGACCTTCTGTCGATCTACTCGCGGAGGTATTGGCGGAGTCCGGGGATTGCGAAGTCGACCTTGCCGTAGCCGGCGGATCCGATGAGACCCGCGGCGATGAGCCTGTTCCGGTATTTGGAGATGACGTTGGGCTTGGCTTTGAGGATGGCGCCGATCTGCCCGGCGGCGGAGGGCCCGTCCTGGGCGGCCATGGCGTCGAGGAACTCGCGGTCTCTGTCCGAGATGTCCGACAGTGCTGACTCGACGACCACTAAGGTGTTCCGACGTTGCGCGGCAGCGATTCCACGCTGCACGCGACTCTGGTCCAGGTTCCATCCTGCCTTGTCGGCTTCCAGCCAGAGGTAGTAGCCGACCAGTTGGATCAGGAAGGGATACCCTTCGGTGGCTTCGGCGGCTTGGTTGATGAGGTCGGGGGAGATGCTGATGCCTCCCTGGCTGAAGAGCTCGCTGTACGAGGCGGTGACTTCCGCGACGGCGGCTTCGTGAAGATTGATCCTGTCGGCCCGCCGCAGGAAGGTGGCCACGCCTTCGTTGAGGAGGTCGGATACCGCTGATGGCAGGCCGGCGAAGATCAGGCCGATGGGCAGCCCGTCGCGGATGAAGTGCTGGACGTCGGCGGCAAGCTGGGAGATTTCCGTCCTGTCGACGGCATGGATCTCGTCGATGGTGATGACCAGTCCTGTGCCCTTCGAGTCCAGCAGGCGCAGCAGGTCGTTCCCGGTCCGGCGCCAGTCCATGGCCCGTTCCGGCGGGAGTTGGGTTGTCAGTCCGAATCCTGCTGCTGAAAAGGCGGTGATCTTCCGGGATGGAGGCCCGTCCCCGAGTTCGTCAAGGAGGCGGAGCATATCGTCGCCGACCCCGGCAAGGAACCCTGGTGTGGCTGTCCGGGAGATCACGGCCCACCCGTGATTCCGGGCTATGCCTTCGGCTTCGCTCAACATGACCGTCTTGCCGATGCCCCTGGAGCCGGTGATGATGGTCAAGAGTCCTGGCGCGCCGGAACCCTGTTGCAGGCCGTACTCGAACTCGTCCAGCAGCCCGGCCCGCCCGACCAGTTCGGGAGGGGTGGCTCCGGCCGTCGGCTTGAAGGGATTCTGCACCGCACCTCCTGGGTACAAGTAGGTGAAACTAGGTGAAACTGGTGAAAGTGGTGAAACTCCTGCCACGATAGGCCGATCTCCCGAGCAGAAGCAAGACGGGGCCGGAGGAAGCGGTAGCATCGGGGCCATGACCGGGGAAGAGAACTACATCGAGCACGCGCTCCACGTCGGCGAAGAATTGACCGGCCTCAGCCTGGAGCAGCTGGGTTTCGAACCCCGACTGGAGGATCTGACGGAGGACCAGCGGAACCGACTGGACGCTGAGGACCTCGAATGGATCAGTTCAATCACGCCTGAGCAGCGCGACCAGAGCCTGTTCCAGGCAAAACTGCTGGCCGGCGCCCTCTGGGAGGCCTCGGCCGTCCTGATCGACCAGCTCTTCGAGGATCTTGACGGTCTACTGAAGCTTGACCGGATCGACCGACAGGACATCGCCAACACCTTCGTCCTGTCCGGACTTCCACCCCGGCAGGCCGATAAATACGACGTCCGGTTCACCCAGCAGTTCCTCGTCATCGCTGCGGACATGACCGGGGCACTGAGCCGCGGGTGGACCCGCCCGTCCTGTGTCGCTCAGGAACTGGCGCTCCGCTGCCTTTTTGACCAGGTCGAAGTCATCCAGGACCTGTACGACCTGGACCTTCCGGACGGCTGGCGAGGCATGCTGGAAGAGAACATGCTCGAAGACACCGATAGCGAGATGCTCTACCAAAATGCCATGGACGGCTTCGAAGGCGACATTGAGCTGAACATGCAACTCGGCTTGGCACCCATGAAAATCGAGGACTGGTTCCAGCCCTTCAACGACGCGTCCGTCCCGCCTTACGTGCGCTAAGGACCCGCGAATCCCCACCGTCTGCCACGGTTTTCGAAGCGGCGATAATAGAGATTCCGTCTCTCCAGGCTCACAGGTAATCCTCAGGTTTACCGGCACATAATGGACCGGAGCTCCGGTCAACCGCTATTTGACTGGAGCTTCGCCAATTTCAGACCGGCGGGGTTGAGGCCCCGCCCGGACACACGGTCAATTAGTGCGGTTGACGTAGCCCTTGGAGGGCCATCCGAGAGGGCCGGAGGACGTCTTAGGGGAGCCCCTCTCAGCTCCAGCTTTACATAAGATAAATTATCGGCGTTTGCGCAAAACGGACATTAGATGCGAGAAACGCGCATCTAATGTCCATTCTTATTCCAGACGTCAGTTTTCGCATTCAAAGCGTCATTCGACGGATTCTGCACGTTTCGTAGTCAAGTTGTCAGCCGGCGGTTGCCGTTCCTGGACTGGCGGAAATCCTCGCCGGACCCGCTGCAGGCCCTTCGCCGATTTACGGAACTGACAACATGAATGAGAAGAGTGGCCGCCCGATCTGTCTCATCCAACCTGTCATTTCCCATGTCGTCACTGACAACTAGATTGAGAACGGACATTCTGCCTGGGCGCTCCGAGGTTTGAATTACTCTTCTTTAGAGCCGGACGCTTGGAGAAGCTCTTTCGCGATGACGTCCTCACCTCCGTTGTGATCTTCGACCACTTGATAGATCCAGGCGCCACAACACGAACATGCCAAAGGAAAGTCAGTCAAAAGCGCGCTCTCATCGCATGCTATGCACCTGTAGGCCCAGGTGCCGCAGGTTGTGCAGCGCCCGGCATCGACGATTTTGCCCTCGTCCTGCGGCCAGTCCCTCCAAGACACTTCCCCGCCGCAGTTCGGGTTTTCGCAATCTCCGAGCGCCTTGAAGAAACGATCCCAATCAGGCAAATCCGACCGTATAGGGTCGGCTTTGATCTCTCCGACGAGGATGGTCGGATGGGTCGCCCGTTCCGCGCGCTCCTTGGCTGGCCCGGTGAGACCGTTGAAGGCAAAGAGGATGCCGTACTCAACCTCCAAATCCAAAAGTTTTCCTGCGAACTCGTCCACCTTGCCGATACCCAGCTTCCGCGCATAGCGCTTGCACTCTATGGCTACGCGAATGGGCCTTCCCAGGTACCGTCCCGTCACGAGTACGTCGACTTGCCGCAATGTGCCGCTCACTAGCCCCAGCATCTCCGTGTCGTGCAGCACCGTTGCCCCTGGCTCGAGTCGCCGTTGTTCGTCAGCGATGTTCTTTTCGAACACCTTCCATTCCGGGTCCAGCTTAGTGAAGGGAAGAGTCTCATTCTCTGTGTCAGTAGATGGTGCATCACTAGAAGTCAGTTCAACCATTCACCTATCTTGCCGGATGAAGGAGACGGTCCAAGATCGTGTTAAGTAGTTGCCTGAGCAAACTACTTCGCCCTCACTTTGGCTCTTCTGGGCCAGGCAAAACGCCTGCCCACAATGACCCGCCGGTTTCGGGCATGTACGACTTCTTCATTGCGCTGTCGCCGTAGACGCCAACGTGGTCGTAGTACGCAAGAAGATCAGGGACGTTTGGGTTGTAGGCGGTGTAAAGACCCGGAGCCAGCGCGACGACCTGATCGTTTACGGTTTTTCCTTCGAAGGCCGCCGCGACCCGGTAGTCCAAGGTGGCGGCGTGGACAATCAGGGGGTAGCCGGGAAACTTTGCGGGCACGCTTGCGGCATATCCGGTCACCACGGGTTTGGGTGTCGCCGAGGGTGTGGGGGCAGCCTTCGTCATTGCTGGCGCTTTCGGAGTGGCCGAGGCCGTCGGGGTAGCAATGGCCGACGGCGACGGTGCTGCGGCAGTGGAAGCGGCCGAGGTGGCAGACTCCCCCGCGCTGCACCCCGTCAGCAGCAATGATGAAATGGCGACCAAGCCCCAAGTCTTCTTCATGAATGTCCCCTCAAATAGTTATGCCAGCATGTAATGGACCACTGCGGCGGTGTGATCGTAACTGACGTTCGCCGACTCCCGTGATCCGCGCGCCTTTATGTCGGCCGCCGGGTGCAGGATGTGAGGCACCGGTCCCCAGCGGGCAAGATCCACCTGAGGTCACCCCGGGATGACGGAACGTCCATTATCGGCCAGTTGGACCGCGGGAGTGGAAGTAGCTGCTATAGCTCATCCCTTGGGCTACTTCGACGTATTCCCACGTAAGGCTCAGGTCCAGCTTTCCGGCTCGGATGACAACGCTGGCCGCCGCCAGACTGACACGGAGTTCGGAATCTTGGTGTCCACTAATTGGTGGTTCTAGACCCCGTTTACACTGAGACTGCTGATAACTAAATTCGACGGAAGAAGGCTGTATGGCCTCGGTAGACGCTCAGATCCACAGTGTGGGGGCAACGATCTCGGACACTATCGAGGCCTTGGCGCATGACCGCGGGCTTCTGTCCAGGAATGTCATTAAGCAGTTGCGGGATCTGGTCGAAGCTGTTGCTGTCCGCCTCCATAAGGGCAACGGCAACGTGGAGTTCCACTACGACCTGACGAACGACGCGGTTGAGTGGGTCGGGTCCACCGGCAAGCAGACCAACTTCATCTATCGCTTCCACAAGCTGCTGCAGATGAGCGCCTCCCATTACTCCTTCGACTCCGATACCGCAGAGCGGCTGATGCTCAAGTACTACGAGTACCTGCTCCGGACCCGGACGCTGCTGCAGCAGCAGTGCAACGTGGAGATCCTTGGAAACCTGGAAAAGTTTCCCATCGACCTTGACTCAGCTTTGACGCTCTACCACCAGAAGATCGCCGAGCGGATCACGGCGGCCCACACGCTTCCGGCGGAGCAGGGAAACGGGCACCGGTACTACGTCAATAAGGTTCGCCCGTTCTTTACGGGTGGACAAATCCTGTACGAGGTCACCTTTTCCACCATCTCGGACCGCCGGAACAAAGTCGACCGCATCATCGCCTTTACCGACATCGATATGACCGACAGGTACGCGGCGCAGTTAAGTCTGCTGAATGAAGAGATCGAGGTCCTTGGGCAGCGTATGCCAATCGTGATCATCCGTTCCTGGGACGTCTCCATCAGGCCGTGCGAGTTCAATAACTTTGCCCGGATCTTTGGCATGTCTACCTCCACGACTTCGGGCAGCTCCGAGTACCTGCGGCTGATGAACTTCCTCACTGATCGGTCGGCCAGTCTCCTCGATCTGATGCACATGAGCCAGGCCCGCTATGCCCACATCAAGGACGTGGCGACACAGCGAGTTCAGCGGCCACAGATCTTTCCAGTTCTGGATAAGGCCCGGGAACTAATAAGAGAGGACGGACCCGGGACCAACGTTGTTCGCTACCTCCTGCTCTCAATGTCCAACAGGGTCATCAAGGACCAGACCGAACACGAGCCGAACCGGTATTTGTCAGGGCTTCATCTAGCGCCCGGCTGCCGCCCCTTCGATACCATGCCGTTTTGCGCCTTTCCCAGGAAGCACATTCCGCACTTCAGTGACCTAATGGCCAGCGTGGACGCATCTCAGCGCCGGCACGAGTTTTTGGCTCGGCGGATCCGGAACAACGTCGAGAGGCACGGCACGCTCTACACGCCCGTTGCCGACGTCGAGGACCTGGGTAACGTAGACGAGCTGATCTCCGTGCATAATTCCACCATTCCGCCAACGGCCCCACATGCGACCCGTGTCATCGAGAAGGACAAGGGTCATGTCTTCATGCACGGCTATGAGGACAGCACCGTCGAAATCATCGAGAAGCTTCAGGAGTATGCGTCGTCGGGCGTGAACGGCTACGAGGCTGCCGTGCAGCGGTGGCTCGGCGAGACTCAGCATGGGATCGATGACGATGCCAAGCGTGATGCCCTGAAATCCCTCTTCGCCAAGTCCAGAGTTGCACTGATCTACGGTGCTGCCGGCACGGGCAAATCCACAATGGTCGGTCACATCGCTAGCCACTTTAGCGACAAAAGCATGCTTTTCCTGGCTCACACACACTCGGCAAAGGACAACCTGGAGCGCAAGGCTGGCACACAAAAGTCCGCGTTCCGTACCATCAAGAGCCATCTTTGGACGTCCGACGCCCGAGAGTACGACCTCCTCATCATCGATGAGTGCAGCATCGTGAGCAACGAGGACCTATTGGATGTCCTGAAGAAAACCAGCTTCAAGCTGCTGGTGCTGGTCGGTGACGTCTTCCAGATCGCCTCGATCCAGTTTGGCAACTGGTTCAACATCATTGGGGACTTCGTGCCCAAGACATCTGTGTTTGAGCTAACCAAACCTCACCGGACAGACAACAAGGCACTGCTCGACTTCTGGTCCAAGGTCCGTCACCTTGAGGATGGCATCGAGGAGATGATCGCCCATCATGGCTACGCCACGGACTTGGACGAATCCATCTTCGAGACCCGGCACAACGGCGAGATTATCCTCTGCCTGAACTATGACGGCCTCTACGGGATCAACAACGTGAACCGCTTCCGGCAGAGTGCCAACTCCGGCAAGGCAGTGGTATGGGGTGTCAACACCTACAAGGTCGGGGACCCGGTGCTGTTCAATGACTCCGAGCGGTTCAAGCCCTTCATTTACAACAACTTGAAGGGCCGCATCGTGGACATCGTGATCCACGAGGATCACGTCGAGTTCGAGGTGTGGCTTGACCGTACCGTCACAGAGCTGGATGTAGACGGGGACGATCTGCGCTACGTGGCAGAGTCGACTGTCAGCTTCGATGTGTACTTGCAGGGCAGCACCGATGAGGACGACGAGACTTCCTATACCTCGGTGCCATTCCAGGTTGCCTATGCCGTCTCGATCCACAAGGCGCAGGGTCTGGAGTACGACTCGGTCAAGGTGGTAATCACCGCTACTAACGAGGACGACATCTCGCACAACATCTTCTATACGGCGATTACCAGGGCGCGCGAACACCTCAAGATCTACTGGTCTGCGGAAACACAAAAAGCTGTGCTTGAAAAGCTGGAGCACAGCAGAAGCGGCAAGGATGTGTCCCTTTTGAAAGCACGGCGATCTGTAACCACGCTACGCTGACGGCCTGTGCGGACGGGAAAAAGACTTGCACCCACGCGCTGCGATGGCTGCTCCGTTGCTTGTCGAAGGTACAGTTCGAGTTACGCACCCAGCGAGTCCTGAGTTTCGTGGTGGAGTTATTCTTGGACCGCTTTGCTGGCTCCCACAACCCTGGACGCAATTGTGCGCGCTACGAAAAGGATTAGGACCAGAACACGCTGCACGCATCGACATAGTTTCAGTCGATGACTTTGGCTCGAGTTCGCCAATCCCGCCGTCACGGTAGTGCGCAATGATGCCACCGTCATCGAGACGTTGACGGTCCGGGGACTCCTGGTCCTACTCGCGGGCCGACCAGTTGCCCTGCAGCGGGTGGCCGCTTCGCTAGTCATGGACAGGGCAACGCCCCTCCCCTAGCTTGACGGAATATCCATTATCGGCGTTCGCAAATCGGCCCGGGAGGAGCCCTAAGAGCGGTGCTTTCGAGCGTTTCGCCAGGCTTCCCCGTCCTCTGCCATCGAAGGCTGGTGCTGGCTAGCGGCTTTCCACGCGTGCGCGCACAGTTCGGTAGGCGAACTCTACGAGGTAGTCGTTGAGGGCATGGCTTGCTTTTTCGGCGTCCTCTGTTTCGCGGTTGAGGATGGCGCGGAGGATTTGGGCGTGTAGGCGTGATCCCTGGCTGATTTCGGCTTGTTCGTCCCGGACGTGGGTGATCCAGAATCGGCGCGAGAGTCCTTGGAGGGGGGCCATGGCGTCGGCGAGGTATTCGTTATGGCTCGCGGCGACGATCATCTGGTGGGTTTCCTTGACTGTGTCCAGGTACTGCCTGAGCGTGAAGCGGTCTGCCTCGAGCAGCTGAACCATTTCCTGCATTGCGTTGCGCTCAAGGTTGGTTGCGGCTTCACAGGCCAGACGCACCGCCAGGGCTTCGAGTACCCGCCGGAGTTCGAGCATCCTTAATTGGGCTTCTACTGAGGCGGGTGGGACGAGTACGCCTTTGTTGGGGTGGATCTCCACGAGCCGGTTCCGGGCCAACTGCTGCAGGGCCTCCCGCACCGGGGTCCGGCCCAGGCCGGTCTTCTCCATCAGGACCGCCTCGGAGACAAGTGAGCCGGGAGTAAGTTCCTGGAAGACGATGAGGCGTTCAATCTCCTCGTAGGCTTGGGCGGCTTTTCCCTGCTGCATCATGCTCCAACTCTAGCCGAACCCCTTGCACAACCGGTATATCGGTCGCATACTGGTGTGACTGGCTTCACCTCCCCTTCCCACTTTCAACAGATTTGAGGTCTGCAATGGCGAAGACCCTTACCGTCGAACGGCGTTCCATCGACTACATCCCACCTGAAGAGCGCCACGGCAAGCCCAGGAGCCTGCTCTTCGTATGGTTCGCTGCCAACACATCCATCACCGCAGTCGTAACAGGTGCCCTGTTTGTCATCTTGGGCAACAGCGCTCTCTGGTCGATCCCGGCCATCATCCTGGGCAACACGGTAGGCGGGTTTTTCACCGCCCTGCACTCCGCTCAGGGCCCCAAACTCGGTGTGCCACAGATGATCCAGAGCCGGGCGCAATTCGGCTACTTCGGGGCGATCCTGCCGCTGGTCCTGGCCCTGATGATTTACGTCGGCTTCTACGCCACGGGCCTGGTCCTTGGCGGCCAGGCGATCGGCACCCTGCTCCACGTCCCGCCGCAGGTGGGCGCCATGGTCTTCGCACTCATGTCGGCGACACTGGCCATCATCGGCTACCGCTACATCCACAAGTTTTCGCACATCGCCGCCGTCCTGAGTGCCGTCGTGTTCGTCATCCTCCTCGTCCGCATCATCGCCGACGGGAACATCGGCCCAGTCGTGGAGACCAACGCGTTCGATGGGGCCGCGTTCGTCCTGGGCATCTCCCTCTCGGCCTCATGGCAGCTGACCTTCGGACCGTATATTGCGGACTACTCGAGGTACCTACCCGAGGACACCCCCAAGCGCGCCACGATCGGCTGGACCTTCCTGGGCAGCGTCCTGGGCGGCTCCCTGGCCATGACCCTGGGCGCTCTCGCCGCGGCCCTGGGTGGCAAAGCCTTCGGTCACGACCAGGTCGGCTACCTCGCCGGGCTCGGCGGCGCCATCTGGCCGCTGGTCCTGCTCGCCGTGATCCTGGGCAAGCTCACCGGCAACACCCTCAGCTCCTACGGCGGCTACATGTCACTCGCCACGATCATCACCAGCCTCACCGGCCAAGACCGGGTCAGCCCCCGTCAACGCTCGCTCTACGTCATAGCGATCTCGGTCGTTTCACTGGCCATCGCGTTGGCGGCCACCAACAACTTCCTGACCAACTTCACTAACTTTCTGTTGTTCCTGCTCTACTTCATGACCCCCTGGTCGGCCATCAACCTCGTCGACTACTACTGGGTCCGCAAGGAGCGCTACAGCATCGCCCAACTCTTCCTCCGAAACGGCGAATACGGCCGTTTCAACAAAGGCGCCTTCCTGGCATACGCCGTCGGAGTGCTCATCCAAATCCCGTTCATGAACAGCTCGCTCTACGTCGGCCCCATCGCCAACCTGCTCGGAGGCGCAGAAGTGGCCTGGCTCATTGGCCTCGTCGTCGCAGGCGGCCTGTACTACGCCACCTCCCGCGCCGTCCGGAACCGCGCCAGGACCTTTGAATCAATTTCAGAAAAGCCGCATGGGACCGCTGTCCCCGCAACGGCAACCATCACCTCTGAGGAGACCTTGTGAAATACGACCCCGCGCTCGAGCGCAGCCCCCTTCCCTACTCGCCCTTCAAGAGCTGCACCGTTCCCCGACCCATCGGCTGGCTCTCCAGCATCAGCCCGGACGGCGTGGAAAACCTGGCCCCTTACAGCCAGTGGCAGAACCTGACCTTCGACCCGCCCATGGTCATGTTCTCCGCCAACCAATACCCGGACGGGCGGCGGAAAGACACCGTCCTCAACGCGGAGCAGACCGGCTGGTTCATCTGGAACATGGCCACCTACGACCTCCGTGAGGCCGTCAACATCAGCGCCATGGCACTGCCTTTCGAGGAAAACGAGTTCGACCGCGCCGGCATCAGCAAGCGATACGCCGAGCTCTCCCCCACACCCATGGTTGCCGAGAGCCCCGTTCATTTCGAATGCAAGTACCTCTCAACACACAGAATGACAGGCAACTCCAACGTCGGGACCATCGACATCGTCTTCGCACAGGTCGAACGGATCCACATCAACGACGAAGTCCTCACCCCCGACGGCCGACTCGACATCCCGAAAATCCGGCCCCTGGCCCGAATGGGATACCACGACTACACCTCCATCACAGAGACCTTCGAGATGAAAATCCCCCAAGCGTCCGACGACGAGGCATACGGCCTCGCCGGCCAACCCGCCTAACAAACCCCGCGATCCCGAAGACCCTGCACTCCCCCTGCAGGGTCTTCGGCTACACAGCGGAAGTCACCCAATCGGACAAACTACTCCCGGCTCGGCCCAGCCGGTAAAGATTTACAGAATCACCATTATGGGTGCTTCGAATAGGCACTAATCTGACGTGAAAATCACGCAGCGGTCGGCTGCGACGCTGTAAAAATTCAAGCGATCTATTGAGCCACTGAGCCACTGGAATCTTCCCTGGTCCTGTAGGTAGTCAGTAACCTTGACTTGCGAATGGGTGTCAGCAGAGAGGCATCGCACTCCACTCCCACTTATGAACAAAGGTCGCTAAACTCCCGGTTCCAGTTGCCGAGTGGCTACCGAAACATCCTGCGCACGTCCACATTCTCGGCCGCGGTGGAGAGGCACAAAATCCCGCTGGCCTTGACCGATGTCCACCTCATCCCGAAGCAAGCACACCTCTGCCACCGATCTGATCGCTGCCACCGGTAACAAGCAGTCTGCGGCGATCCCCCTCGTCCTTGCACCCTGTGGGGTGAGCCCTATCTTCTGCGTCCTGAAACATCGAGACTGCCCCTTCATCCAACGGTCCACCAAGGTATGAAACAGTGGCGGAATTTTCGGGTCAGGCACGTCTGAAGTTCTCACTCCCACCTCGCCTCATCCCGAATTGGGGGGGGGGGGGGGGGGCTCGATACCCACCCTGCAAGACGGCTCCGCTTTATACGTATTGCGGAGGCTCTTTAATTGGTAGTAACCGTTTCTTGAGAACCTTGTGATCCCGGAACCGTTCTTCGCGTGTTGAAACATCTGTCTGCCTCTTTGTGATTTTCCTTAGCTTGTATAACGTGACCTCGAGTAACCGGCCTCTCTGCTTTTCCACAAGTGAGCGGAAAGGCCGAGGACTGGATTTAAAAAAAATATCAGCTATAAATAGAGGAGTGAGATTTTCTTTTGCGTGATTGCCTGTGAGGAAAATATGATGCTTTTTATTAGTAGTGATCGTAAAATTCAAAAACTGTACCAGGGCGGGGAACTTTCGGCGGCCTCGGGGATGGGGCTGCCTCCGGCGAGGCGTCCCGGCCATTGCGGTGCCGATATGGAGCTCACCATGCAGAGCTCGGCTGCGGCAGGGGATTTCTTGTCGCCCATTTTGGGCGGTCCGGTGCGGGATCTGCATCTGGTGTGGCAGTGCCGATGCGGGTTCCGTCTAGATCCACGGTCGGATCCGAGAAATAAGGTGTGGGCGGCCGCTGCTGCAGTTGAAGGCTGTCAGTGGGAGATGGATCATGCCGTCCTACAGCTGGATATGGCTCTTCGTGCAGCATCGGCAATGGGTGTGGCAGATGAGTTGCTTGCAAAATGGGCCCAGCTATCCCCTCGTGAAATTAAGAGAATTCTCGATCAAAATGCGTGAATTGAGGTTGCCGGAGACGGCGTCGAGCGTATGGAAGAAACCGGCTGATCGTAAATACGAAGGAGTGGAAATGCTGACAAGGGGGCACTCTGTGGTAGACGGAAAGAAGCAAGGAAGAGCTATTGAAGAGTAACGATCTGAAAATCGTGCCAAGCACGTGGAAGCCTCTACGCCGATACACAGAAAGGGCCTCTAAAAATAAACGGACGGGCGTCGGGCCCGCGCAGGCATCCACGTCGGGGAGCTCGACCCCCAGGATCCTCGTCAAGGCCTCAGGCCTCCCGTTTCTGCTAAAGAATAGAAAGGAATAGCTAGCCATGACCACGGCGGCGTGTACCGCGCTCATCATCCCAGCTTCCCTCCCCCAGCCCATACGCGTCGAAGGGATCGTTTTGACCGTTGCCAAAAGGCAGGTCTTGGTGCAAGGAAATTTCGAAGCAATTAGCTACAGAGATTGGCACGTTTACCTAAACGACGAAGCGGACCATATCCCTCTCCCCGTCAACCCGCGGGCCGAAGTGTTGATCAGGGAAGCAGGAGTTGATATCGAAGGGGATATTAGGGGGGTCGCAGTGTTCTTGGGTCACAGCAACGACGGTAAGGATACAGACATACCGACACCCCTGCTTCAACTCGCGGAACGTCTCTTTGACATGGGTCCGGCCCGGTAGCGGACCTGAGGTGAGCCGCTTAACACAGTGTTCCTTCCCTGCCTGATCTGTAGATCCCGGGTGTCGTTCCGCCCCTCAGATGACGGATGCTCCTTAGGTACTCTTGTGGCTGTCAACATGACGGGGACGGACTGCCCGAGGGCTACTTGGGAATTCATTATCAGCGCTCGAACCACGGGATTAGAAGCAGCTCCGAGAGGTTTCGTTTCAGGCTCATTATATGGGCGCATCTTCGTCGAGTAGCGGCAGGCACGGCCCGGCTCACCCATCTTCTCTATCATCCCCGGCTAATCCTCGCCCTGATGCGGGTAAGTGATCCCGCCGTTTTCGACCCGTGCGAACGCATTCATGCTGGCTTGACGAGTTACGGAGATGGACATTATGTCGAAGACCTTTACGCCTGCGACAATGAGTGCATCAGAAATCAGCCGCCTATGGCATCGCCATGGAACAGCTTCGCTGCACATGATCGCAGGCACCCCCTGACTCGCGATCCTCACCAGTTCAGCGAGTCCGGAGCTGAAATTCGCGGTTGCCATGTAATCGGCGTAGTCGCGGAACGCTTTGATTCTCCACGCACCGTTCGGACTGATCGAACCCGCCGGCGTATGTCGGCGGCCGCCGAGGTCCCGAATCCATCTGTACTCGATCTCCTGGGGCATGGCTTTCTGGATCTCCAACTGGTTCCACTGTGGATACTTCCGGGAAGATGGAAACGAACGCACGTCAACCAAATGCGTCACATCGTTGGAGTGCAGCATCGCAATCACCTCGTCAAAGCTACGAGTGGAATGACCAATTGTGTATACTCGCGGTTCCAAGGATCTCGCTCTTTTCCGCTTGTCATCAACTCCCCCATTGCTTGCACGCTACAGAATGAGCATCCTGAATCGGGTCGTCGAGCAAGCTTAGTCCGGCAGACTGAGAGTCACTGCGACTCTCTACTGTGGGATGGCATGGGGCGACCGGAACCCCGATGAATACCGGCGGTCACGTTCGCCCACCACCGGTGATCTGTTTCCATCTGGTGCGCTTGGATGTGAATCAATCAAGGCCATCATTGCCGGCCAGGTTGAGGAGTTCGCTGAGTGGAGGCCGCGGTTCACGGCGCAACCGGATAGCCTCGGGTAGGCCGTGCACGTCGACCGATCCGTCATCGATGTGAATCGAGATCCGTCCTTCCCCAGAAAATGGAACGTTATCGAAGTGAAAGTGCGTGTTCTCTGCCGGCATGGTCGGGGCCAGCCATACTTCGTCCCAGGGTAGGCCGGGGTCAAAACGCAGCAACGTGCGGATGAGCTGGACAGGTGCCGCCGATGCCCAGGCCTGTGGTGAACATGAAGCAGGATAGGGGACAGGTTCAGGGTATTTTGATCGGTCCAGGCCGCAAAAAAGTTCCGGGAGCCTGCCATTGAATCGGTCCGCGGCTTCAAGTAAGGCATAGGCAACTTTGCGGGCTTCATCGACGAAACCGTGCCGCATGAGCCCTGCAGCGGCAATCGCGTTGTCGTGGGGCCATACTGATCCGTTGTGGTAGCTGGCCGGGTTGTATGCACCCATGTTGGCCGCCAGCGTCCGGATCCCCCATCCGGTAAACATTTCAGGGGACAGCAAATGTTCTGCCACCCTGGGCGCCTTGTCTTCGTCAATTATTCCCGTCCACAGGCAGTGGGCCATGTTCGAGGCCACAGCGTCAACAGGTGTCTTATTCCTGTCTAGGGCAACAGCAATATATCCATCCTCGGGCAGCCAGAACTGGTCGTTAAACGCCTTTTTCAGCTTCAATGCCTTCGTTATACAAGAATCAGCGGTCTGCGGATCACCTGCAGCCCTGGCTAATAATGCGCGGCCAACGTAGGCGGCATAAGCGTAACCCTGTACCTCACACAGTGCGATGGGAGGCTCGGCCAAGGTGCCATCTGCGAAATTTATACCGTCGCCGGAGTCCTTCCAGCCCTGGTTTCGCAAGCCCTTGTCTGTCTTCCGCTTGTATTCGATGAATCCGTCACCGTCCAGGTCGCCATAGTCCTCCATCCACCCCAACGCCCTGTCTGCTACAGGAAGAAGCCGGCGCATTGCCTCGTCATCGAGTCCCCACCGGCTTAGCTCAGCCAGGACAATAACGAAGAGCGGCGTTGCATCAACACTGCCGTAGTACACTCCGTGGCCGCCCAGCGCCAAACCAGCAGAGGCTCCCAAACGGACTTCGTGAAGGATCCTGCCGGGTTCTTCCTCTGAATCGGGATCGACCTTCGTTCCCTGGTGATCCGCCAACGTCAAAAGCGTCCCTTTGGCCAGCGAAGGGTCCAGGAGTAAGGACATGAACGAGGCAAGCAGGCTGTCCCTTCCAAACAAGGCCATGAACCATGGTGCGCCGGCGGCCACCACCGCCCGGTCCGGATGATCGGGGTTATAGATTCGGAGCGAACCTAGATCTTCCTGGCTGCGCTCGATTACCCGCTCTACCGCTTCATTCCGCAGCTTTGCTGTCGGCATGGACTTGCGCCACTCCATGACGCGGCGCAGGGCATCCTCGCCCGAATCGCCTGCTCCTTTGTGCCCGGGGCCAAGGGGAAGATCCACCACGGGCGTGGCAGTGATGGTGCCGGACCACTGCGCGTGCCCCGCAATGACGACGTCCAGGACCAGAGCTTCGCCCTCATTCCTGGAACCGGGAAACGCCACAGTGATCCACTGTTCCTGACCTTCGCGTCCGGAATCGAGCATTAGTGCATCCCTGCCCGACTTTCGAAAACAATGCCCCTGTTGCACGCGCCCTTCCTTTACTTCAAACAAACTGGCAAAGTCCGAGTCGGCCAACAACTCAACCCGGCATCGCACGGGGTTCTTGGAATAGTTGTGCACCGTCACCGTCTCGACAAGCGCTGCCCCCAGCGTCCGTTCCCGGTCAATGAGCAGCGAAGAGTCGGTGTGATCATTCCTGCGGGCCCTACCAACGAAAACGCAGCGAAAGGGCTCAGGAACGGTAAACGACAAGCCCTCGACCGGGAAGCCCTGAACCTTTAGCGTCCAGTCGCTGATGAATCGGGTGTCCCCGAAGAACACCCCGTGCGGTAGGCAGCCCGACATATCCCCGTTGAACGATGAGATACAGAATGAAGTTCCCTGCACCAGCGTCACCGCTCCCGGCCCGGCTGAATCGGCGCTACTTTCGTTCCCCTGAGTCACTTTTTTGCTTCTTCCACGCAAACACGCTGGAGGACCACTGCCCTTCCTAAAGTGAGGAAGACGCACTCCCCCGGCAATGGGGCAATGCCCTATTGCCAAACCCGGCAGCGGATCGCCGGAGCCGGTTTGAGTCTTGATAACAAGGATGTCTCCTGCCGCCACCGGATATCGAACAGTGGTCGTTAAACCCGCTCAGTTGACGCAGTGATGGCAGGAGGCACAGTTGCGTTCGACGGCAGCCGTAAAATCGGTCTGCCATGCTGCCGGTCTGTGGACTGCTGCAAAGCCACAGCAGGTGAGGTGCCTATCAGTTTCATCACGACGGCCCCCACGTGGGTTCGTCACCTTCGAGAACTGCTTCTTGTAGCCCCCGATTCCCGGCGCCAGCCTCGCCGGCTGCTTCTGGGGTCATACCTGCGGGCCAGTTGCGCCAGCGCCAGGGCGGCGACGAGGAGCCCAAAGTCACGGAGGGCAATGTCATAAAAACCAGAAAATGTCAGCAGGTTGATGATGATGCCCGTTAGCCAGAGCGCCACCACGTACGCTGCATAGCGCGGCTTGATGGCCATCATGATTCCGGCTGCAATCTCCACGATACCTACGATGAGCATTGCCGTATGCGCGCTGAAGGGCAGCAAGTCGACAAGCCATGGAGCCAAATACCGCTCCCAGTCAGTGAGGATGTTGGTGAACTTGTCAAGGCCGAAAACAATGGGCAGGATAACGAAGCCGGTCAACAATGTCAGAAACGCCCCGTACGTCGGTTCTGTTCGCGCCCTATCTAGCACTCGGCTGATCCATCCGTTGCTGGAAGCGGGAATTGGGTTCGCAACCACGATGATCTCCTTATGGCACTGATATTAATATGAGGTGAGTCCCGGAACGCGTCCTCGGGAACCTGCCCGTCTTCGCTTAAGAGAAGGGAAGGGGTGAGTTCCCGGGAGGCTTCGCGAGAAGTGGACGTTCCGCCCGTGCGTCAATGTATGTCGGCGTACCGTCTGTGGCCGCTGATAGGTCCAACGTTTATACACTCCTTCAGCCAATTCCGGGTTTCCCCTCCGCTCTGGAGTCGGCAGAGGCATCAAGGCGATGATGGTTTCCCTGGCTTGGGTCGCCCTGCCAGGTTGATGGGGCTGTTCCCCACAAGAAGGTAGGTGCCTATTCCCATCAGGAGGAAGCCCAGGACGCCGACTGCCGTCACTTGCGAGGCGATTCCTGCGATGAGCAACACAACGCCGATCACGCACGCCATGACGGCGAAGTAGGTAGCGGCCCCAAATCGTCGTTCGATCAACCCGGAAGATAGTTCCTCGGCCAGACGCGGGTCCTTGGTGACCAGGTCGAGTTCCAGTTCGTCGAGCAGTTTCTGCTCTTTGTCTGACAAAGGCATCTGACGCCTCCCCTGATACCGCTGCCGGGCCTTTTGAAGGGCCCTGCAGCTCAGCCCTTCAAGTAGCATGTGAGCCGTTGAAGGATTCTAAATCTAAGATTTCAAATGTTAGTAATCTGACCATAGGAGGGTTCCTGGGGGAAGTCAAGGACTCTCCTCCAGACAGCGAGGGTGGCCGGATCAGCCGGCGCCGTGGTCTTATGGCTCACGGTCTTCTTTGATCAGGGTGCACAGGACTGCTGCTTCACTGATGGCAGGCTCCCTTATCGCCGTCAACAGCGTTAGTGGCCGGTGTTCGGCCAGGACGCGGAGGCGTTCAAGGACATCGGCAGCTTCGGGCGCCCGAAGTTCGGACTGGTATCGCCGGTTGAACTCCTCAAAAAGCCCGGGATCGTGGCGCTGCCGGTTCTTTCATGCCTCGCTTCCGCACCGTTTTTCTGGCAACTCCGCCGGAGTTGTCACGTTAGTGGCGTGAGTTCTTCCAGGGTGGCATGTGAGGCCGGGCGGCCGGGGCGGCCTGTGGTTTTCATTGCGTCTTTGATCCTGCTCAGCCAGGCCTGAAGTTTCCACTCCATCTTGCCGCATCCGGAATTGGTAGTCCGAATACCTTCACCGTGCGGCGGAGGTCCTCTTCAGCAACATGGCAAAGCCGTTCCAGTTCATCGAGTCTTTCCTTCGGTATCTCACCAAGCTTGAACTGCACTTCCGCATGCCTAAAAAGTCGTTCAGCCTCTTTAAGGTTGGCTTGAGCTTGTGAAACGGGGTCCACGGCTACCATGACCCCATGATGGCACTTCTATTGACAAAGACCTATAGGCCGGGTGTTCCTAGGCGCTCAGAGGAATAGGTGGCTGTCGAAGACCGAGCGCGGTTGTTGTGCGGGATCGGGGTGGGCGATGACAACGCGCAGTCCGTCAGGGTCGCGTCCTTCGACAAACGTGACGTCGCCAGCGGTGTGAGTGTCGACGTAGTTGCCGGTTTCCTGAAGCGCCTGCTTCAAATTTTCCAGGTCTTTCTGGTTGTCCGTTGCCCACATGAGCAGGTGGAATCCCAAGCCGCTCGGATGGCGTTGAGCATGCCGGCCGCGTTCGATGATGTACAGCTGGAAACCTTCTGTGGTCAGCAGAAGGGCAGCCTCCGCCGATCGGAGGGTTACTTCGCATCCGAATAAGTCGCGGTAAAAGGTCACGGACCTGTCGAGCTCGGATACGTACAGAACGGAAGAGGCTGGTTTGGCCGGGTATCCCATTGAGCCATTGTTGACCTGGAACGTGCGTTTGGCCAGAATTGCGGAAGTTATCCATCGGGACTTTACTCCAGCCAAACGACAGCGGGCAGCCAAAACCAAATGACCGCGGGCCGCAACTCCTGCTGACCGCTGGTTTTCCGCCGGCGGCGTGCTGGGACGATTATTCGGTTGTAGTTGTGAGCCTGGCGCAGCAGGCGGAGCCGTCGGGGGCGGGGGCGACGCGGTGTTGCTGGTCGTTGGACCCATCCAGGGTGCCTTGCAGGAGGGCGGCACTCAACCCGCAGACAAGCTGGGTGTGGTCGGCGGCAAGACGGCGGAACGGGCAATTACATAGGACCAGACCTTGCCCGTCCCGCTCGGGTGCGTAACCGTTGTCAGTCAGAGCCTTTTCGAGATCTCCCGCAACCAGCCCACGTCGATGACCTTCAGCGTAGGCCGCTGAGGCGACGGACATTTCCACTGGTTCTCCGGTCTCGGCGGAGGTTTCGATTGCCGAGGCCAACAAACGCCCTGCCAACTCGTACTCGCGTGCAGGAATCGATAGCTGGACTTCATCCAGTGCCGGGCTGTAGAGCTTGCTGGGCCGGCCGGAACCGGGACCGGTCCGGGATCCGAGCTTCTTGCTTTCGGTCTTCAGGAAGCCGTCTTTAACCAGTTTCTCAAGATGGAAGGACGCCGTACTTGGCGCGAGATTCAACATCTTGACGAGTTGGTCGCGTGTGAGGGGGACCGGGCTGCGTATCAATGCCTGGTAAAGAGCGCGCCTCACGGGGTCGGCGAGTGCACCGACGTCGGGGTTTCTGATGTTGATTTGCGAGGACTTCATAGGGAAATTCAATCACCTCCGGAGGAGCTTGACGGAAAATATTATACGCTCTAAATTCAAAGTAGCCGACTTTAGAGAGGGCGCCATGTTATCTGAGTACTCCACACGGCAAAGCGTGTACTCCGCGCCGGTTGGTGAACTCGACCGGCTCGATCTTGAACGGACAGCACCGACGGGAATTGACCTGGAAGGGGCCCGCGCAGCCGTCACAGACTTGCTGGTTTCGCTGGGCCGGGACGTTTCGGATCCCCATTTGTCGGAAACTCCGCGGAGGGTGGCGCAGGCGTTTGCCGAGATGCTTACCGCCCGGCCCGCTTCGTGGACCACTTTTCCGAACAGTGAGGGGTACTCGGAGTTGGTGATTGTAAAGAACATTCCTTTTCATTCGCTGTGCCAGCACCATCTGTTGCCATTCCGGGGCGTCGCCCACATCGGATATCTTCCGGGCAGCAGGCTAATAGGACTGTCAAAACTTGCCCGTGGTTTGGAAATGTTCGCCCGGGATCTGCAGGTTCAGGAACGACTCACTGTGCAAACGGTCCAATGGCTGATGGACACGTTGGATGCCCGCGGCGCGGGAGTCGTTCTGGAAGCCGAGCACCTGTGCATGTCCTTGCGCGGTGTGCAGGTGGCCGGAACAACCACGACCACGGTGGCCTTCCGGGGGGAGCTTGCGGTACCGGGACCTTTGTCTGACCGCTTCTTTACCAGGTAGGACAGGTGCCCGGCCTGTCGCGCTCGGGAACAGGAGGAAAGAGTCATGATGAGAGACGTAGTAATCATTGGTGGTGGCCTTGCCGGGGCCACGGCAGCGCAAACTCTCCGCGCCGAAGGTTTCCCAGGAACCATCACTGTCGTGTGCCAGGAGAATCGGTACCCGTATCTGCGTCCGCCGCTGTCGAAGGATTTTTTGGCAGGCCGTGACGAAGAGGCTGCCCTCCTGCCGTATACCGTGGAGGATTACAGCAAACACGGCATCGAGGTGCTGCTCGGCGAAACAGCAGTAGCCATCGATCGGGACGCGTCGATCATCACCTTGGCGCAGGGCCAAGTGCTTGAATTTGACCAGCTCCTCCTGGCAACGGGTGCATCCCCCCGTACCCTCGGCGTTCCGGGATCCGGCCTGCCGGGCGTTCATTACCTACGCACCCTGGAAGACAGCCGACACCTCAGGGATGAACTGCGCCGGCTGCGTACAGGACAAAAACGGTGCCAGGTGGTTCTGATCGGTTCGGGCTGGATCGGCATGGAAGTCGCAGCGACGGCGAGGACCATGGGAGCCGAAGTCACGGTAGTGGGCAGGGATAAGGTCCCCTTGGAGGCCGCGATTGGCCCGGAACTGGGGACAGTTTTCATGGAACGGCACAAAGAGGCCGGTGTTGTTTTCACCACCGATACCGCCGTCACGGAGATTGTTGAAGGCAGCGGCAGAGCCGCGGGCGTCATCACCGGCAGCGGCCAGTATCTGCCTGCTGACCTGGTGGTCGTCGCTATTGGGGTCAACCCCAACACGCTGCTTGCAGAAGCCGCCGGGCTAAGCATTGACAATGGTATTCTCACAGACTCGTCATTACGGACCGACGACCCGCGGATCCTCGCAGCCGGTGACGTGGCAAACGCCTTTCACCCTTTCACGGGCAGCCATCTTCGGAGCGAGCATTGGGCAAACGCCATCAACGGCGGCAAAGTAGCCGCCAGGACGATGATGGGTATGCCGGCCGCGTTGGATGAGGTTCCATACTTCTATACTGACCAGTTCGACCTGGGGATGGAGTACTCGGGCTACTCCTCGCTGACGCCCGACGCGAAGATGATCCTGAGGGGAGACCCGGCGGCACACAAGTTCATAGCGTTCTGGCTCATCCCTATGTCATCCACCAAGGGAAGGGTCGTGGCGGGAATGAGCGTTAACGTCTGGGATGTTCAAGACGACATAAAGTTCCTGATATCCAGCGGACAGGAAGTCCAGACGCTGCAGCTCAGGGATGCTGACGTTCAGCTTCGAGAGTTGTCATGACGTCGGCTGTGCCCTTGGCAGGGGAAAAGCCGGAAGCGGCTGGGCATGGGGCGTGCCCGGATATCGCCTACTCGCCGGCGCTCCTTCACCCCGTGCATTGCTTCGGCGCCAGAATCATGGATTTCCGCAGGCAGACCGCCCTTATGGCCATCATCAACCGAACCCCTGATTCGTTCTACGACGCAGGACGAACCTTCGACCTTGAAGCTGCCGTGCACGCTGGCCTGGAGGCGGTGGCGGCAGGAGCCGACTGGATAGACATCGGTGGCCAGCCCTTCGCCCCAGGCAGGCCCTTGACGACAGGAGAGGAAGCAGACCGTGTCATTCCTGTCATCGAGGCGATCCGTGGCCAGTCAGACACGATCCTCTCCGCCGATACGTTCAATCCGGAGGTGGCCGCACTGAGCATCGAAGCAGGCGCGAACGTTATTAATGACACCTCCGGGCTGAGAAATCCGGACATGGCTGCTGTCATCGCAGGGTCAAAGGCCCACCTGGTCATCACGCACAGCCTCGCCCCGCCAAGGACGCCCTGGCCGGGACCTCGCTATCGGGACATCGTTCAGGATGTCCGCGACTTCCTGAGACGGAAAGTCGATCAGGCCGTTGACCTCGGTGTCGCAGAGGAACAAATCATCATTGATCCTGGGCACGATTTGAACAAGAACACCCTTCATTCGCTGGAACTCACCCGCCGGCTTGATCTCATCGCGGCTTTGGGTTTCCCCGTCCTGGCGTCAGTGTCGAACAAGGACTTCATCGGCGAGACACTGGGCAAGGGCAGCCATGAACGGCTCGAAGGATCTCTGGCAGCAGCAGTCATCTGCGTACTGAAAGGGGCACGTATCCTTCGAATGCATAACGTTGCCCCTGCCATATCAGCGCTGCACCTCACAGAGGCAGTCTTGGGTTGGCGGCAGCCACTCTCGCTCCATCACAACATAACCAGTGCCCAGTCTTGCCATACAGGGGGCCAGCCGTGATCGACCGATTGATTCCCAGCCCGATCAGGGGCGCCACTGACGCCCAACTCCTGAGCTGGTACACCCACCCGCCAGCTCAGAGCACCCGCGTGAGCTTCAACTTTATCTCCAGCCTGGACGGTGCAGCCACCCTGAACGGCCGCTCGGGAGGTTTGGGCAACGCAGCGGACCGTCGAATCATGGTCCTGATGCGCCGCACCGCAGACGTTCTTCTCCTCGGCGCAGGCACGGTCAGGACTGAGGGGTATTCAGGGGATCTGATCGGCACGGCCGGCGTGGAATGGCGTCAAAGCCAAGGTAGAAGCCCACAACCAACCCTGGCCGTCGTCTCCGGCAGCCTGCGGATAAACCCTGACCTGCCCTTCTTCACGACAGCGCAGGAGCCACCCCTGGTGATCACCACGGCCGAGGCCAACAGGGTGAGGAGAAAAGCATTGGAGAAAGTCGCCGAGGTCGTCGCCTGCGGGCAGCGGCGCTTGAATGTGGACCTTCTGATCCAGGAATTAGAGCGGCGCGGTCATTCGCGGATCCACTCCGAGGGAGGACCCCGCCTGTTCGGAACATTCCAACAGGCCGCGCGGGTTGATGAGCTCTGCCTGTCGGTCAGCCCTCTGTTGACAGCAGGTCCCGGCGCCCGTATAGCTGCCAGCTCGCAGGAAAACCTACCCCCTCGACGAATGCGTCTTCAACACGTGCTCCGCTGCGGAGATATGCTCTTCCTCCGCTACTTGGCCCGGCAACCGCACGAGTTGCCCGAAGAGCCACCTGCCGTCAGCAACCGCTTTTAAAGAAGATCAAACAACCCCGCACGGGAAGCCCAGGCAGAGCTCTTCGAGCAGGTACACGGAAGGAGGCGGAACATGGTTCCGCACACGGTTGCCCACAGGTCCCCAGGCACACCGCGGCGGGGGCCAGGAAGGGACTCGGTCCCCTGGGCGACAGCAGGGCCGAAAGTGCCAAGCATGCTTTCCTGGCTCCTGCGTGGTCGACACGGCGGCTGTTGACATGGACTGGTCCGGGTGGGCTCTTTTCGGGCTGTTGGCCACGGGTGGGCTGACGGCCGTGATGATCACAGCCCAAATGGCCGGCTGGACGCGACTGGACCTCCCCCTGGTGCTCGGCACGATCCTGACTCCTGATCCTGATCGGGCCCGGGTCGCCGGATTCCTCATCCACCTGGCCGTAGGTCAGGTTTTTGCCTTGGGCTACGCTGCCGCGTTCGCGCTTCTTGGCTCGGCAACCTGGTGGACAGGTGCGCTTCTTGGACTCTTTCACGTCGCCGTAGCTTTGACAGTGATCCTGCCGCTGCTGCCGGGGGTCCACCCCAGAATGGCATCGACCAGGGCCGGACCTGCCAATAGGGCCGTTCTGGAACCTCCAGGCCTGCTTGCCCTGAATTACGGCATACAAACCCCGGTCATCACGGTCGTCGCCCACCTTCTCTACGGAGCAGTCCTCGGAGTCCTGTTAAGGACCGCGTGACTGGGTGGCGTCTGCACGAGACTGCCGAACAGGAAGTAACAATGTCAAGCCACCACCACACCACGCCGTGGCAGCCTTCCCCCATCGCCGACTACGGGCTGGTCGGTGACACGCGTACGGCAGCCTTGGTTTCCGCTCGAGGTTCTGTGGACTGGCTCTGCGTCCCGGCCTTTGACGGCACACCGGTCTTTGGCGCGCTCTTGGGTGGCGCACAGGCCGGCTCGTTTCTGGCCGGCCCATCCGAGCAGGCACAGTCGGCTACCCGCACGTATCGTCACCACAGCGCCACCCTGGAAACCGTGTGGTCAATCGGTCAGGGTCAACTCATCCTCACCGAGGCCATGATCGCCGAAGTGGCTGGCCAATTTCTGCCCACCACGTTACTCATCCGAAGACTCAGCGCCACGGGGTGCCCCGTGCCCGCTGTCATTAATTACAATCCGCGGCTGGGCGAACAGCATCGTCGTCCCCACATTCGCCGGGGACCCAATCTCGTCTGCGACTGGGGCCCACTGGCCCTGTCCCTGGGATGCAGCCAGGAATTGAGCGTGGAACCGGGCCGGGCGACACACGTCACAGTTCACCCAGATCGTCCTCTGACCCTGGTATTGGCCATCGCCTACGGGGAACCCCTGATCCACGTGGACCCATCAACGGCTTGGGCCCTCGTCGAAGCCGACGAAGCAAAATGGCGTGCGTGGACGGAAGACATCGATGAGGGGATACCTTTCCGGGAAACGGTTCTACGCAGCCTGCTCACCCTCCAACTGCTTACGTACTCGCCTTCCGGCGCGCCAGTGGCCGCCCCGACCACATCACTTCCTGAGGACCCCGGCGGGGTCCGCAACTGGGACTACCGGTACGCCTGGCCACGGGACGCCAGCATAGGGGTGGGCGCATTCCTCGCTGTAGGCAAAACACCTGAAGCACGAAAATTCTTCGGCTGGCTGCTGCACGCCAGCCGGCTCGAACGCCCCCGCTTGCCATCACTGCTAACACTTGCCGGAGGACATGTCCCGGCGGAACGTAGCCTTCCAGATTGGCCCGGATTCGCCGGGAGCACGCCCGTCCGCACCGGCAATGGTGCCGCTGGCCAGCACCAGCTCGACGGCTATGGCTGGGTCCTGGACGCCGCCTGGGTCCTCGTCCAAAGCGGCCACCGTCTGTACTCAGAGACCTGGCGGGCGATGCGAGGCTTCGCGGACCTGGTAGCAATGCGCTGGCAGGACCCAGACGCAGGGATCTGGGAAATCCGCGATGACGCCGCCCACCACGTGCATTCCAAGATAATGGGCTGGCTGGCCCTCGACAGGGCCCTGCGGATCGGACGAACCCACCGCCTCGGAGCGCGGCAAAGGAAGCACTGGCAAAAGGCAAGGCGCGATCTTGCCGAGGCGATCAGGGCAAAAGGCTTTGATCCGGTCAAAAACACCTACACCCGCACCTACGGATCCTCTGACTTGGATGCTGCGCTGCTGCTCCTTCCGGTCACGGAATTCGAGGACCCCGGCTCAAACCGAGTTAAAGGAACAGTGGATGCGGTCAGCGAAGAGCTCTCTGCCGGCTTTCCCTTCCTGTACCGGTACCCCCCGGGCCAGGACGGGCTCCCTGGAAAGGAAGGGGCCTTCCTGCCCTGCTCCTTCTGGCTCGTCCAAGCCCTCGCCCTCACGGGAAGAGGCAACGAGGCGACAGAACTTTTCAAAGCACTCCTCGAGCACGCCAACCCCGTCGGACTCTACAGCGAAGAAATCGACCCCGTGACAGGAGGTTTCCTTGGAAACTTCCCGCAGGCTCTGACTCATGCATCCCTTATCCAGGCCGCCGTCGCCCTGCGCGACTCCAGCAAGGAAGCCCGACTTGCCCCAGCCCCGTTTCCTGCACCAGTAAGGCACACCCCACTTAACTCCACCACAACCCGCATAACGGAGACAACCAATGGTTGCTCATGAAGTGAAAGTACGGCGAATCTATGAAGAACCCCTCGACACAGATGGGTACCGTATCCTTGTGGACCGGCTTTGGCCACGGGGCCTTAGCAAAGAAAAGGCACACCTCGACGAATGGTGCAGAGCCATAGCCCCGTCGGATGAGCTACGCCGATGGTACGGCCACGATCCCGGGCTTGTTGAGGAGTTCAACCGGCGATACCAGTCCGAACTTCGGGCGCCCGAAGCTGCCGATGTCCTTGAACGCCTCCGCGTCCTGGCCGAACACCGGCCACTAACGCTGTTGACGGCGACGAGGGAACCTGCCATCAGTGAAGCAGCAGTCCTGTGCACCCTGATCAAAGAAAACCGTGAGCCCTGCCTGGAGGAGACTCCTTGACTTCCCCCAGAAACCCTCCTATGGTCAGATTACTAACATTTGAAATGTTAGATTTAGAATCCTTCAACGGCTCACATGCTACTTGAAAGGCTGAGCTGCAGGGCCCTTCAAAAGGCCCGGCAGCGGTATCAGGGGAGGCGTCAGATGCCTTTGTCAGACAAAGAGCAGAAACTGCTCGACGAACTGGAACTCGACCTGGTCACCAAGGACCCGCGTCTGGCCGAGGAACTATCTTCCGGGTTGATCGAACGACGATTTGGGGCCACTACCTACTTCGCCGTCATGGCGTCCGTGATCGGCGTTGTGTTGCTCATCGCAGGAATCGCCTCGCAAGTGACGGCAGTCGGCGTCCTGGGCTTCCTCCTGATAGGAACAAGCACTTACTTTCTCGTCGGCGACGAACCTGATCTCCCCGACGGCATGTGGCCCCCCCTCTGATCAACAGCCCGGAAGACAAAAGGCAGCGGAAACTGACTCCACAGCATGACCTCGCAAGTAGGTACCCGTACAGGGAAGAGAGGCTCCAAAATGGGAAATTCAAGTACAGACAATATACGGGTGCACAGCGAGGCACCGGCTGAGGGAGATAACTCCCGGGAATATCCCGAAATACGCTCCCACTCCCAGGACCCGGTCGAAGGCGCGGATCGGGCCCCGGAAACAGAAGACCTCAAACTGCGTCCGGTCAGTCCAGTTGAAACAACAAATCAAGCACCCGTCACAAGGACAAGCGCAGCCAGAGCCGGCACGTTCGAGCTCTTGCTAACAGACCCCGGGGATTTTGAGTTCAGACTACTCTCCCCAGCCGGTGAAGTACTGGCAGTGTCCGGAGTGTATTCGAATCGGAACTCGGCGATTGCTGGCATCCGAGATGCACGGGAATGCGCCGCAACGGCCCTGTTCAAGGACCACACCACACGGCTTCCATCAACCACGAGGCCAGTAAAGCCCGGGCAGCAGGGCCCATCGCGATGGTTCGGATGACCTGAACCAGGTGTCGCTCGAGGGCGTCGATGCCGCCAGTGGCACTTCGAACCGTCACCATGAACCGGCCCTCTCAGTAATGCCTCTGGAGGAGCTTGGGGCACCAAGATATCCGAAACATAAACAAGGCGGACAAAATGTTTCACATCGAGAACTCGCACCTCGCCGGCAGGTTCACTAATTCGCTGGAGCGACTAATAATGAACCTGTATGGACCGCCTGATCGAACTCCAATCGGCACGCCCATCATTCACAAAACGATGATGCTGAAGCCTCATTCATACAACAGCTAATGGATATAGAGATAGAGCGCGACGACGAAGGGCACGTCTGGGCGGAACGTAAAGACCACCCCGCTGCTGACCAGCAATAAGCCGGCTAGGCACAGAGGGGACAACGATGACAGCCCAAGCGCAGGAGGCTAACGGATGTCTGGGAGTGGAAGGGACGGAGCTGTGGGTAATTCGTACGAGATAGTACTCGTGAACCCTAACGAGTACTTGGTACGCGCTGACGCGGAGGGACAAACAGTGGAGTCTCTCTTCCGCCTAAACCCCGACTTTCTCGAGGAAATCGGCTTGGGAAACCGTGACGAGCAGAAGATTATTGAAGAAACACTGCAGTTCATGGCCGAGCACCAGTCGGCAATTGACTTCCCTCCGATGGTTGACCTTGAAGACATCGCCGCAGCCTACAGCGACTATGCCTCACGGCTCCGGCGCCGGCTTACCCCGCCCGCCGGGTGACCTTATCGCATCCGTTACCATACCAGGCCTCCGAAACCCGACAACGTGGCCTATTTCATGGACCTCTCCAAGGAGGCGTTGAACCGTTCGCAATCGCCCGAGACAGGACCCATGACACTCCTTGTGAGGACGGGCGCATCATCAGCGTCCGCACCGAAGCCGCTGGCACCTACGGTCTCACCGGCCGGCATACCGAACACCCAATGACCCGCAGCCTCCTGCTCACCCCCCTTGAGCAGGAGGCTGCGCCAGGAGCTCCAGAATCGACAACGTGGTGCCGCGCATCAAAGTGAGGCTCGCCGACCAGCAGGATTACCGACTGACAACCTAAGGTGAGTTGCTCGACCCCGTGATCCTTCCCTGTTCACGCCCGCGGGTCCTGAGTGTCGTACCGCACACAGGAGGCGGACGTGAGTATGTCAGTCTGATCGGAGCCCACTAGGACGGCCCGAACGGTACCCACCCCTCGGACATGCCGAGCCTAATGACGGCTTGAAGGGTACCACCGGTGAATGTTGATCCATCCAGTGTTGGATCGACGACGGGAGGGCCGGGATGGGGTCAAGAGTGGAGTTGTTCGCGCAGATTCGGAGGGATGCCCGGGTGGAGGGCGCGTCAATCCGGGAGCTTGTACGATCCTCGCCTCGGCTTGATCCTTTCAAGCCGACGATCGACGCCATGCTCGTCGAGGACACGACGGCGCCGAGGAAGCAGCGTCACACTCCGGAGGATTCTTGCCCGGCTCATCGAGGAGCATGGAGTGAACGAATTGTGGTATTCGACGGTGCGTGACTAAGTTCGGGTCCGCCGGGCGCAGATCGATGTGGAGGCCGGCCGCCGGGTTGAGGTGTTTGTTCCCCAGGAGCCCGCCCCGGGCGCGGAAGCGGAAGTGGACTTCGGTGAAGTCTGGATCGTGCTTTACGGGGTAAAGACGAAATGCCACATGTTCATCTTCCGGCTGTCTCACTCCGGCAAAGCCATCCACCGGATTTACCCCGCCCAGGCCCAGGAAGCATTTCTGGAAGGTCACGTTGAGGCGTTCAACCAGATCGGCGGCGTGCCGGTCAAACACATCCGCTATGACAACCTCACCAGTGCAGTCAGGCCGTGGTGTTCGGGCAGGGGCGGAACCGCCGGAAAACGACCGGTGGGTGTTGTCCCGCTCGTTCTATGGATTTGATGCCTTTTATTGCCAGCCAGGTCTTGCCGGCGCTCACGAGAAAGGCGGGGTCGAGGACGAGGTGGGCTGGTTCCGCCGCAACCGGCTTACCCCGATGCCAGTGACGAGGTCCCTTGAGGAGCTCAACGACCGGATCCAGAGCCGGGGGGTTCAAGGCGATCAGCGGCGGATCGATGGCAGGATCCGCACTATCGGCCAAGACTTCGCCGCCGAGCGCCCGTTCCTGGCACCGTTGCCGGCCGAAGAGTTCGACCCGGTCTGGTGTTGAACCCGAGAGTGTGGACGGACTCCCTGGAAAGGAAGGAGCCTTCCAACCCTGCTCCTTCTGGCTCGTCCAAGCCCTCGCCCTCATGCCAGACCTTAGGAAATGGTCAAGCTACGCGCTCCTTGAGTAGGCCAACACGGCATGCGACGCCAACCGTCGGTATGGTACCTGGCGGCTGCTTCGCAGGGATCCGAAGGGATGCGCGTGCGGGTCAAGCCCGCCCTGCCCCACAGACAGCAGAAGCTCACGCAATACGTGCAGGCATTTGCCCCTGTTGCAAAGCCGCCCTCCGTGCTAACTTGGAGTAATCGATTGGAAACTTTCCATCCAATTCCGAAGAGAAAGATTAATAGGAGCATGTCATCAGGCTCACCCAGCCGCTTGAGGATTATGAACGACCAAGCGGCCCTGGGTTACATGCTGGAAGCTGGTCCCGTTTCCCGTTCAGGCTTGGAGGAGCTGACCGGGTTGTCCAAGCCGGCAACTGCAGAGTTGCTGCAACGGCTGGAAGCGGCAGGTTTGGTGGAAAAGGCGGGCAAACGGGATGGGGGCCCAGGGCCGAAGGCCCAGCTTTGGAGTGTCAAGGCGGATGCTGGCTTTGCGGCGGCTGCCCACTGTAGCTCTGACGGCGTCGAGGTGCTGGTTAGTGACCTACGCGGCCGACACCGAGGCCGGTGCAGTCAGCCGCTGTCCACAGAAGCTCTTCCAGTGCAGGTGCGCAAATGCTTGGATGCAGCCTGTGACGAGGCAGGCATAAGCACTGATAAAGTCTTGCATTTTGTTGTTGGCGTTCCTGAGGCTTTAGACCCGCGCACTGGAGTTTTGAAATATACTCCCCACCTGTTGAGCGGGTGGGAGGGCCAAAACATGGTTTCGGTACTTCAGCAGGCCACAGGTGTTAGCACCCAGATTGAAAATGACGTGAACCTCATGGCCCTTGCGGAACTTGAGAACGACTTGATAGGTGATAAGAACAACTTCGTTCTTATCTGGTTCGATAAGGGCCTCGGTTCGGCCATCGTCCTGGACCGTGAGCTGTTTCGGGGCACCAGCGGTGGTGCGGGTGAAATTGAATACATCCTCGTGCCTGACCCCGCCGCAGCCGTAAACGGCACGACCAGGCCGGGAGCCAAGCTGTCGCAACTGCTGAGTCCGGCCGCCATTCAAGAGCTTGCCCGGGACCACGGCCTTGATGGGAATGACCCGGTAGAGGCTATCCGCACTGCATGTGAGCAGGGATCGGCAGGGCAAGCGTTTTTCAGCGATCTAGCTGCCCGTACCGCCTGCGGCCTCACTGCTGTTGTAACACTCTTGGACCCTGAACTAGTCCTCCTTGGTGGACGGTTCAGTGCAGCGGGAGGGCCCGGTTTCGCTCTTCTCGTGCAAGAGAAACTTGCAGATCTTTTATCAACACCGCGGGTCGAAGCTGTTCCGGTGATCTCATATCCGATCAGTGCTGGAGCGGTTATAGCAGGTGCCATTCAGTCGGCCGTGTCGCAGGCACGGACAAAGGCATTCGCGACCGGTTCAGTTATCGCACTTTAACTCTCATCATCCTGCAGGTCCGAAAACTTCCTGCCCAACCCTTGACCCAAGCGCGCTTGCAGAGCCTCGCACGCTAACTTTCGCGCACCCAACAAACACCTGAAACGAATGGAGAAACCATGAATAAGGCAACAACAGTCGCCGCTCTGGGCTTGGCATTGACGCTGGGCATCAGCGGTTGCGGTGGCACAGGTACGTCCGCTACATCGCCGGAGGCAGCACCATCTGCGGACCAGAAGATCACGCTAACCGTATGGGCCAAGTTCAAAGACCGAGAACTGGAAGCTTTCAATAGCGCGCTGGACAAGTTCGAATCCGCACATCCGAATATCGCTATCGAAAGCCAGGGTGGTCAGGACGATGAAAAGATTACCCAAGCGATCCGCGGAGGAAACGCTCCAGACGTTGCCCTCTCGACGAATGCTAACAACCTGGGCCAGTTCTGCAGTTCGGGTTCATTCCAGGACCTAAAGCCTTACCTCGAGCGTGACAACTTCGACTTGAACCAGTTCCCCGAGGCGACCCGGGCCTATACGACATTCGGAGGCACCCGGTGCGCCATGCCTCTCCTTGCCGACACCTTCGGGCTGTATTACAACAAGAAGCTCTTCGCCGAAGCGGGGATCAGCTCACCCCCAAAAACCATGAGTGAACTGAACGCGGCCGCCAAAAAACTTACACAGTTCAACGCTGACGGAAGCATCAAGGTGGCTGGCTTCATTCCGACTCCGGGTTTCTATGAGAACAGGGTACAAATGTATGCCCCCCTGTTTGGCGCCGACTGGGTCGACGAAAGCGGCAAGTCCGCAGTAGCCAAAGATCCCGGCTGGAAAGAGATGCTGAATTGGCAGAAGGACCTGACAAAGGAACTGGGCGCCGACAAGCTGAGCAAGTTTGTAGCCGGAGCAGGCCAGGAGTTCTCCGCGGATCACGCCTTTCAAACCGGCAGTCTTGCCATGATGCTTGACGGCGAATGGCGGACAGCATTTATTAAGGATGAGGCCCCCGGATTGGACTACGCTACGGCTCCTTTTCCTGTGGCGGACAGCAGCCCCGAACTGTATGGAACCACTTACACCTCCGGAAACATCCTAGGCATTCCCAAGGGCGCAAAAAACGCGGGCGCTGCATGGGAACTCGTCAAATTCCTTGCTACCGACAATAAAGCTCTGACCGGTTTGGCCGACTCCCTGCAAAACGTGCCGACAACTACCCAGGCACTTGAATCTGCCAAGGACGAAGCGACTCCCCAGTTCAAGACGTTCATCGATCTGTTCGGAGGCAAGATGCAGAGCAACCCATCGTCGGCCAATGGCGGGGGCTATCTGAAGACCATGCAGGACTTCGCTCTGAACTACGCCACAGGACGGACGCAGGATCTGGACGGCGGCTTGGCTGACGTGGCTAAGCAAATTGACGATAGCGCGACGCTGGGCCGGTAATGACCGTTACAAAGACAAGGCCCGGGGTGGCTCGCAACGCCGTCCCGGGCCCGCCCCCTGGCAATTCGCGTCTGCGCCGACGGTTGACGATCATGGCCTTCATGGCGCCGTGGATCATCGGGATGTCCGTTTTTATCCTCTATCCGCTGCTCGCGACGTTGTATTACTCCCTGACCAATTTTGACCTCATCAACGATCCCAAGTGGACGGGTTTCTCCAACTATATTTTCATGTTCACCAAGGACCCCTTGATGTGGACCGCCATAGGAAACACGGCGTGGCTGACTGTTGCCATTACGGTAGGACGTGTCGGCTTCGGGCTCCTTACAGCCATGGTGTTGGTTAAGATCAAGCGGGGGTCGGGTATATTTCGTACCCTGTTCTACCTGCCCTCGCTGGCCCCTCCAGTAGCGGCAGCCCTGGCGTTCGTGTTCATCCTTAATCCCTCCACAGGCCCCCTCAACCAACTGCTTAATCTTTTCGGAATCGAAGGCCCCCTTTGGTTCATTGACCCCGCCTTTGCCAAGCCCGCGCTGACGGTGATGGCTCTTTGGACTTCCGGCACAGTGATGGTCATCTTGCTAGCGTCGCTGCTTGACGTGCCGCAGGAACTTTATGAAGCGGCAGCCCTGGATGGGGCTAGTGCCTGGAACCAATTTCGTCATGTCACCCTCCCCTCTCTGGCCCCGGTGCTCACCTTTGCGGTCGTGAACTCCATCATCGTCGGCCTGCAGTACTTTACCGAGGCTGTCGTTGCAGGTTCCGCAGCTTCTGGAAACCCGAATGTCGCTGGCTCGAGCCAGACCATCGGCTACCCGAACAACTCCACCCTCACATTCCCAATGTGGCTCTACGAGCAGGGTTTCCATCAGTACCACATGGGCTACGCGGCGGCTATGGCTGTTGTTCTGTTCATCGTTTCAGCCGTATTCACAGTCGTCCTGGTGCGCAGGATGCGTTCAGCCGGCATCGGCGAGGAGGAGTAGATGATGACAACCACGACTCTCACACAATCCAACGGAAGCCGCCGTCGACAGGCGCTTTTGTCCTGGATCGGGCTGCACTCGATCGCGATCGTTCTGGTCATCGGCTTCATGGGGCCGGTCGTCTTCATTGCGCTCACTGCGTTCATGGATGACCGGCAGGCCCTGACCAGAAACCTCTGGCCGACTAGTTGGCACTGGGAGAACTTTGGAGAAGTTTTCCACAAAGCCCCTATGCTGCAATATTTAGTCAACTCACTGCTGTACGCAGGGCTTGCAACGGTTTTCATGCTCATCTCCAGCGTTCCCGTCGCGTATGCACTGTCCAGGATGAAGTGGCGCGGGCGCAATGCCGTCTTTTACCTCGTCATCATTGCCATGATGGTTCCACCACAGGTAATGGCAGTGCCTATGTACGTCCTGTGGGCCAAAGTTGACCTCACCGGTACGCTTTGGCCGCTGATTATTCCGAATCTCTTCGGAGACGCCTTCAGCATCTTCCTGCTGCGCCAATTCCTTATTACCATTCCCCAATCTTATTCGGACGCCGCCCGGGTGGACGGGGCGTCGGAGGTCGGCACACTGTTCCGGGTCATCCTGCCCATGGCGAAGCCAGGAATCGCAGCCGCAGCTCTCTTCAGCTTCCTCAACACCTGGAATGACTATTTCGGGCCCCTCCTCTACGCAGGGGAAAACCAGGCCAACTGGACCTTGTCGTTAGGGCTTGCATCCTTCCAGGGCCTCCACCAGGTGCAGTGGAATCTCACCATGGCCGCGACATTACTGGTCATGCTCCCTGTCGTCATTCTGTTCTTTCTCGCACAAAAACAATTCATCGAGGGCGTCAAGTTCTCGGGAGTAAAGGGATAAATCATGAAAGTTACCGTAATCGGTGGAGGCTCTACCTATACGCCCGAACTGGTGGACGGCTTCGCACGCCTGAGCAGCCTGCTACCCATCGAAGAGCTCTGGCTTGTTGACCCGGATGCCTCCAGACTCGAACTTGTCTCAGGGATCTCACGCCGTATGTTCGCCAAGGCCGGACATACAGGAAAAATCCGCACAACACAGAGCGTCGCTCAGGGAGTCGAAGACGCCGATGTCGTTCTTCTTCAACTTCGCGTGGGCGGCCAGGCTGCGCGCCACGGAGACGAAACGTTTCCCCACGAAGTCTGCTGCGTAGGCCAGGAAACGACGGGACCTGGCGGTCTGGCCAAGGCCCTGCGTACCGTGCCGGTCGTACTCGAAATTGCGGAAATCATCCGCCGCCATGCGAAACCGGATGCTTGGATCATCGATTTCACCAACCCTGTCGGAATCGTCACGCGCGCGCTTCTGCAGGCTGGCCACCGCGCCGTCGGACTCTGCAATGTGGCCATAGGCTTCCAGCGGAAATTCGCCGCGATGCTCGGCGCAGACCACAGGAACGTTTCCCTCGATCACGTCGGGCTGAACCACTTCACGTGGGAACTGGGAGTCAACCTCACGACCCAAGGGAGCACTCGGAATGTCCTCCCCGAACTCCTCTCTATAAAAGCGGACGAGATTGCTGCCGAGGTCAGGCTGCCCGCTTCCCTGCTGGCTTTGCAGAGCGCGGTTCCCTCTTACTACCTGCGCTACTATTACCGGCACGATCAGATCTTGGCTCACCAGCGGGAGGAGCCCAGCCGCGCGCAAGAAGTGATGGAGGTCGAACGGAGCCTTTTGGTCAAGTATGCCGACCTCGGCCTTGACGAGAAACCCGCCGAACTCTCAGAGCGCGGCGGGGCCTTCTATTCCGAAGCGGCTGTGGACCTGATGTCGTCACTGACAAGGGACGGAGGAGATGTTCAGGTTGTCAACCTTCTGAACAACGGCACTCTTCCGTTCCTTCCCGACGACCACGTCATCGAAGTGCCAGCCGTTGTTGAAGCCAAAAAGCTCACGGCACAGCCGGTAGCGCCACTTCCTGAGGATATGACCGCTATGATCAGCCACGTCGCTGGATATGAACGTCTAGCCTTGGAGGCAGCCCTGCACGGGGGGCGGCACCGCGTCGTTCGGGCACTCCTTGCCCATCCGTTCGTGGGCCAGTATGACAAGGCCGAAAAACTCGCAGATCTTCTTATTGCATCAAACCGCGAGCATTTGGCTTGGGCCAAATGACACTATTGGAAAGACAGCACGCCAGAACACCGGACGTTGAGGGCCCGCAGGACGGGCTTGTCCTGGCCGTTGACGGTGGCGGCTCCAAAACGGACGTGGTGGCACTGAGTCTCGAGGGAGAACTGCTGTTCCGCAAACGGGGCCCCGGTTCCAATCCTCACAGGCTCGGAGTTGCAGCATCTGTGGCCATCATCCGGGGACTGGTCCAGGAAGTCATGACTGCGGCCCCTGGCCGCCCTGTGACCCGCACCCATCTATACCTCTCAGGCATGGACCTGCACACTGAAATTGAACAGTATGCCGCGGCAGTGGCGAAAGAAAGCTGGGCTAAGGGAGCATCCGGCCTGCCCACCGTGGTGGATAACGATCTTTTTGCGCTGCTACGGGCCGGAACGAAGGCGCCTGACGCAGCGGCCGTGATTTGTGGAACTGGCATCAATGCCATTGGGATACGGGCAGACGGGGCCACGGCGCGCTTTCCGTCCCTAGGCAAAATCTCCGGTGACTGGGGCGGGGGAGCTTGTCTTGGCTCCCAGACTCTGTGGCATGCGGCGCGCTCCGAAGACGGTAGGGGGCCGAAATCCTTGCTGCAGGAACTCGTCCCACATGCCTACGGCTTTGACACGGTCTCAGAGGTCTTTGAAGCGATCCATTTTAAACGAGTTCCGGACCGCTCTATTGTTCAACTCACGCCACTGCTTTTCGCTGCCGCATCTCAAGGCGACCTAGTTGCCGGTGCAGAAGTGGATCGGCAAGCAGAGGAAATTGTAGTTATGGCCTCCACCGCCTTACGACGACTTGCCCTTCAAGACAGCCCTGTACCCATAGTCCTTGGCGGCAGCGTCCTTGCAGCTAATCATGAACGTCTGATGACGCGGGTGGTCTCAGGCTTGGCGACCCGCACACCCAGTGCTCACATCGAACTGGTCACTGCCCCACCCATACTTGGCGCGGGCCTCTTGGCCCTTGAGGCTGCCGGCGCTGAACCAGATGCCATTAGCCGCGCCGAGTTGACTCTCCGTACTGCCCTCACCCCCGTAAGCGAGAACAAATGACAATCCCACCGCCCGAACCCGCCACGGCTGGACACCTCATGGCCGCTGAAATAAAAGAGCAGCCAGAAGCGTGGGAAAGGCTGCTGGCTGAGGGTAGAAAGCAAATAGCCAAGGCGGCGGAAAAAATAACCAGGAGCAACCCAAGTTCTGTTTTCTTCGCCGCCCGCGGCACCAGCGACCATGCGGCACTCTATGGCAAATACATGGTTGAAATTACTCACGGCCTTCCAGCTGGCCTGATTTCACCCTCCACTATGAGCGTCTACGGGGCCCGCCCCAACTTTCGACACGCTCTCGTGGTCGCTGTCAGTCAGTCCGGAGGTTCCCCGGACCTGCTCGAAACACTTAAAACAGCACGCGAGCGAGGTGCCGTAACCTTAGCCATTACCAATAATCCCGCTTCAGCGCTGGCCCGATCTGCGGAGATATCAATCGACATCATGGCAGGGCCGGAGCAGGCTGTCGCAGCAACCAAGTCCTACACTTCACAGCTACTTGCCATCTACCTGCTCCTCGAGGCGCTGAGGGGCGATGCGGACGCGGCAGCGCGGAAAATGCCTGAACTTGCTGCCACGGTTTTGGGACAGGAAAGCCTGGTCGTCAACTTGGCACACCGTCTGCGCTTCGCTCAGAAAATCGTGTCTACCGGCCGCGGCTACTCCTATCCCACGGCCAGGGAATGCGCAATCAAACTCATGGAAACGTCCTATACGGGTGCCTTGGCCTTCTCCGGCGCCGACCTGATGCACGGACCCTTGGCCATGGTTGACGCGGATGTACCGGTGCTAGCTGTTGCCGCAGAAGGACGAGGGGGAAATGCCATGCACAAAATTCTCGCCAGCGTTAAAGCAACGGATGCAGAAACTTTCTGCGTTGGAACCTCCGGCAGTGTAGCCATCGCTGGAAGCGGAATAGTCCTTCCCTCCGGGGTCCCGGAAGAACTGTCACCTCTGTTGGAAATCCTGCCTTTCCAGCAGCTCGCACTGCACTTGGCAACAACCCGCGGAAAGGATCCAGACCGGCCGCGAGGATTGCAGAAAGTCACGGCAACGCTCTGAGAGGATTAGTCGGAAGATTCAGGCGATCCTCCTGGCCCGTAAGCAATGAGGGGGCAGGGTGATTACGATTCGAGGAGGGCGACGGTCACTAAAACGCGTGCTTGCTTACCGGCAGGCCCGCGCCTTTGCGTCGGTCCTGCTCCCGGCTCCTGCGGGTCTGGCTCCGGCAGCAGTACCAATGGGTTGCATCGAACTCGCTGATCTGTTGCCGGGGCTTTGCATGTGTCGACGGAATCACCACCTGTTATCGCAAGATGGACACAGGGTACTTACAGCACATTCTGTTGATCCTGAACGGTCTTTATCTGAACGCTGCACAGACTAACTGTGCCGGGAAATTCCCTTTGAAGACCGATCGAGCCGGCACGACCGCCCTTCACGTGGGCAGGAATACTTATGCTAAGTTGCCTGAAATCGGGAAGTTTGGGTCTCACCATCCAGGATGGAGAGTTTGTGTCACGGTCCTCACAAGCTCTCCATCAGCCTTGGGCCTTAATCCCGGTAGGTACTGGTCCGCCGTCCGGTTCGGATAGTGAACGTCGGGGTGCTTCACAGTGAATTTGGCGCGCCTCCTGGCCATAGGGCTAAGCCAGGGCAGCTCCTCGACTCCAGCTCCGCAGATGCCAAAGGCTAGACAAACATTCTCATCATCGGTGCTGCTGTGTGTCATCCTGAGGTTCTTAGCCCACTGTAAGATCCCCGGCCGCGGTTGCAGGTGGTGTGCATCCACTTTGGGTCGAACCGCTGTTCAAATTCGACTACTTCATCCTCATGTACGTACTCTTTGCGCGATTAGTAGACGTTATCTGGAGAGTAACCCTCAAACAAATGTTCTGGTATAAGAGAATTCAGGCTTTCTTGCAGCTTGACGAAAGAACATCTATTTTTCCGCTCGTCACGCGTATTTCCTGAATGTCCGGTTAGGGTCCCGCGAAGTCTGTCGGTTCAAATTCGTACCAAGAAAGGTTTTTGCTTAAGCGGCGGCTGCCTGGCTTCACTCTTGGGGCTTCCATCCCAGTTTGGCTGAGATTGCCGCCGCTTCGTACTGCAACGGAACTAGGAAGCGGGTTAGGTTCCGTGGGTTAAGACGGCTTGACGGGGCGGCCACGGTCAGGGCGGCCTGAACGTCCCCTCCGGAGTTTCTCAAGGCTACCGAAACGCTCGAAAGGCCGATTTCACGTTCTTCCCAGCAGGTGGCATAGCCGCGACGGACGACTTTCTCCAACTCGATATGGAGCGAAGGCTCGTCGGTAATGGTGTTCGACGTGTAGGCCTTCAGGCCTCGGCTGATGTAGCCAGCTTTGTATTCCTCGTCCTGATGAGCCAGTAGGACCTTGCCGGACGCTGTGGCGTGAAGGGATGATCGCCGTCCGGTGTTTGCGACCATTCCGAAGGTGCTGCTGGTCTGCCCGCGGTCTAGATAGAGGACGTTGTCGTCGTCCAAGATACCGAGGAGCGCTGCTGCATTGGTCTCTGCCGCCAATCGATCCAGGTGGAATCGGGCAAGCTTCGTAAGTTCGACGGACCTCACAACTGCACTTCCCAGTTCGTAAGTGCCCCAACTTAACTGGTAGCGCGCGTCCTCATCTTTGGACACCAGCCCCTCGACCTCGAGCGTTTTGAGGAGATTGTAGGTCGCTGGTTTGCTGAGTTCGACACGTCTGGCGAGGTCGCTGAGGGAGGTCGGCCTCGAGAACCGCCCCAGTATTTTCAGCAGCTGCGCGGCGCGTGCCACTGATTGCACGGTTCGTGGGGGTTTGACGTCAGGTTCGACGCTGCCAACAGCAGAGGAACGGGGAGCTGTTTCTTTCATGTAAACCAGTATGACTGCGTATCAACTGTTAGCAATGACCGAACCCTATTTGCTGTTGGCTATTGTCTCACGCACACGGGAATGGCTACCTTCGAATAGACCCGAACGTGAGCTGGATCGCCAAGCCGGCAGAGAGCACGAGGACGCTGCAGTCCCGGCACTCGAATCAATAAAGGACATGTCATGAGCACGCAAAAGATTGCCAGCGTGGGCAATTTTCAAAACGGAAATGACCGCCCGTCGAACGCCCCCGAGACGGTCGATCCCCGCAGGAATGCGGTCGTTCGAATTCTGAAGCAGGGCGCCATCGGGTGGGTGCTTCTGGCCCTCTGTGTGGTCGCTTATATAGCAACTCCCTACTTCCTCACTGTTGACAACATGATCATTGTGGCCCGTCAGACGGCGCTGGTCGGTGTTGTCGCGGTGGGCATGACCTTCGTCATCCTCACTGCAGGTATCGATCTCTCTGTTGGTGCCGTCGTTGGGCTCACCGCCGTATCCGTTTCGTACTGCCTGGCGAACGGTTTCGGTATAGGCACGGCCTTGGGCGCCGGTGCCGCTGTCGGCCTGCTTATCGGTGTGCTCAATGGCGTAGGCGTAAATCTGGCGAAGGTGCCGCCGTTCATCATGACCCTGGGCATGATGACTATAGCCCGCGGTCTTGCGCTGACCATGTCCAATGGGAAGCCTATCGGTGTTGGTGTAGAGGCTGAGGCCTTCTCCTGGATAGGTGCGGGTGATGTGGGGGGGATCCCGGTGCCCGTGCTGATCTTCGCCCTGGTTGCCGCTGCCGCAGCGTTCGTGCTGCGTTATACCTCGTTCGGACGGGCCGTTTACGCGGTCGGTGACAACCGTGAGGCTGCTCGTCTGTCCGGCATCCGCGTCAAGTACACGCTCTTCATCGTCTACGTCATTGCCGGTCTCCTGGCAGCGCTGACGGGCATCATCTACGTTAGCCGCCTCACGGTAGGAGAGCCCACTGCGGGGATGAACCTGGAACTGGACGCCATTGCCATCGTTGTCATCGGCGGAACAAGTCTGTTCGGTGGCCAGGGCAAGATCTCCGGGACCATCATTGGTGCGGCCATCGTGACAGTTCTTTCCAACCTGCTGGATCTGCTTGCAGTATCCTCCTTCACTCAGCAAATCATCAAGGGCGTCATCGTTATCGCCGCGGTCATTCTGGAGCGTGTCCAGAACCGACACGCCAACGACTGATCCCTCCCAGTCCACGCTCAGACATCACCCCCAGTTGTAGGGAGTAACACCGTGTTCCGCCACAAGAAGAGCAGTGCAGCGGTTGCCCTGATGACCTCATCCGTCGCAGCTTTCAAGTGGGGTGAAGTCGGCGACGCTGCCGGCAAGTCCGTCATCAGCTTTTCTCAGGGCACGATCAGCCACCCGCTTCTGGCGGAGATGGTGGACACCCCAACGGGCCCATACGCGTACCGCCTTTCCGAGACCCTTGAGACTGCTCGCAAGGCGGCCAAGGGTGAAGCTATCGCAAAGACCTTTGTGTTGAAGTCCCAACGTATTGGCCAGGACGATGCCGCAGGCTTCATCGGCACGGACTTCTCGCCCCGCCACCGGCCCCCCGGGCCCCGACCGCACAAGACAATAACCGGAGCATCAGAATGAACACAGCACCAGATAATGGCGCGTCTGCAGTCGCCGCGGACATACGGACTCCGCTCCTGAAGATGGACAGGATTGGCAAGCACTTTGCCGGAGTCATTGCCCTTGATGGCGTCAGCCTCGAGGTTAGGAGCGGCGAATGCCATGCCCTTGTGGGTGAAAACGGTGCCGGGAAATCCACCCTCATGAAGGTTCTCTCGGGCGCCTACACCGCGGACTCGGGCACTGTCACCATCGACGGCACCCAAGTAGAGACCGGCAACCCTCGGCGCATGTCCGATCTTGGCATCGCGGTGATCTACCAGGAACTGACTCTGGCGCCGCACCTGAGTGTCGCCGAAAATGTCTTCCTCGGTCGGATGCCTACGACAAGGCTCGGACTTGTCGACTGGGCAGCGGCCCGAAGGCAGACCCAGGAAGCCCTGGAGCGGCTTGGCGTTAAGATCGGCGTTGATGTTCTAGCAGCCGACTTGAGCATAGCGCAACAGCAAATGGTGGAAATCGCCAAGGCACTGACGCAGAACGCGCGGCTGCTTGTTCTGGACGAACCCTCCGCAGTCCTGGGTGACACTGAAATCGCGTTGCTGTTCGGCATCATGCGGTCCCTGAAGGCACAGGGAATCTCGTTCATCTATATCTCCCATCGTCTGAAGGAAATTTTCGAGATCGCGGACAACGTCACCGTGCTGCGCGACGGCAGGACCATCACCACCCAACCCGTCGCGGACATCAGCCCTGACGGCCTGGTCAACCAGATGGTGGGACGGGAACTGAGTAACGTTTATCCTCCGCGTGACCGGCAGGTGAAAGACGTCGTTCTGAATGTGCAGAACCTCAAGGGTGGACCGTTAGTCAAGGACGTCAGCTTCCGACTGCGGGCCGGAGAAATCGTCGGTATTGCAGGACTTGCCGGCGCCGGACGTACGGAAATCCTTCGGCTCCTCTCCGGAGCAGACCGCCGCGCCGAAGGAACCGTCGAACTGAATGGCAAGCTAGTCGACTTCACCAACCCCCGGCAGGCGGTCGGCGCCGGCATCGGGTTGCTGCCCGAAGACCGCAAGGGCCAGGGCCTCTTTCTTAGCCACTCCGTCAGTTTCAACATCTCGGCTGCCGACCTTTCCAAATACTCCACGGGGGGCGTGCTGAACCTTGGATCCGAGAAGCAGAAGACCAACGAACTCATCAAGAGCCTGCGCATCAGGACACCCAACGCCGGGTTCACCGTCCGGAATCTCTCCGGGGGAAACCAGCAAAAATGCGTGCTGGGGAGGTGGCTTGCCGCCGGATGTTCGGTTCTGCTCGCCGACGAACCGACCCGCGGCGTGGACGTCGGGGCCAAACAGGACATGTACCGGCTCCTGAACGAATTCGCCCAAGAGGGTCTTGCCGTTCTGTTCGTCTCCTCTGAACTTCCCGAAGTCCTCGGGCTGGCGGATCGGATCCTGGTGATCCGGGATGGCGAAGTATCCGCCGAGCTGGACGGCAAGACTGCAACAGAAGAATCCATTATGCGCCACGCAACCGACCACGGCGCCGCGGTCGGCCTCTAATCGCACTCCACCACAGCTAGAAAGGCTATTACGCATGAGCACCCCGACGCAGGCAACAACGCCCTGCCTTGACCTTGAGGCTACCCTCGCCACCGCACGGGAACAGGTCAAAAGCCTCATTACCACCCACGCGGGCAAGGTTCCGGTTTTCACGGAAGACGGGAAATGGCATTTCGACGACGATGCCTGGGCCCCGGGATGGACCTCCGGGTTTCTTGCCGGCCTGATTTGGATCTTCGCGGAGCGGACAGGTGACCCATGGTGGCGGGAACAGGCGGAAAAATACAGCCTGCTGGTCGAACCGCGGAAGCACGACGACGGGACTCACGACGTTGGATTCCTGATGACTCCAAGCTGGGGACGCTGGCATGCCTTGGCGCCGTCGGAGAAGACCAAAGAGGTACTGGTGACTGCCGGCCGGACCCTTGCAAAGAGTTACAACCCGGCAGGAAAGTACCTGAAGACCTGGGTCGATGACGGCAGCTCTTTCATCGATATCATGATGAATGTCGGCATCATCTTCCAAGCCGGAGCATTGTCAGGCGATGACTCCCTGACCAGGATCGCTGCAGAACACTCACTCACGTCGCGCCGTTATTTGGTACGGGGCGATTCCAGCACCATCCACGAGGGCTGGTTCGATTCCGCCACGGGCGAGTTCCTGCGCGCGGAAACCCACCAAGGTTACCGGGCAGACTCCTGCTGGGTGCGAGGCTTGACCTGGGCCATTTACGGTTTCGGAACCGCGTACCAATGGACCGGAGACGAACGGTTTCTCGACACGGCGCGCCGCTGTGCCGACTACTACATCGAACACACCGGCGAACGCATCATCCCGCCGAACGACTTCGATGACCCGAACCCTGAACTGCAGTACGAAGCATCCGCTGCCAGCATTGCTTCCTCGGCCCTGCTGCAATTGGCGGAACTTCTCCGTACACGCGGCGAGTCAACGGACGCCGAACCGTACGAAACCTACGCACGGCGCACCCTAGCCCGCCTGAGCACCTCCGACTTTCTCGGCCGCACCGTGGACGGCTGGGAGGGCATCATCAAGCAGGCGACCTATCACCGGGGCAACAACCTCGGCGTCAACGAAAGCGTGATGTGGGGCGATTACTACTTCGTCGAAGCCCTGCACAAGCTTTCCAAAATCAACGACACCACCCGATAAGGAACATCATGAGCTCCGACCTCCCCACCACTGCTATCGATGACAGTGACAAAGTCAGCTTCGCCGAGCGCCGCCGGGCCGCCTGGGCAGGCTTTGTCGGCACCATGTTGGAAAACTTCGACATGGTTATCTACAGCATCGGCTCCGCTGTCATCTTCAACACGATCTTTTTCCCCAATTTCGACCCGGCCATCGGCTTCATCGCAAGCTTCGCCACCTACGCTGTCGGATTCGGTGCCCGGCCCCTCGGCGGACTTTTCTTCTCACGCTTCGGCGACCGGCTCGGCCGAAAGTTCGTCATGGTTGCCACCTTGAGTCTCATGGGCACCGCCACCTTCGCCATTGGACTCCTCCCCACCTACAGCCAGGCCGGCATCGCCGCTCCCCTCCTGCTGGTGGCCTGCCGCTTCATCCAAGGTTTCGGAGCTGGGGCCGAAATGGCCAGCGGGGTTGTCCTGCTGACCGAGTTCGCCCGCCGTGGACGGCGCGGGGCCATGGTCTCGCTCGTCTGGGTCGGCGCCGCCGTGGGCTCCGTGGCCGGAGCACTGGGCTGGCTCCTCGTCCAGCTGCTTCCCAAGGCCGAACTTGAAGCCTATGGTTGGCGCTTGGTGTTCCTCTCTAGCATCGCAGTCACAATCGCCGCCTACATCATCCGCCGCCGCATGAAGGAATCCCCGGTCTTCCAAGAGGTCAAGGCGGATCGACTGGAAGCCTCGTCACCGGTCCGTGAAGTACTGAAGAACGGCCGCAAACCCCTCGCCCGGGTCTTCTTCATCAACGTGGGCGGCCACGCCCATTCTTACATCTACCAGGTCTTCATCGGTGCCTACCTGATTTCAACGGTGCACATGCCCGCAACACTGGTTCCCCAGATGTTGCTCCTTGGCGGTGTCGTGGCAATCCCCGCCGCCTACTTGGCGGGACGTGCTTCGGACAAGTGGGGCCGCAAACCGGTGAACCTGTTCATCCTTGGTGTCCTGTTCCTGTTCTCGTTCCCCGCCTTCTGGCTGGCCGGCACCGGCAACGTCTGGCTGATCGGTGCTGTGTACGTCATCGGTTTCGCCTTCGCAGTCGAGGGCGCCATCGCCGCCCAGTCCGCCATGTTCGCCGAGCTGTTCGGGTCCCGGTACCGTTACGCCGGTGTGGCCGTGGCAAGGGAATTCTCCGCGATCTTCGGTGGCGGTATCGCCCCCATGATCTGCTCGGCACTGCTGGCCTGGGCCACCGGGTCCTACTGGCCGGTCGCCGTGTACATGATGATCGTCGTCGGGATCTCCATCGTCCAGTCCATCCGCACACCCGAGACGGTGGACCGGGACCTGACCTCCGTTCGCGACGCGGACTGAACCACCCAAGCAGCAGAGGAAGACACCATGGGCCGGATGCTCCACGCAGCAGCGCAAGCTCACTTCGGTCCAGGATCTGGACACCCAAAACTGCGGGCTGCTGCGATCGACGTCGACGGTACCCTCCTGGACTCACACCACCAGGTGTCCGACGAAACTGCCGCGGTATTGAAGCAGGCCCGAGCCGCTGGCCTGCAGATCATCCTCGCTTCCTCCCGGGCACCCCGTGCAATTTGGCCGATCCTGGCCGTAACGGGTCTCACGGAACCGAGCACCTTCGTCGCCTCCCAGGGGGCCTTCGTCGGACAGTACTCCGCTTCCGGGCAGTTGCACCGCCTCCGCCAGCACATGATCCCCTTGATCGAGGCGCACCATATCGTGCGGCTGGCCATGTCTTTGGGGGTCCCAACAAACTGGTTCAGCGGTGATCGGTGGCTTGTCTCGGAGATAGACAGCCACGTCCGCCGGGAGTCCGGCATCGTCGGGTTTGACCCCGTGTTGTCGCGCCTCTTCACCGAAACCGCCGGTCCGGACAAACTGATGTTCATGACCGGCGCGGTGGACAAGCATAAGCTCGCTGAGCTGGCGGCAATGCTGCCTGACACTGTGCACGCCCAGATATCAAATCCCACCTACCTCGAAATAACTAGGGCGGGGGTGGACAAAGCAGCTGCCGTGCAAGTTCTGTGCCACGGCATGGGAATCGAGCCCGAACAAGTCGTCGCCTTCGGGGACGGGCCCAACGACCTGGGTCTCTTTGCCTACGCCGGAACCAGCATCGCCCCGGCCAACGCCAGGCCGGAAGTGCTTGGCGCGGCAACATTCCACACCGCGAGCAATGACGACCATGGCGTCGCCCAGGCCTTGAAGCTCATCCTTGAACACAACGAAAGAAAGAACTCATGAACACCCGAACAGCAGAACGCCGTGTCCCACCGTCGCAGGCATTGCTGTCATGCCCAGTCGTTGCCGTCCTTCGTGCAGGAGCCGCGGCGGACTATGCTCCCGTTGTGGAGACTCTGGGCGAAGCCGGCATTCATTCAATCGAACTGACATTGAGCACCCCCGGAACTATTGAAGGCTTCAAAAAACTGCGTTCAGCAGTCCCGGACGACATAGATATCGGGGTGGGGACGGTGACCTCCGTTGTCCATGCCCTCGCCGCCCTTGAAGCGGGAGCCGACTTTCTCGTCACCCCCGTCACTGACACGGCGATTGTCGAGGCCTGCGCGGCCGCCGGGGTCCCGGTCTACCCCGGAGGCCTCACACCAACCGAACTTCACGCCAGCTGGGCTGTCGGAGCCACCGCCGTCAAGCTCTTCCCGGCCTCGACGGTCGGGCCCAGCTACATTCGTCAGCTCAAGGGCCCGTTTCCCGGGATCCAGGTCGTGCCGTCGGGCGGCATCGGCATTGAGGACATCGGCCGCTGGATGGCTGCGGGGGCGCTGGCTGTGAGCCTGGGCGGGCCGCTGATTGGCGACGCCTTCACTGGCGGCAGCCTCGCAGCGCTCAAAGAGCGTGCCACAAGGGCAGTCGAGGCCGCTCTCGAACGTCGAGTGCAGTCATGAACGGGCGCGTCGTAACCTTTGGTGAAGTCATGGCCCTGATCCGCAGCGCCAGGCCGGGCATGCTGGCACTGACCCGGGACATGCAGCTTGGCACAGGAGGCGCGGAGGGCAACTTCGCCGTCGCCCTGAAGAGGCTCGGAGCGGACGTGACCTGGATCGGCCGCGTCGGCCAGGACAGCTTCGGCCAGCTGGTTGCCCGCGAACTGCGGGCGGAGGGCATCGATGTGCAGACCATCACCGACCCGGAAGCCCCTACCGGAATGATGGTCAAGGAAAGCCGAACCCCCAAGAACACGAGGGTGTATTACTACCGCCGCGACAGCGCCGGGTCGCGACTGAACCCCAAGGACTTTCCCGACACAGCTTTCGAGGGCGCTTCGCTGCTGCACGCCACGGGAATCACCCCGGCACTTTCAACCTCCGCCCAGGCGGCAACCCTCCACGCAATGGAAAGAGCGCGCGCCGCCGGAATGACCGTGTCCTTCGACCTCAATTTCCGGTCGCAGCTGTGGAGCGCGGAAGAAGCGGCCAGCTTCTACCGGAAAGTCCTTCCCATGGTCGACATCGTTTTCGCTGGCGACGACGAAGCCGCGCTCATTGTCGGAGAAAATTCCGGCCCAGCGGCCCTGGCATCGGCGCTGGCAGATCTTGGACCCGCCGAGGTTGTCATCAAGCTCGGGGACCAAGGCTGCTACGCGCTCATCGACGGCGCCGCCTACACGCAAAAAGCCATACCAGTCTCAGTTGTCGATACAGTCGGCGCAGGGGACGGCTTCGTCGCCGGTTATGTCGCCGACTATCTGCTGGGCGCACCGGTCCCGCAAAGGCTGGTGACCGCGGTGTCAGTCGGGGCGTTCGCTTGCGTGGTTCCCGGCGACTGGGAGGGCATGCCTTTCCGCTCGGAATTGGACTTGCTCGGGGCGAAGGAGCCCGTCCGCCGCTAAGAGAGTTTTCGGCTGCTCGGTGCGCCCAGGCTCTGGGATACGCGCGCCGCAGCCGCCTGCAGCAGGGCAACCAGGCCCGGACCAGAGGTGTAGTTCACTCGCTGGCTCGGGCCTGCCACTGCCATGGCCGCACACACTCCGCCCGTATAGTCCCTGATCGGCACCGCCACGCTGCACAATCCCAGTTCTTCCTCTTCCCAGCACGTGGAATAACCATTGAGCCGAACCGCGGACAGGGCCTGCCCCAGTTCCCGAGGATCGATCAGCGTTGCCTGCGTCCGCGACGCCAATGGGTTGCCGAGGAACCGAGTAATGAACTCCTCGGGCTGGTAAGCCAGCAGCACCTTGCCTGACGCATTCGTGTGCAAGGGAGAACGGCGTCCCATATTCGCCACCATCGAAAACGACTCCGTTGCCTGGCCTCGGTCCAAGTACAGCACCGAGTCTTCATCCAAGATGGACAACAATACTGCTTCCCCCGTTACCTCAGCCAAATCGTCCAGATGGACACGCGCAACCCGCGTCAGATCCACTGACCGGATCACTGAACTGCCGAGCTCGTACAAGCCCCAGTCCAGCTGGTAGGAAGCATTTGCGGTCTTGCCGACAAAGCCCTCCAACTCTAATGTGCGCAGGACGTGAAAAGTCGACGTCTTGCTCAGCCCGACCGCTTTCGCCAGTTCGCTGAGGGTCATCGTCCTGCTTTCGGCAGCCAAGATCTTCAAAAGGGCGACGGCGCGGGCGACCGACTGGACAACACGGGGCTTCTCCCCCGCGTCCGAAACAGCATCCTGCGCTTCAGCGTTCGTCTGTGCCATCGGTACTACCTCCTTTGCCTCCCCTATCGTAACCCCTTCATTTGGTAATGGCTAACAATATTTTGCTCTGGCTATTGAGGGGGAATGAAGCCGATCATACATTGGATGTATCGGGCGGTGCGCAGGATCATGTCACCCCTCAAGTGACCAAGTCGAACGGAAAATGGATCAATGAAATTCTGCAGCGCAGCAGAGGCAGCGGAACTAATACCTGATGATGCCACGGTCCTGGTGGACGGATCCGGTGGAGGAGTGAACGAACCGGCGGCGGTTCTGGAAGCCGTTGAGGAACGGTTCCTGAATGAGGGAGCTCCCCGGAACCTAACCGTATACCACGTATCGGGCATGGGCTCGGGCAACGGGGACGGTATTGACCGGTTCGCCCACCCCGGGATGACCACCCGGGTCGTCGGAGGGCACTGGGCCTGGTCGCGCCACATGCAGGAATTGGCGGCTGACAACCTCATTGAGGCCTACTGTCTGCCCCAAGGCACGCTGTCCCACCTGCTACGCGAAGCAGCCGGGCATCGGCCGGGCGTCATCAGCCGTGTGGGCATCAACACGTTCGTCGATCCCCGCATATCGGGCGGCCGGCTCAACGCTGCCGCTGTTGACCCCGTCAACGAAATCATCACCCTTGCCGGGCAGACATGGATCTTTACCCCCGTCATCCCCATTGACGTGGCCATCATCCGCGGTACCACAGCAGATGCACACGGAAACATCACGATGGAAGGCGAAGGGCTACTCGCCGAGATCCTGGCCGCCGCTCAGGCTGCCAAGAACAACGGCGGCATCGTGATCGCCCAGGTCCGCAACCAAGTCCCATTCGGAGAAGTCAACCCCCACTTGGTTCAGGTTCCCGGTGTGCTAGTCGACGCCGTCGTCATCGACCCGACCCAACGCCTCTCCCACGCAACCAGCGAAGACCCCTATCTTGAGGGGCGCGAACGCCTGCAGCAGATCACAATCGACCCCATGCCACTGAGCGTGCGCAAAGTCATCGCCCGGCGGGCAGTCGCTGAACTGCACTCCGGTGACGTTGTCAACCTCGGCTTCGGGATGCCCGACGGTGTCGCATCGGTCCTGGCGGAGGAAGGCAGGTCAGAGGACGTAGTCTTCACGGTGGAGCAGGGACACGTTGGCGGCGTGCCCGCCGGCGGAACCGACTTCGGTCTGGCCCGCAATGCCGAATCCAGCATTAACGCAGGATCCCAGTTCGACTGGTACGACGGCGGCGGCATTGACACCGCGGTCCTGAGCTTCGCCGAAGTAGATGCCGAAGGAAACGTCAACGTCAGCCGCTTCGGACGCCGCGCCCCGGGTATCGGGGGGTTCGTCAATATCTCCCAAGGAACCCACCGGGTCGTCTTCGTCGGAACATTCATCGCCAAGGGCGACTTCCACCTCGACGGGAGGGGGACCATCAGCCTGCCGCCGGCCGGGAAACCCAAGTTCGTCAAAAAGGTCGAACAGATCAGCTTCTCCGGCAAGAACGCCGTCGAAACAGGCCAGGAGGTCTATTTCGTCAGTGAACGTGCCGTGTTCAAGCTCGGCGCCGAAGGCCCCGTCCTTATCGAGATCGCCCCGGGCATCGACCTTGACAAGGATGTTCTCTCACAAATGGGCTTCACGCCCGCAATTGCGCCCGACCTGCGCGTTATGGACAGTGCCCTCTTCCGCGCTGAACGGATGAACCTGACCCTTCCCCCACACGACCCGCAGCTACTGAAAGTACACGCATGAACACATCCAGCGACAACGTCCTGCTCCGAGAGCAAAACGACGGCGTCCTCATCGCAACCCTCAACCGTCCCACCAAAGGCAACTCACTTAACACCGAGCTGATCGCCGCCTTGGAAGAGTTCGCCGCCGATCTCAAGACCCCGGCCCACCACACCACGAAAGCCGTCGTCCTCACCGGCGCCGGCACGCGAGCCTTCAGCGCCGGCGCCGACATTAACACCCTCGTCGGACTCGACGCTGCCTCGGCGGAAGCACAAATGCTGCGCGGCCAAGAGGTCTTCGACCGACTCGAAGACGCCCCCCAGGTTGTCATCGCAGCAATCGACGGAGTCGCATTCGGCGGTGGCCTCGAGCTTGCCATGGCCTGTGACTTGCGCGTCGCCTCCCCGGGATCCCGCCTGGGCCAACCGGAAATCACCCTGGCTAACCTCCCTGGCTGGGGCGGCACGCAAAGGCTCCCCCGACTCATCGGCCAGGGCCGGGCCCTGGAGATGATCCTCACCGGCGACCCCTTGTCCGCAAACCGTGCCCTCGAAATCGGGCTCCTGAATGCCGTTTCGGACGACCCGGTGGCGGCGGCGTGCGAACTCGCCGCCCGCGTCATCCGGCACAGCGCCGCCGCGGTCGCCGCCGCCAAACAGGCAGTGTACGAAGGGGAACGGAAAGGCATCGTCCAAGGACTGAAGCACGAAGCCTTTCTAGTGGGCCGGTGCTGCGAAAGCCCCGAACAGCGAGAAGCCGTCCAGCAATTCCTCAATCGTCGAAGGTCCAACTAGCCCGCAAGGAAGCACAAAATGAGCCAGCACTTTTCCTCCCCTCCGCGCCTCGTCCTCGGCGAAGGAGCCCTGGAACAACTCAGCAGCGAACTGCCGAACCTGGGCACGAAAATTCTCGTCGTCACAGACCCCGGCATCGTCGCCGCCGGCATCCTTGACATCGTCACCAGCGTCTTGAACGACAGCGGGCTCGACATCCACGTATTCTCCGACGTCGTCGGCAATCCGGGCGTTTCCACCGTCGAGGCGGCAGAAGAGGCGCGCTCGAGCAGCGGCGCGGACATCCTCGTGGCCATCGGCGGCGGATCCAGCATGGACGTCGCCAAGTCCGTTGCCGTCGTCGCCACCAACGGCGGATCGATCGCAGACTACGAGGGCGTCGACAAGGTCACTGTCGACCCTCTGCCGGTCATCGCCGTCCCGACCACTGTCGGCAGCGGCAGCGAAGTCACCAAGGGCGCAGTCATCACTAACCCGGCAACGAACGTAAAGATGGTCATCGTCTCCGACCTCATGTTCGCCAAGATCGCGTTGCTGGACCGCAGGGTCGTTGCAGGCCTTCCCGGACGCATCGCCGCCACCACAGGCATGGACGCCCTCACCCACGCCATCGAAGCCTACGTGGCGAAGGGCGCCAACCCCGTCACCGACGCCCTTAACATCGGCGCCATCGAAATCATCGGGAGGAACCTTGTGGCCGCGTCCAAGGGCGATGAAGAAGCCCTGTACCAGATGCTCGTAGCCTCCTCTATGGCGGGAATAGGGTTCCACGATGCCGGGCTAGGCGCCGTGCACGCCTTGGCCAACACGCTCGGCGCACACTTCGGCGTCCACCACGGAACGGCCAACGCACTGTTCCTGCCCTATGTCATGGACTTCAACATTTCCTCCGCCCCTGCCCGCTTCGCACGCATCGCGCGGGCACTGGGCGTGGACACCACGGGGCTCGACGATGAGAAGGCCTCGCTCGCCGCTGCAGCAGTCGTCCATCAGCTCGCCGCCGACACCGGTGTTCCACGGAAGCTTTCCGAAGTGGGGGTCAGTGAAGACGTGATCGAAACTCTGGCCAAGGACGCACTGGTCCAAGCCGACCTGCCAGGCAACCCCCGCCGAGCGTCCCTTGAGGACCTCATCGACCTCTACCGCAAAGCCCTCTAGGTGTACTGTCCCGGCAGGTTGGTGACTCGGGGACGGATTTGACGCAATAAGAGGACCTCCGGGTGTTGTGTGGTGCTTGTCGAGAGCGAACACAAACCAGGAGGTCCTCGTGTCCCACCGTAACGCGT
>NZ_JBWJAR010000016.1:69059-102146 GCF_056389225.1 Pseudarthrobacter sp. rb | reverse complement strand
CGGATGTGGAAGCGAGGACTAACGACTCGTGAAGCTGACCGGTACTAATAGGCCAATAACTTACACCACACAGATACATACAAAATTCTGCTTGCGTCCACTATGTGGTTCCCAACCAACAACCCCCAACACGGGCACGGTAGGAACCAACACAACTACATACAACACCACATGTTGTAACCACAGATTTCCCACACCACCCCCCACACGGGTTGGTGACGGGTAAAAGGGTTACGGCGGTCATAGCGTGGGGGAAACGCCCGGTCCCATTCCGAACCCGGAAGCTAAGACCCACAGCGCCGATGGTACTGCACCCGGGAGGGTGTGGGAGAGTAGGTCACCGCCGGAACATCATTCAAGGTCGAGGCCCCAACCACACACGGTTGGGGCCTCCCACATTTAACAAACAAAACACCGCACGCGTGAGCTGCCGGCGGCGTCCGGCGGGCGGAGCTCATGCCTGCGGCTCGGTTGCACCGGGCAGCGGCAGGCTGTCCCCGTTGTGAAGATGGCCACGATACCGGTCCCAGGGCCCGCACTGTCCCGGGGGATTTGGTGGCTCCACTAGAATTGATGAAGATGTACGGACTTCGAAGCGCTTGATTTCGGGTTGCGTAGGAAACGAAACGAGCGGCTGCAGTTGTGCCAGTGGTCGGCTCACAACAGGAGGAATCCACATGGCCGAGCATAACGGTGGCAACGGCGGCAACGACCGGGGCGCGTTCCGCGGCAACAACAACTCCGGCGGTGAGCCCCGCGGATTCCGGTCCCGGTCCGACCGCGATGGCAACAACTTCTCCCGCGGCGGCTCTGCCGGCGGTGGCGAGCGTAAGCCGTTTGGTGACCGTCCGCGCCGCGATGGCGAGGGCGACCGCCGCGGTTTTAGCGGCGGTGGCGAGCGGAAGCCGTTCGGTGACCGTGACCGTAAGCCGTTTGGTGACCGCTCGCGCCGCGACGGTGAAGGCGACCGTCGCCAGTTTGGTGATCGTGACCGTAAGCCTTTCGGTGACCGTCCCCGTCGCGAAGGCGAGGGTGACCGCCGTGGTTTTGCGGGCGGTGACCGTGACCGCAAGCCCTTTGGTGACCGTCCCCGTCGCGATGGTGAAGGCGACCGTCGCGGTTTTGGCGGCGGTGCCGGCGGTGGCGAGCGGAAGCCTTTTGGCGATCGTGACCGCAAGCCTTTCGGTGACCGCGACCGCAAGCCGTTTAATGACCGTCCGCGCCGCGACGGCGAAGGCGACCGCCGTGGTTTTGCAGGCGGTGATCGTGACCGTAAGCCGTTTGGTGACCGTTCGCGCCGCGACGGTGAAGGCGACCGTCGCCAGTTCGGTGACCGTGACCGTAAGCCGTTTGGCGACCGTCCGCGCCGCGACAGTGAAGGCGACCGCCGTGGTTTTGGTGGCGGCGATAACCGCAAGCCGTTCGGGGACCGGCAGGACCGCGCACCCCGCAGCTTCGACCGCGGTGACTCCCGCGCCGAGTCCGGCCGTGGCGCCGGCCCCCGCAGCTTTGGCCGCGACCGCCAGGAAGACCGTCCTGTCCGCGTGCCCAACGCCGCTGACCTCCGCAGCGCCAACCGCCCAGACCGGGAACGCTCACCCGAAATCGATGAAGACGTTACGGGCAAGGAGCTGGACCGCGCCACCCAGCACCAAATCAAGACCCTCGAAGCCAAGAGCTCGGAATGGGTGGCCCGCCACCTGGTGATGGCCGGCCGCCTCATCGATGACGAGCCGGAGCTTGCCTTCCAGCACGCCCTGGCAGCCAGCCGCCGCGGCGGCCGGCTCGCCGCTGTTCGTGAAGCCGTTGGCCTGACTGCCTACGCCGCCGGGCACTACGGTGAGGCGCTGCGCGAGTTCCGCACCTTCCGCCGTATCAGTGGTTCCAACGTCCACCTCCCCATCATGGCGGACTGCGAGCGTGGCCTGGGACGCCCCGACCGCGCCCTGGATGTGGCCCGCTCGGAGGAAGCCCAGGACCTGGATGCCCCCGGCAAGGTGGAACTGGCAATCGTCGCGGCCGGTGCACGCACCGACCTGGGCCAGCTGGACGCGGCAGTAGCCGAACTTGAAATCCCGCAGCTGGACATGAACCGCGCATTCTCATACAGTCCGCGCCTCTTCCGCGCCTACGCCGACGCGCTGGCTGCGGTGGGACGCGAAGACGAGTCGCAGAAGTGGAGCCGGCAGGCCGTGGTGGCAGAAAATGCCCTGGGCCTGGGCGCCGACGAGGAACCCGAAATCATCGACCTCGGCTGGGACGAGGAAGAGGAAGCCCGGGAAGAGGCAGAACGCCGCCGGATGCTGGACCGCGCCTCCACGGGCGCTGGGGCCGAAACGCCCGCAGCAGGTCCCACGGAGGCAACTGCCGGGAGCGCCCGCGCAGCCGAGGCGAAGTCCTCGCAGGACAGCAGCATCGACGACCAGGATGCCGACTACTTCGTTTCCGACGACGCAGAATCGGACCAGGACTCGGTGGAACACGACGAGCTCGACTCCGTGGCCGCCGACGACGCCGATGCTGACGACTCCGTGGCCGCCGACGACGCGGACGACGCCGCTGCCCGGGACAACGCAGGCATCGAGCACGACGAAGACCGCCGGGAAGACTGAACACAGATGAGCGATGTTTCCCTGGTTTCCCGCTTCGACGCACTCCTCGCCGACCTGGACGGCGTGGTCTACGCCGGGCCCCACGCCATTCCCGGAGCTGTTGAGTCGCTGAAGCAGCTTTCCGGGCTGGGCATTGGCCTGGGCTATGTCACCAACAACGCCTCCCGATCACCGGCGGAAGTGGCAGCGCATCTCCGTGAGCTTGGAGCGCCGGCGGAGGACAACCAGGTGGTCAGTTCGTCCCAGGCGGCGGCCGAGCTGCTCGCCTCGATGCTGGCGCCGGGGTCAAGGATCCTCATCACCGGCAGCCCGGCCCTCGCCCGCGAAATTGAGCTGGCAGGCCTGGTGCCGGTGGCCGGCCAGGACGAGGACCCGGTCGCCGTGGTCCAGGGTTTCAGCCCGGCCATTGGCTGGAAGGACCTGGCGGAAGCCACCTACGTGGTGAACGCCGGTGCTCTCTGGGTAGCCACAAACACAGACATGTCCATTCCCCAGGCGCGCGGCATCGCCCCCGGAAACGGCACCCTGGTGGCTGCAGTCGCTGCGGCCACCGGGCAGCAGCCGAAAGTCGCGGGTAAGCCGGAAGCGCCGCTTTTCCATTCGGCTGCCAAGCGGCTTGGCGCCGGGCGCCCCCTGGTGGTGGGCGACCGGCTGGACACGGACATCCTGGGCGGCAATAATGCCGGCTTCGCCACCGTGGCTGTCCTGACCGGCGTCGACTCGCGCGAGACCATCCTGGCGGCCCGCGCCCTGGAACGTCCCGCTTACATCATCGAAAACCTTACGGACCTGCACCGGCCGTACCCGGAGATAACGCACGACGACGGCACCTACACGTGCGGGCAGTCGACAGCGCGGGTGGCGAACGGAGCCGTGGGCATCATCGGCAGCCAGGACGACCTCAACTCCTGGCGCGCGGCATGCGCGGCATGGTGGGCCATGACGCCTGACGCCGCAGCCCCGCAGGCGCCCAAGCTGGTGTGGCTGGATCACTAGACTGGTTCAATGACCGAGCTGACCGAACCGGACCATCCGACAGCCCAGCCGGCCCCGGAGTGGCCGCAGGCCCGCGGGCAGGACATCAGGGATCCGCAGGTGGCACAGGCCACCGCCAGGCTTTTCGACCTGCCCGGGATGCCGGCAGCGGAGCACGAAGCCGTGTACAACGTGCTGCACGATGAACTGCTGGCCGCCCTCAACAGCGAACCGACAGACAGCGAACCCGCAGGCAGCGAAAAAGCCGGCGGGGCCGCCTGATGCCGGTCCGCCTCGACCAGGCATTGGTGGCCCGCGGACTGGCCAGGTCGCGGACGCACGCAGCCTCGCTGATCGCCGAGGGCAAGGTCAGTTCCGGCGGCCAGGTCCTATCCAAGGCCTCCCTGCAGGTTGATGACAGCCGGGACCTGGCCGTCGAACATGATGACCGGGACACCTACGCCAGCCGTGCGGGGCACAAGCTGGCCGGCGCCCTGGACGCGTTCCCGGACGTATCGGCCCAAGGCAAAAGGTGCCTCGACGCCGGTGCCTCCACCGGCGGCTTCACGGACGTCCTGCTGAGGCGGGGGGCCGCACACGTGGTGGCGGTCGACGTCGGGCACGGCCAACTGGTGCCGCACCTCCGGGACGACCCCCGCGTGGAGGTCCACGAGGGCATGAACGTCCGGTACATGGCGCCCGCGGACATCGGCGGCCCGGCCGCCCTGACGGTCGCCGACCTCTCCTTCATCTCCCTCACCCTCGTGGTGCAGCCGCTGGCTGACTGCACCGAGCCCGGTGGCGACCTGGTGCTGATGGTCAAGCCACAGTTCGAGATCGGCAAGGACCGCCTGGGCCGCACCGGCGTCGTCACGTCGGAGCGCGAGCGGCGGATGGCGGTGGAGAAGGTGGCCAGGGCAGCGCTCGACGCCGGCCTGGACCTGTGCGGCCTGGCGGCCAGTCCGCTGCCCGGACAGGACGGAAACGTCGAATACTTCCTGTGGATAAAACGCAGGATCACCCAAGACTTGCCTAAGATCGAAGAGCGTGAGGCAGCAGCTGCTGCTTTGCTCAGACAAATCTGGCCGAACCACTAGAGAGCGGAACCTGATGAGCAGGCGTGTACTGGTCCTTGCCCACACCGGCCGCGAGGAGTCACTGAAGGCCGCCTGGGAAGCCTGCGCCCTGCTGCATGCTTCGGGCATGGTCCCCGTGATGCAGGAGTCCGAACTGGGCGACATGGAACGCTTCTTCGGGCACCTGGCCCAGCCGGTGGAGGTGCTCCACGACCATGTCCAGCTGCCCGATGTGGAACTGGTCATGGTCCTTGGCGGCGACGGAACCATCCTCCGGGCCGCTGAGCTGGTCCGCGAGGTGGACGTGCCGCTGCTGGGCGTGAACCTGGGCCATGTGGGCTTCCTGGCAGAAAGCGAGCGGGCGGACCTTGCCCAGACGGTGGAGTGGATCGCCAGCCGCGAGTACACCGTTGAAGAGCGGATGACCATCGATGTCCAGGTCTGGGTCCGCGGCCAGAAGATTTGGCACACCTGGGCTTTAAACGAGGCCGCCATCGAGAAAGCCAACCGCGAACGGATGCTGGAAGTCGTGACCGAGGTGGACGAGCGCCCGCTGACGTCCTTCGGCTCCGACGGCATCGTGCTGGCCACCCCCACGGGCTCCACGGCCTACGCATTCTCCGCCGGTGGCCCCGTGGTGTGGCCGGAGGTGGAGGCGCTGGTGATCGTGCCCATCAGCGCGCATGCGCTCTTCGCCAAGCCCCTGGTCGTATCGCCCCGGTCCAGGCTCGCTGTTGAGGTGCTGGGGCGGACCGACGCCCAGGGGGTCCTGTGGTGCGATGGCCGGCGCTCGGTGGACCTGCCGCCCGGCGCCCGCGTGGAAGTCACCAAATCGGCCACCCCGGTCCGCCTGGCCCGCACCCATCAGACCCCCTTCTCGGCCCGCCTGGTCCGCAAGTTCGAGCTGCCCATCCACGGCTGGCGCGGCCCGGTGCCCAAGTCCGATGCCGTGCACACCGGTCCCATCCCCATCGTGCGGACGCCACGGCCCATGCCGCCGCTGCCGGTACCGCATGCGGAGAACCCTGGCAGCGATCCCGATCCGTCGACTGCGAAGTGAAGCCATGCTTGAAGAACTGAGAATCCGCGATCTGGGCGTCATCACGGACGCAACGCTGCCGCTCGGCCCTGGACTGAGCGTGGTAACCGGTGAAACCGGTGCGGGCAAGACCATGGTGGTCACCGCCGTCGGACTGCTGCTGGGAGCGCGTTCGGATGCCGGTGCAGTCCGTAGCGGGGCGAAAAGTGCCACCGCGGAAGCGGTGCTCAAGCTTGACGCCGGACATCCGGCCATCGCCCGTGCGCTTGATGCCGGTGCCGAAGCCGAGGAGTTCGACGGCGGCGCTGAGCTCATCCTGGCCCGCCGACTGGGTGCGGACGGCCGAAGCCGTGCGTTCCTCGGTGGGCGGGCTGCGCCGGTGGGCGTCCTGGCCGAGATCGGCGAGTCGCTGGTGGTGGTGCACGGTCAGTCGGACCAGATCAGGCTCAAAAGCGCCACGGCCCAGCGGGAAGCCCTGGACAAGTTCGCCGGGGACAGCCTGGCCGGACCGCTGTCCGCGTACCAGGAGCTGTACAGCAGGTGGAAGGCCAGCCAGGCAGAACTGGACAGCCTGCAGAGCGCCGCACGGGACCGGCTCCGCGAAGCCGAATCCCTGGAGGCGGCCCTGGCCGAAATCGACGAGGTGGATCCGCAGCCGGGGGAGGACGAGCTTTTGAAGGCCGAGGCCGTCAAGCTCGCCAACGTGGAGGAACTGCGGATTGCCGCCAGCACGGCACACCAGGCCCTCATCGCCGAGGACTTCGGCGAGACCGGTGACGCCACCACCCTGGTGGATTCCGCCAAACGCACCCTGGAGCATGTGGCCGAGCACGACGCCGAACTCGGTTCCGCCGCCGCGCGGCTGGCGGAAGTGGGCTTCCTGCTCAATGACATCGCCACCGAACTGGCCAGTTACCAGGCCGGCCTGGACTCGGAGGGCCCGGAACGGCTCGCCGAGATCGAGGACCGGCGGGCAGCCCTGGCCAAGCTGGTCCGCAAATACGCCCCAACCATCGACGAAGTGCTGGAGTGGGCCGAAAAGGCCCGCGCCCGGTACGACGAGCTGCAGGACGACTCCTCCCGCATCGAAGCCCTCGACGCGGAGGTGGTCCGCGCCGAAGCAGAACTGACCAAGCAGTCGGCGGCCATCAGCAAGATCCGGGCCAAGGCCGCCAAGGACCTCTCTGCCCGGGTAAGCGCCGAACTGAAGGCCCTGGCCATGGCCGACGCCACCTTGGTGATCAACCTCGAGCCCTCCGGGCAACTGGGCCTCCACGGCGCGGACGAAATCACCTTCCTGCTGCAGCCGCACTCCGGTGCCCCGGCCCGGCCCCTGGGCAAGGGCTCGTCCGGTGGTGAATTGTCCCGGGTGATGCTTGCCATCGAGGTGGTGCTCGCCGCCGTCGACCCCGTTCCCACGTTTGTGTTCGACGAGGTCGACGCCGGTGTGGGCGGACGTGCCGCCGTCGAGATCGGCCGCCGGCTGGCCATGCTGGCACGCCACGTCCAGGTGCTCGTAGTCACGCACCTTCCCCAGGTGGCCGCCTTTGCCGACCAGCACATCACCGTGACCAAAACGTCCGTCAGGGGAGCCGACGGCGGCACGGCCACCGGCTTCACCTCCAGTGACGTCCGCCTCCTTGACGGGCCGGAACGCGTGCGTGAGCTCGCCCGCATGCTGGCCGGCCAGGAGGACTCCGAGTCCGCCCAGGCCCACGCCCAGGAACTGCTGGACGACGCCAAACTCCTGCCACAGCGGGCCTGACGCGGCAAAAAGCGGGGGAGCGGGCGGGCTGGCTTTGGACTATCCGGATGGACGCCTCTTGATTCAGTGGCCCCATCCCAGCAGACTGGAACGCTTGGGTGCAGGTTCGGCCCGATCCGTGGAAGGCTCAATTGATGATAGGCTCGAATTCCGTGGTGCAGCGATCAAATTCCCGTGTAAATTCCCGGTTCCCGGGCTCCTCCAAGATGACCAAGCACATCTTCGTCACCGGCGGTGTGGCGTCCTCACTCGGTAAGGGACTGACGGCCTCCAGCCTCGGTCACCTGCTCCGGGCACGCGGCCTGTCCGTCACGATGCAGAAGCTCGATCCCTACCTGAACGTGGATCCGGGCACGATGAACCCCTTCCAGCACGGTGAGGTCTTCGTCACCGACGACGGCGCCGAAACAGACCTGGACATCGGGCACTACGAGCGCTTCCTCGACGAGAACCTTGAAGGTTCCGCGAACGTGACCACCGGCCAGGTGTACTCCACCGTGATCGCCAAGGAACGGCGTGGCGAATACCTGGGTGACACCGTCCAGGTCATCCCGCACATCACGGACGAGATCAAACGCCGCATGCGGCTGCCTGCCGAAGGCAAGAACGCCCCCGACGTCATCATCACCGAAATCGGCGGCACGGTTGGCGACATCGAATCCCAGCCGTTCCTCGAATCGGCCCGCCAGGTCCGCCAGGACGTGGGCCGCGGCAACGTCTTTTTCGTCCACGTGTCACTGGTCCCGTACATCGGACCGTCGCAGGAACTGAAGACCAAGCCCACCCAGCACTCGGTAGCGGCCCTGCGCTCCATCGGCATCCAGCCCGAAGCCATTGTCATCCGCTCCGACCGCGAGATCCCCGAAGCCATGCGCGCCAAGATCGGCCGCATGTGCGACGTCGACCTCGAAGCCGTCATCGGCTGCCCGGACGCCCCCAGCATTTACGACATCCCCAAGACCCTGCACGCCCAGGGCCTGGACTCCTACATCGTCCGTGCCCTGGACCTGCCGTTCAAGGACGTGGACTGGACCAGCTGGGACCGTCTCCTGGAAGCCGTCCACAACCCCAAGCACCAGGTCGAAATCGCCCTGGTGGGCAAGTACATCGACCTTCCGGACGCCTACCTCTCGGTGACCGAAGCCCTGCGTGCCGGCGGCTTCGCCAACGAGGCCAAGGTCAAGATCCGTTGGGTCCCCTCGGACGAGTGCGAGACCCGTGAGGGTGCCATGAAGGCGCTCGACGGCGTGGACGCCATCTGCGTGCCGGGCGGTTTCGGTATCCGGGGCCTCGAAGGCAAGCTGGGCGCACTCAAGTTCGCCCGCGAGACCAAGCTGCCTGTGCTGGGCCTGTGCCTTGGCCTGCAGTGCATGGTCATCGAGTACGCCCGCAACGTGGTGGGCCTGGAGGGTGCTTCTTCCAGCGAGTTCGAGCCGGATTCCAAGTACCCGGTCATCGCCACCATGGAGGAGCAGCTGGAGTTCGTTGAAGGCCGTGGCGACCTGGGCGGCACCATGCGCCTTGGCCTTTACGAAGCCAAGCTGGACGAGGGCTCGGTCATCGCCGGTACCTACGGCAAGACCACGGTCAGCGAACGCCACCGGCACCGCTACGAGGTGAACAACAAGTACCGCCAGCAGATTGCCGAGAAGGGCCTGGTCTTCTCCGGCACGTCCCCGGACGGCAAGCTCGTCGAATTCGTTGAGCTGCCTGCCGACGTCCACCCGTACTACGTGGCGACGCAGGCGCACCCCGAACTGAGCTCGCGGCCCACCCGCCCGCACCCGCTGTTCGCCGGACTGGTCAAGGCTGCCCTTGACCACCAGGGTGCAGGCCACCAGGGTGCCGGCCACGAGGGCGCTGCCGACACGGCTGCGGCCGCGGCGGGGGAGCCTGCAGCATCAGGTACCGTTACCGCTAAGTAGTCAATAGAACAAAAAGGACGGCGCGATGCCTGGTACACCTGAAGCCACCCCTGCCAAACAGGTTTGGGATGCACCAAGCCCGCGCCGTCTTTTGTCTACGGAGAAGGTCTACCAGGGCCGGATCTGGGACGTTGTCAGTGACACCTTCCAGCTCTCCGAGTCCGGGGACGCCCTCACCCGCGACTACATCGACCACCCGGGCGCTGTCGCCGTCCTGCCCATGAATGGCGAAGGGCAGATCCTGCTGCTGAAGCAGTACCGGCACCCCGTGGGCATGGACCTTTGGGAAGTCCCCGCGGGCCTGCTGGACGTCGAAGGCGAAGACTTCGTGGTGGGGGCGGCGCGGGAACTCGCTGAGGAAGCGGACCTGGCAGCCGGGACATGGAATGTCCTGGCCGATGTCTTCAATTCCCCCGGATCCTCCAGCGAGGCCATCCGGATCTATCTGGCCCGTGACCTCACCGAGGTGCCTCACCACGAGCGCCACGAGCGGACGGACGAGGAAGCGGAGATCGAGTTCCACTGGATCAGCCTGGACGATGCCGTGGCCTCTGTCCTGGCAGGCCGCCTGCACAACCCGTCCGCCGTCGTCGGGATCCTTGCCGCCGCTGCGGCCCGGGCCGGCAACTATGAAGGACTTCGTCCAGCCGACGCCCCCTGGCCCGCACACCCCAGCCAGCGCTGATGGTTCCGGGTCCCTCGGCTGAAGCGGCTCCGGAGGTCGAACCGGCTCCGAACCCCGGCACTGCCAACGGTGGAGCGGCCGGAGCAGCCTTGGCCGGCGCTGTCCCGGCCGGAATACCGGCCGCGATCGACCGCGGAATCACTGACTATCTCCAGCACGTGGGCGTGGAACGGGGCCTTGCCGTGAACACGCTGGCAGCCTACCGGCGGGACCTCGCCCGCTACGCCCGGTACCTCGCCGCCGCCGGCTGTACCCGTCCCGGCGATGTCACCCGGCACCACGTGACGGGATACGTCCGTGCCCTCTCGGACGGATCCGACGGCGGCTCCACCCTGGGCGTGCGCTCCGCGGCGCGGACGGTGGTGGCCGTCCGGGGCCTGCACAAGTTCTGGGCCCTGGAGGGGTACACGCCCACGGATCCGGCCAGCGAAGTGCACCCGCCGATGGCCGGCAAGAGGTTGCCCAAAGCCATCAGTGTTGACGAGGTGACGCGCATCCTCGAAGCGGCGGGAACTGACACCGCCACGGGACTGCGGGACCGCGCCCTGCTGGAATTCCTCTATTCCACCGGCGCCAGGATCAGCGAAGCGGTGGGCCTGGACGTTGACGACATCTCCCTGGCCGCGCCGGAATCCGGGCCCGCCATTGTCCGCCTGTTCGGCAAGGGGTCCAAGGAACGGCTGGTGCCGCTGGGCTCGTACGGGGCCCGGGCTTTGGATGCCTACCTGGTCCGCGGGCGTCCGTTGCTGGCCGCCAAGGGAAAGGGAACGCCGGCGCTGTTCCTCAATGCCCGGGGCGGCAGGATCAGCAGGCAGAGTGCCTGGACCATCCTGAAGGCGGCGGCGGAGAAGGCCAACATCACCCGCGATGTTTCGCCGCACACGCTGCGGCATTCATTCGCCACGCACCTGCTCGAAGGCGGCGCCGACGTCCGCGTGGTGCAGGAGCTGCTGGGCCATGCGTCGGTGACCACCACCCAGGTGTACACGCTGGTCACTGCCGACACACTCCGCGAGATCTACGCCGCGGCACATCCACGGGCGCTCGGCTAGCCGGGTCCTGCCCTGACGGTCGCAGCGATCCGTACCACGAATTTTCCCGCTGCTGTAAGAAACAGCCCCGCCCGGGACACTTAGTCTTCAAGAAGAAGTCACCAGTGTCCGGGGGGAAATACTATGTTGGCAGCGGAAGAGCAGGCATTCATCGATCTGCATTCCCAGCATTCGGGGCGGGTCTACCGGTACATCGCGTGCCGCATCAGCGACTCGGGCCGGGCCGAGGAATTGGCGGCCGACGTGTTCCGCATTGCCTGGCAGAAACAACTTCCGGAGCCGCCCGGCATCGGCTGGCTGCTCGCCACGGCCCGGCATGTGCTCGGTAATGAATACAGGGGCCGTCGCCGCCGCCAGGAACTTCTTGACCGGCTGCAGGACGAGGCACGCGGCAACGTCCTGCAGGAGGAAACCGGGGAACAGGCCGCGGTAGCGGAGGTCCTTGGCCGCCTTCGGGAACGGGACCGCGAGATCCTCATGCTCAGCTACTGGGATGACCTGACCCTCCCCGAACTCGGCCAGGCCCTTGAATGTTCTCCCTCAACTGCTGCCGTACGGCTGCACCGTGCACGCCGGGCTTTCGCCAAGGCGGCACCGGCACATCTCATGACCGAACGGAAGGACTAGCCATGGACCGCATTGAGCAGTTGATGAAGGCCGCCAAACCCCGGCCGGCGGCACCGAATAAGGTGGCCGCAGGCGATACGGCCCAGGCCTTGGCGGCTTTTGGGGAAACCGAAGTCATCCGTCCGGCGCGGGCACCGGAACGCGGCAACCGGCGGGGACGGACAGCCGTCCGGACGACTGCTGCGACCGTGCTGGCAGCCGCAGCGGTGGCCGGCGCGGTGTACGTGGGCGGGGCCATGACACAGCGGCCCATGCCCGGGCCCGGCCTGGCGCCCCCGGAGGCAACCGGGAACCCTGCACCGGCCAGCCCGTCAGCCACACCGTCTGCCAGTGAACAACCCACTGCCACCGCGTCATCCTCCGCGGCTCCATCAGGGAGCCCTGCGGCCGGTGGCTTGAGCACCGGCGGTGTGCCCTGCACCATGGACAACGTGGACCTGCAGCGAAGCGACCAGCAGCGCATCATCTTTCCGATTCCCGCAGACCAACAGCATCTCTACACCGTCCTGGGTTGTGCCGGCGGTTGGCTGGCCTTCTCCATCTCGGATGAGGGAGCCAAGGCCCTTCAGCTCGATGGCGGCAACGCCTGGTACCAGATCGCGAAGCTGCAGGACGGCCGGTTCCTATGCGATTTCCGCCAGCAGACTGCCAGCGTCCTGAACTGGGAGTTCCAGGCACTGAACAATCAAGGCCTCACGCCCCAGGAAGCGATGGACCGCGACTTTGCCTCCAAAGGGCTTCCGGTGGAACTCCGGCAGCAACTGGTTGGCGACGGCCCGGCCGCCGGATAGCTTCAGGGGCCGCCGGCAGCTATAGGGTTGTGCACATGGAATCCTCCCAGGTCACCCTCTGTTTCCTGCTCCGTGACGGGGACAACGGGGACGAAGTCCTCCTGGGACTCAAGCAGACCGGGTTCGGCAAAGGCAAAATCGTTGGCATCGGCGGCCATGTGGAACCGGGAGAGACCGACGCGGAGGCCGTGATCAGGGAAGTCCTTGAAGAGACCGGGGTGGTGCTGCAGGTGGAGGACCTGGCAGATGCCGGATCGGTCCACTTCCTTTTTCCCGCCCGCCCGGAATGGAACATGAAGACCACGCTGTTCACCGCCCGTACCTGGGAGGGCGAACCGGAACCCAGCGACGAAATCCTGCCCGAGTGGTTCCGGGTGGACACCCTGCCGGTGGACCGCATGTGGCAGGACGCGGACCACTGGCTGCCCGTGGTGCTGGAGGGCCGCAGGGTGAGCGTGGTGGTCACCATGCACACCGACAACGAGACCGTCGCGTCATCCCATAGCCTCCTGGGCTGATGAGGCAGACTCCTGGTTGTTAAAAACCGACGGCGGGTCAGGCACCGCAGTGCCCCCCGCCGTCGCACGTTCCTGCCAAACGCTAGGGCAGGTGCCGTTCCTCCACCCCGTTGTATTCGCTCAGGGGCCGGATCAGCGAGTTGGCGTCCAGCTGCTCCATGATGTGCGCAGTCCAGCCAGTGATCCGGCTTGCCACGAACAGGGGCGTGAACGTGGGCGTATCGAAGCCCATCAGGTGGTACGTGGGGCCGGCAGGGTAGTCCAGGTTCGGCTTGATGGCCTTCGCCTCGTCCATCGCCGTTTCCAGGCCGTTGTAGAGTCCCAGCAGCTCGGGACGGCCGTAGTGGGCGATCATCTTGTCCAGGGCCGCCTTCATGGTGGGAACCCGGGAATCGCCGTGCTTGTAGACGCGGTGGCCGAACCCCATGACCTTCTTCTTCTGCGCCAGGGCGTCCTCCATCCAGGCCTTCGCCCGTGCCGCTGCTTCCTCGAGGGACTCTTCCTGCCGGATGCCGATCTCGTCGAAGGTGTGCATCACGGCTTCATTCGCGCCGCCATGCAATGGACCCTTGAGTGCGCCAATCGCTCCGGTCACTGCCGAATGCAGGTCCGACAGCGTCGAGGTGATCACCCGGGCCGTGAAGGTGGACGCGTTGAAGGAGTGCTCGGCATAGAGGATCATCGAGACGTTGAAGGCCTCCACCACCTCGGGCACCTGTTCCTCCCCGAAGGCCATCCACAGGAAGTTCGCCGAATAGCCCAGGTCCTCACGAGGCTCAATGACGTCCTGGCCGTGGCGGCGGCGCTGGTCATAGGCCACGACGGCCGGCATGGCGGCGAACAGGTCCACGGCCTTGGCCATGTTGGCCTGCCGCGAGGAGTCCTCGGCCAACGGGTGCCTGGCACCCATCACGGAGGCCGCCGTCCGGCAGACATCCATCGGGTGCGAGGTCACCGGCAAGGCGTCAATGACCTGCTTGACCACCGGGTCAAGGGCACGTCCGGCGCGTTCCCGCGCGGTGAACTCCGCCAGCTGCTCTTTGGTGGGCAGTTCGCCGTTCCAGAGCAGGTAGGCCACTTCCTCAAAGCTGCACCGGGCGGCCAGTTCCTGGACGGGGTAGCCGCGGTAGAGCAGGGAGTTGGTGTCAGGGTTGACCTTGGAGACGGCGGTGTAGTCCACCACGACGCCGGCGAGGCCCTTTTTGATCTCATTTTCAGCCATGCTGAAACTCCTTTGTTCCTAAAGCCTGTGTTCCTGAAGCCGGTGTTCCCAAGGCCTTGCTCCAAAGGCCCTGTCCGGCAGATGCCGGCGTCCGGCGTGGTGTGCGGGCGGGATGTCAGCTTCCGGGGATCCGGAAATTGAACACCCCGGTGTCAAAGTGGTTGTAGGCCTCATAGTCAACGAGGTCGTAGAGCCGGGCACGGGTCAGCATGCTTGGAACCTGTGCCTCCTGGGTGCCGTCGGATTTGATCGATTCCAGAGTACGCTCAGCAGCGCCCATGGCACTACGGAGCAGCGTCACCGGGTAGATGACCATGTTGACGCCCACGCCCGCCAGTTCATCCACGGTGAAGAGTGCGCTCTTGCCGAACTCGGTCATGTTGGCCAGGATCGGCACGTCCACCGCGTCCCGGATGGCCTTGAACTCGCCCAGGTCCTTCATGGCCTCGGGGAAGATTGCATCCGCGCCGGCTTCAACCAGGGCTTTGGCTCGCTGCTGCGCCGCCTCCAGCCCATCGGTGGCCCGGATGTCGGTGCGGGCCATGATGAGGAAGTTTGGGTCGCGGCGGGCGTCGGCGGCGGCCCTGATCCGCTTGGTGGCGGTGTCCAGGTCGACCACGTTCTTGCCGTCCAGATGGCCGCAGCGCTTGGGGTTGAACTGGTCTTCGATGTGGCATCCGGCCAGGCCGGCGTTCTCCAGCTCCTGCACGGTGCGGGCCACGTTCATCGGTTCACCGAAGCCGGTGTCGGCGTCGACGATCGAGGGCAGGTCCGTCATGCGGGCGATCTGCCCCGCCCGGGTGGCCACCTCGGTCAGCGTGGTCAGGCCGATGTCCGGCAGGCCCAGGTCGTTCGCCAGGACGGCGCCGGAGATGTAGACGCCGGCGAAACCCTTCTCCTCGATCAGCCGGGCGGACAGCGGGTTGAATGCGCCCGGGAACTGCTGGATGGTCCCGGAAGACAGCAGCTCCCGGAACCGGATCCGCTTCTGCTCCGGGGTGGTCTTCGAATACAGCATCAGAAGAGTCCCTTCGGTGCCGCCGCCAGGTCGATGACGCCGGGGGCGGCGGTGATGTTGAGCTGGTCCAGCTCACCGGCGGCGAGCTCGGGGAGGCGTTCGACGGCGGCCAGGAACCTTTCGATCTCGGCTTCCTCCACCAGCCCCGCGGCGAGGGTGCGGAACTTGTTGACGTACTGCTCGCGGGCGAACGGCCGGGCGCCGAGGGGGTGGGCGTCGGCGACGGCGATCTGGTCGGTGATGACGGTACCGTCCTTGAGCGTGATCTCCACCGAGCCGCCGAAAGCCTTCTCGGCAATGTCGAGGGAGTGGTAGCGGCGGGTCCATTCCGGATCCTCCACCGTGGTGACCTTGTGCCACAGCTCCACGGTGTCCGGGCGTGCGGCGCGGGCCGGGGCGTAGGAGTCCACGTGGTGCCAGGCGCCGTCCTGCAGGGCGACCGTGAAGATGTAGGGGATGGAGTGGTCCAGGGTTTCCCGGCTGGCGGTGGGGCTGTACTTTTGGGGGTCGTTGGCGCCGGAGCCGATCACGTAGTGGGTGTGGTGGCTGGTCTTGATCAGCACGGATTCGACGTTGGCCGGGTCGGTCACCTCGGGGTGTTCCCGGTGGAGCTTGCGGGCCAGGTCGATCCAGGCCTGCGCCTGGTATTCGGCGGAGTGTTCCTTGGTGTAGGTGTCCAGGATGGCACGCTTGGCTTCGCCCGGAGTGGGGAGCGGGACCATGTAGGACGCGTCCGGACCGTCAAGCATCCAGGCGATGACGCCGTCTTCGCCTTCGTAGATCGGCACGGGTGAGGTCTGGCCGCGCATGGCCCGGTCCGCGGACTCGATGGCCATCTTGCCGGCAAACGCCGGGGCATGGGCCTTCCAGGTGGAGATCTCGCCCTTGCGGGACTGCCGGGTTGCGGTGGTGGTGTGCAGTGCCTGCCCGACCGACTGGAAAATGGTCTCGACGTCGAGGCCCAGCAGGGTGCCGATGCCGGCGGCGGCCGAGGGACCCAAGTGGGCTACGTGGTCGATCTTGTGCTTGTGCAGGCAGATGGCCTTGACCAGGTTGACCTGGATCTCATAGCCGGTGGCGATGCCGCGGATGAGGTCGTGCCCGCTGGCCCCAACGTGCTGGGCCACGGCGAGGATCGGGGGAATGTTGTCACCGGGGTGGGAGTAGTCGGCGGCGAGGAACGTGTCGTGGTAGTCGAGTTCCCGTACAGCCACGCCGTTGGCCCAGGCAGCCCATTCCGGTGCAACCCGTTCCTCGATGCCGAAGACCTTGGAGCCCTTGCCGCCGGTGCTGGGACCATGGGTGAGCGCCTGGGCCCGGGCTGCGACGATCGGGGCGCGGTTCAGGGAAGCAATGGCCACCGAGGCGTTGTCGATGACGCGGTTGATGACCATGTCAGTGACTTCGTCGGAGACGGCCACGGGATCGGCGGCGACCTGGGCGATCTTGTAGGCGAGCTGGTCCTCGCGGGGCAGGTTCTCTTCGCTCTTGTAGACGCGGACGTGGTGTTCCTTAACCATGGTGCTCCTTCGGATGGGATGCGTGGGTTGCTTTGACGTGGGAGAGGCTTCGGTGCAGGTGGACGATCGTCGCCGCCTCGGCGAGCTTCGGGTTGCCTGCCGCGATGGCCTCGGCGATGGCGGCGTGTTCGGCTGCTGCGGCGGTGAGGCGGCGGGCGTCGTCCGCTGCGAGCCGGCGGATCCGGACCAGGTGCACGCGCAGGCTTCGCATGGCCTGGGCCAGGTAGGAGTTGGAGATGGCGGCGTCGATGGCTGCGTCCAGCCTGCCCACCAGTTCGTAATAGTCATGCAGGGCGGGGTCCCCGCCGCTGATCAGCGCGGGGGCATTGAGCAGTTCGCGCTGCAGGTGCTCGAACGTGGCAGCGTCACCGCGCCGGGCGGCCAGGGCGGCGGCCTTGCCCTCAAGGGTTTCGCGCAGTTCGAACAGTTCGTCGATGTCCTCGAGGGAGATGTCGGTGACCACGACGCCGCGGCCGCCCGCCGTCGTCAGCCCTTCCGCCGTCAGGCGGCCCAGTGCTTCGCGGAGGGGCGTGCGCGACACACCAAGGCGTTCGGACTGTTCCACCTCGGCCAGGACGGTACCGGGAGCGAGGCGCCATTCGATGATGTCGTCCCGCAGGGCCGCGTAGGCCTTGTCGCTGGCGCGCATGCTGCTCTCCTTCCTCGGTGACAGCATCAGTGTATACACAACCGGGAGCAGATAACAGCAATACGGGCAAATCTTTGCACTCCAGCAAAAGTTTGTATACATAGCCCTTGTGGCTGGCACACTCTGCCCGCTACCATGAGCTGCATCACAACGTCGTGGACGGGATACCCCTCATGGTCACCAAAAGCTACCGGGACAGCTACCAGCGCAGCCTCGAACAGCCCGAAGATTTTTGGCTGGAGGCAGCGCAGAAGATTTCCTGGACCTCTCCACCGGGCCGGGCCCTGGACTCCAGCCGGGCACCGCTTTACAGCTGGTTCCCCGACGGCGCCCTGAATACCTGCTACAACGCGCTGGACCGGCACGTCGCCGAGGGCCGCGGAGGGCAGGATGCCCTCATCCATGACTCCGCCATGCTGGGTACACAGCAGCGCTACACCTACGCGGAACTGACGGACCTCGTGGCCCGCTTTGCCGGCGTGCTGCGGCGCCACGGCGTTGGCAAGGGCGACCGCGTGGTGATCTACATGCCCATGATCCCGGAAGCCGCCATCGCCATGCTGGCCACTGCCCGGCTGGGCGCGGTCCACTCGGTGGTCTTTGGCGGCTTCGCGCCCAAGGAGCTCGCCGCGCGCATCCGCGATGCCGCCCCCGCCGCCGTGGTCACAGCCTCCGGCGGGATCGAGCCGGCCCGGCGCATCGAATACCTGCCGGCGGTCGCGGAGGCCCTCGGGCTGGCCGGCGCGCCCGGCATTCCCGTGGTGGTCAAGGCGCGCGACGGCTTCGCGTCGGCGGCCGGGGACCATGCTGGGTGGCTGGACTGGGATTCGGCCATGGCTTCGGCCGACCCCGTGGCCCCTGTCGCCGTGCAGGCCACGGACCCGCTGTATATCCTCTACACCTCCGGAACAACGGGCGCGCCCAAGGGCGTGGTGCGGGACAACGGAGGGCACGCCGTCGCCCTGCGCTGGACGCTGGAAAACATTTACGGCATCGGCCCCGGCGACGTGATGTGGACGGCGTCCGACGTTGGCTGGGTGGTGGGGCACTCATACATCGTTTATGGTCCGTTGCTGGCCGGAGCCACCACCGTGATGTACGAGGGCAAACCGGTGGGCACTCCCGACGCCGGGGCGTTCTGGCGCGTGGTCCAGGACCATAAGGTCAACGTGCTGTTCACCGCTCCCACGGCACTGCGGGCCATCCGCAAGGCCGATCCGGAGGCATCGTTGCTGCAAAACTACGACGTCTCCAGCCTGCGGACGCTGTTCGCCGCCGGCGAGCGGCTGGACACGGACACGTTCCATTGGGCATCCCGGGTTTTGGGCGTGCCCGTGGTGGACCACTGGTGGCAGACCGAGACAGGTTGGGCCATTTGCGCCAATCCGCGTGGACTGGAGCCATTGCCCATCAAAGCCGGCTCCCCGAGCGTTCCGATGCCCGGGTTCCGGCTGCGGATCCTCGACGGCGCGGGCGGGGAAGTGGAGCCCGGCACCGAAGGCAACATCGTCCTGGAGCTGCCGTTACCGCCGGGCACCCTCACCACCCTGTGGGGAAACGATGAACGCTTCATCTCGTCCTACCTGCAAGCCTTCGAGGGGTGCTACGCAACGGGCGATTCGGGCTACCGCGACGAGGACGGGTACCTGTTCGTCATGGGCCGCACCGACGACATCATCAATGTTGCCGGACACCGGCTGTCCACCGGCGCCATGGAGCAGGTGATCGGCCAGCACCCGGCGGTTGCCGAGTGCGCCGTGATCGGCCTCGCCGACCCCCTCAAGGGCCAGCGCCCCAGCGGCTACGTGGTGCTCAAATCCGGCGTCGACATCCCCGAAGACGTCCTGGCCAAGGATCTTGTGGCACTGGTCCGGCGGGACATTGGTGCGGTTGCGGACTTCAAGCATGTGACGGTGGTGGACGCGCTGCCCAAGACCCGGTCGGGGAAGATCCTCCGCAAGACCATGCGCCAGATCGCAGACGGCGAGGAGTACACGGTGCCCTCCACCATTGAGGATCCCGGGGTCATTGACCAGCTGATCGGCGCCCTTCGGGTGGGCGGGGCAGAAGCGCGCTGACGGTCAAGGCGGGGCGTCCAGCCTTCGCACGTACAACCCCCGCACGTTCAACCCCGGCGCGTCAGCGCGCGTTCCAGCGGTACTCGTTCTCCGGCCTCCCCGGGGTGCCGTAGCGGGCGGTCCGGGAAACGGTGCCGGCGTCGGCAAGGTATTCCAGATAGCGCCGCGCAGTTACCCGGGACATGCCCAGGGCATCCATGACCTCGGTGGCGGACACTGCCTCGGGCTGCCGGCGCAGGAACTCCTGGACCGAGCCGAGCGTCGAGGTGGACAGGCCCTTGGGAAGCGGAAGTTCGGACGGCGCACGGAGGCTCGCAAAAGCCTGGTCCACCTCGCTTTGTGAGGCACCCCCCTTGCCCGGACCGCCGTGGGAACCCGCCAGCTGCTGCCGGAACTGGCGGTAGTTTTCCAGCTTGTCCGAGAACGTAGCGAACGTGAAGGGCTTGATCAGGTACTGGACCACGCCGATGGCGACGGCGCTGCGGACGATTGCCAGCTCGCGCACGGCGGTGATGGCGATGATGTCCGCGAGGATCCCGGCGGAGCGCATGCGCCGGGCGATGTCCAGGCCATGCAGGTCGGGCAGGTTCATATCCAGCAGGACCAGTTCCACCGGCTCTCCCGCAGCCACGAATTCATTGAGGAGCCGCAGGGCGGACTGGCCATCGGGTGCAGTCCCCGCGAGCTCAAACCCTTCCAGCCGCCCCACGTACGCGGCATGGGCCGCGGAAGCGATGGCCTCGTCTTCGACGACGAGGACCCGGATGTTGCTCACTGTCTGTGCTCCTTATCCGCGGACAACGCCGCAGGCAGGAATACTTCGAACTTGGCGCCGCGCCGGCCGTTAATGGCCAGCGTACCGCCCAAACGCTGCACAGCCTGCCGGACCAGCGCCAGTCCAATGCCCCGGCCCCCCATCCCCGCGGGCTTGGTGCTGAATCCATGCCGGAAGATCTTTTCCGAGTCCGCAGGGTCGATGGCCGCCCCGGAATCGTTGACGGCCATGTCCAGTCCTTCCTCGTCCGCCTCCAGCGTCAGCACCACCCGCCGCGGAGGGGGTGCGTCGGCAGCAGCATCAATCGCGTTGTCCAGCAGGTTGCCCAGGATAGTCACCAAGTCCTGGACGGCCACCCCGGGTGCGGCGCCGGATCCGAGGGTGGAAACATCCAGTTGGACGCCGCGCTCGTGGGCCTCGGCCACCTTGCCCATGACCAGCGCGCCCACCACCGGTTCATCAATCGAGCTCACCATGTCGTCCGTCAGTTGCTGGCTCATGGCCAGGTCCTGGGTGGCGAAATCGAGGGCTTCGCCTGTCCGGCCAAGCTCCAGGAGCGAGACCATGGTGTGGAGCCGGTTGGCGTGTTCGTGGGTCTGGGCCCGCAGCGCGTCCGAAAGGGTCCGCATGGTCTGCAATTCGTTGCCCAGTGCCTCGATTTCCGTCCGGTCCCTGAGCGTGGCCACTGTTCCGTACACGGGGACCTTCCCTCGCGCCCCGGGGGACTCGGGGCCCCGGGCCGGCCCCTGGTTGACCACCAGCACGCGGGAGCCGGTCAGCACCATCTCGTCCTTGGTGGTGCGTCCCGAATCGAACAGGCTGCGCAGCTCGCTGTCCAGGGGGAGGTCTGCCAGGGATGGGGGCCGCGTGGGATCGTTGCTGCCTGTTTCGGCCAGGCCCAGCAGCTCGGCAGCCTGGTCGTTGTACATCACCACGCGCTTTTTGGCATCGATGAGGATCAGCCCTTCGCGCACCGAGTGCAGGACTGATTCGTAGTAAGTGAACAACTGCGCCAGCTGTTCGGGCCCCCAGCCGCGCGTCACCCGTCGCAGATACCTGCCAAGCAGCCACGACGCAAGGGATCCGCCCACCAGCAGGGCGATGCCGACGGCGAGCAGGACCGGCAGGCGGCCGGTGAAGGCCACGTCCACGCTGCGGACGGTTACACCCGCCGCCACCAGCGCCTTCACGGTCCCTTGGGCGTCCTTGACAGGAACGATGGTCCGGACCGAGGGGCCCAGGGTGCCGGCGGTGACTTCGGTGAAGGCCCGGCCCTGCAATGCAGCGTCGATGGAGCCGATGTACGGGCGGCCCAGTTCCTCGTCCCGCGGATGCGTCCAACGGGTCCGGTCAGGAGCCATGATGGTGATGAAATCGATGTGGGCAGCGCTGGTGACGTCCTTGGCGTAAGGCTGCAGCAGGGCGGACGGGTCCGGCGTGGCAGCGGCCTGGAGCACCAGGGGATTGGCGGCGATGGAGGCAGCCACTCCTTCCATGCGGCGCCCCGCTTCGTCATACGTACGGTCCCGGGCGTCCACGTAGGCCGCAGTCCCCACAATGGCGATGAAGGATACGACGATCAGCAGGTTCGCCAGGAAGAGCCGGCGGGCGATACTCCAGCGGTGGATCATGCCTGCCTCCTTCAGAACCCCGGGGGTGCCGCGACCAATATGAACGCAACGGTGAGCTGGATCACGGGGTGCCCAATGATGGATATCACATTGCACGGACGTGTTGAGCCCAGAGACTGCGCCGCAGCGTCTATCAGAATATCCACAAGGAGACACATCATGGCTTCTCAACGAGGAGAGTCGCTCGAGACCGCGACGCCGCGGCGCAAGGGACTGGACAAGTCCCACTACCTTTACATTGCCGTTATCGCCGCCGTCGTCCTCGGCGCGGTGGTTGGCCTGCTCTTCCCGGAGGTGGGCAAGTCCCTCAAGCCCCTGGGAGACGGGTTCGTCAAGCTCATCAAGATGATGATCGCACCGGTCATCTTCTGCACCATCGTCCTGGGCATTGGATCCATCGCCAAGGCAGCCACCGTCGGCAAGGTGGGCGGCCTCGCGCTGGGCTACTTCATCATCATGTCCACCTTCGCGCTGGCCATCGGCCTGGTGGTGGGCAACATCATCCACCCCGGCGAAGGCCTGAAGCTGACGCCCTACGACCCCAACAAGAAGGCCGCCACTGACAGCACCGTGGACTTCCTGATGGGCATTATCCCGGGTGACATCCCTGTCCTGCCCACCCTGCTGGCCGCCATCCTGGTGGGCTTCGCCCTGCAGAAGATGGGCACGCAGGGGACCCCCATCCTCAAGGCCATCGGCCACGCCCAGGGCCTCGTCTTCCGCATCCTCATCATGATCATGTGGCTCGCTCCGATTGGTGCCTTCGGCGCCATCGCCGCCGTCGTCGGTGCAACCGGCGTCCAGGCCATCGTGAGCATGTTCACCCTGATGATCGCCTTCTACATCACCTGCGCACTGTTCATCGTGGTCATCCTGGGCGGCCTCCTCCAGGTCGTTGCCGGCGTGAACATCTTCAAGCTGATGAAGTACCTGGCCCGCGAGTACCTCATCATCTTCTCCACCTCCTCCTCGGAAGCGGCACTGCCCCGCCTGATCGCCAAGATGGAACACCTCGGCGTTTCCAAGCCGGTTGTGGGCGTCACCGTTCCCACGGGCTACTCCTTCAACCTGGACGGAACGGCCATCTACCTGACCATGGCGTCCCTCTTCGTGGCCAACGCCATGGGGACCCCGCTTGACCTCGGCGCCCAGATCTCCCTGCTGGTCTTCATGATCATCGCCTCCAAGGGTGCCGCCGGCGTGACCGGCGCCGGCCTGGCAACCCTCGCAGCAGGCCTGCAGGCACACCGTCCCGAGCTGCTGGGCGGCGTGGGCATGATTGTGGGAATCGACCGGTTCATGTCCGAGGCCCGCGCCCTGACCAACTTCACTGGCAACGCCGTGGCCACGGTCCTGGTGGGCACCTGGGTCAAGGAGATCGACGGCGGCCAGGTTGCCCGCGTCCTCTCCGGCGAAGTCCCCTTCGACGAGCAGACCATGATCGCCGGCCACGGCGAGATGGCACCGAAGGAAGAAGGCGCACGCGAGGCCGCCAAGGCCTAGCTTCTGTCCCAAAGGATACGTAAAACCGCCCCTGCAGCCCTGCTGCGGGGGCGGTTTTGCGTTGCCCTGCAGCTCAACCTTCGACCTCAGCTAGAGGGTCAAGGCTCAACATTCGCGGAAAGTCAAGTTCCGTCGAATACCGTGTCGGGCGCTGTAACCTAGGGAGCAGAACGAACGGCGCTGGTCAGCCAGCGGCAGGAAATCACCGTCATCGAAAGTGTGGACAGATACGTGAGCAGCGAACAGGGTTCAGCAACTCTGGAGGGCACGGAATTCGACCTGGAAAACGCGGTGATGGGCCCCACGGGTCGCCCATACCGCGAGTTCCCGGAACCCGCGCCGCTGTCCTCCCACGGTCCGGCCCGCGTCATCGCCATGGTCAACCAGAAGGGCGGCGTCGGGAAGACCACCTCCACCATTAACCTGGCTGCGGCACTCGCCGAATACGGCCGGCGTGTCCTGCTGGTGGACTTCGACCCCCAGGGTGCGCTGTCGGCGGGCCTGGGCGTGAACCCGCACGAACTCGACCTCACCGTGTACAACGTCCTGATGGACCGCAAGGTGGACATCCGCGACGCCATCCACCAGACCGGCGTCGAGAACGTCGACCTGCTGCCGGCCAACATCGACCTCTCCGCGGCGGAAGTGCAGCTGGTGAACGAGGTGGCGCGCGAACAGGTCCTGGACCGTGCGCTGAAGAAGGTCGAAGACGACTACGACGTCGTCCTCATCGACTGCCAGCCGTCCCTGGGCCTCCTGACCGTCAACGCCCTCACCGCGGCCCATGGCGTCATCATCCCGCTCATCTGCGAGTTCTTCGCGCTCCGCGCCGTGGCCCTCCTCGTTGAAACCATCGACAAGGTCCAGGACAGGCTGAACCCGCGGCTGCAGGTGGACGGCGTGCTGGCCACCATGTACGACGCACGCACGCTGCACAGCCGCGAAGTGATCACCCGGCTGGTGGAGGCGTTCGGGGACAAGGTCTTTGAAACCGTGATCAAGCGCTCCATCAAGTTCGCGGATGCCACCGTGGCTGCGGAGCCCATCACCAGCTACGCCGGAAACCATGTGGGTGCTGACGCCTACCGCCGGCTCGCCAAGGAGCTGATCTCCCGCGGCGGCGCACCCTAACCACGCCGTGGCCGAATCCACACCCGGCTTCGAGGTGCGGCTGGCCAACTTCACGGGTCCGTTCGACCTCCTCCTGGGACTGATCGCCAAGCACCAGCTGGACATCACCGAAGTTGCCATCGCCACGGTCACTGATGAGTTCATCAAGTACATCCGCAGGCTGCAGGAGCTCGGTGAAGAATGGGCCCTGGACGAGGCCAGCGAGTTCCTGGTGATTGCCGCCACCCTGCTTGACCTCAAGGCAGCGCGGCTCCTCCCGGCCGGTGAAGTCGAGGACGACGAGGACATCGCCCTGCTGGAGGCGCGGGACCTCCTGTTTGCCCGGCTGCTACAGTACAAGGCCTTCAAGCAGGTGGCAGGCATCATGGGTGAAACCCTCCACCAGGAAGGCCGCCGCTTTCCACGGCAGGTGGCGCTCGAGGAACATTTCGCAGCCATGCTTCCCGAGCTCGTCTGGAAACATACGCCCCGGCAGTTCGCTGCACTGGCAGAAGCCGCGCTTCGGCCGAAGGTGCCGGCGCAGCCACCGCAGGTTGCCCTCGGCCACCTGCACGGCGGCAATGTCAGCGTCAAGGAGCAGGCCGAAGTGCTGGGCCTCAGGCTCCAGCAGGAGTCACCGCTGACCTTCCGTTCACTGATTGCCGACGCGGAGTCCACACTGGTGGTGGTGGCCCGGTTCCTGGCCCTGCTGGAGTTGTTCCGGGACCGCGCTGTCTCGTTCGACCAGCTCTCCCCGCTGGCGGACCTTGCCATCCACTGGACGGCCGACCGCCGGGACTGGTCGGCGGAAAACCTAAGCGAAGAATTCGAGGAGCAACTGTGAACCCGTCGCAGGAAACGCATCAACAGCAGGCCCAACGGGAGGACGTCGCCGGGCACGGTTCCGAATTCGCAGACCTTCCTGGTGGCGCCAAGGCTGCCCTGGAAGCCGTCCTCATGGTCTTGGACGAGCCGGCAACGGAAGAGGAGCTGGCGGCAGGGGTGGGGCTGACGGTGGACTCGGTCCGCTCCCTGCTGGCAGAACTGCAGCGCGATTATAACGGCTATACTGTTAAAGCCCCGGAGGTGGAGAGTGCCAGCAGCGCTGGCATCGGTTCCAGTCCCCGGGGTTTTGAATTGCGGAACATCGCCGGTGGCTGGCGTATCTACTCCCGCACGGAATTTGCCGACATTGTGGGCAAATACGTGCTTGAGGGGCAGACTGCCAGGCTTACCCAGGCGGCGTTGGAAACACTGGCGGTCATCGCGTACCGCCAGCCCGTTTCCCGGGCGCGCGTGTCTGCAATTCGCGGGGTCAATGTTGACTCTGTCGTACGGACGCTGGCCCAGCGCGGGCTGATCGAGGACGCGGGAACAGATCCCGAGTCCGGCGCAATCCTTTACCGGACTACCTCGTATTTCCTCGAACGGATGGGAATCAGTTCAGTGGAGGACCTGCCCCAACTGTCGCCGCACCTTCCGGGGCTCGACGGGATCGCAGAGTTCTACGACGCCGGGACGATGTAGGCAAGACACCCCTGCCCGCAACAGTCCATCCAGCACGGTTATTAATCAGGGCAGACGAAGTCTGCGCGGCTGGCTAAGGTTGTCCTTGGACATCTCAGCCGGCCAACACACATTTGAAGGACGGGTCATGACACAGGCGGGACGCCAGGGTTCACCACGTAACGGTTCGGGACGCGGCGGGAACGAACGCAACAGTTCACAGCGCAACCCGGCACAGGGCGGCAGCTTCAGCGGGGGCTCCCGCGGGGGAGCAGGCAAGCGTGCCTCGGGATTCGGCGGGGACCGCCCGCACCGTGCCCCCAAGCCGCGCGAAGAGCGCTTCATTGACCCCGATCTCGCAGGGGACCAGCAGGGACGCGGAGCCGAGGCCGCCAGGGGTGCCAAGCCGTCGTCGCGCAAGCCCGCGGCACGCAAGCCCGGTGCCGGGAAAGCTCCCGGAACTCCCGGTGCGCTCAAGCCAAAGCCGCGTACGGGCGCTCCCGGTGCAGCCGCTTCCCGTGCTTTTGGCAGCGAACGCTTTGGCCAGAACCTGGGGCCGGTCCGCAAGCCCGCACGGAAGAAGGGTCCCCGGGGCAACGTTCCCCAGTCCGAACTCCACGATGCCGACGGCGTGCGCCTCCAGAAGGTGATGGCCTCCGCAGGAGTCGCCTCCCGGCGCGTCTGCGAAGAGATGATCGCCGAGGGCCGCGTCGAAGTTGACGGCCAGGTAGTCACCGAACTGGGTGTCCGCGTAGACCCCAAGACTGCCGTGATCCACGTTGACGGGCTGCGGATCCAGCTGGACGAAAACCTGGTCTACATGGTGTTCAACAAGCCCAAGGGCGTGGTGTCCACCATGGAGGACCCCGAGGGCCGGCCCTGCATCAGCGACTTCCTGAAGAACAACAAGAACACCGGGGAACGCCTCTTCCACGTTGGCCGGCTCGACGTCGCCACCGAAGGCCTGCTGCTGCTGACCAACGACGGCGAACTCGCCAACCGGCTCACCCACCCGTCCTACGAGGTTCCCAAGACCTACCTGGTGCAGGTGCGCGGACCGTTCCCGCAGGGCGTCGGCGCCCAGTTGAAGGCCGGCGTCGAGCTGGAGGACGGCTTCGCTTCCGTTGACTCCTTCCGCCTGGTGGACTCCACCCCGGGCCACGTGCTGATTGAGGTTGTGCTCCATTCCGGCAAGAACCGGATTGTCCGGCGCCTCTTCGACGCTGTTGGCTTCCCGGTCCAGCGGCTGGTCCGCGTCAAGGTGGGCCCCATCGGGCTCGGCGACCAGCGCCAGGGCAGTATCCGCAACCTGGGCAAGCAGGAAGTCGGCCACCTGCTGGCATCCGTAGGGCTCTGAGGCATGTCCGCGTTCAAAAGCCAGGGCCGCGGCCACCTGGATGGCCCGGTGGTGGTCATCGGCACCGGGTTGCTGGGCACCAGCATTGGGCTGGGCCTGCGGGGGCGCGGTGTACCCGTGTTCCTTTCGGACCCGTCGCCCACCAACCAAGCGGTGGCCGTGGACATCGGTGCCGGCCGCCCGCTGCCGGAACTGGGCGATACAGCGCCGCAGCTGGTGGTGGTGGCCGCTCCGCCGGACGTCACGGCCGACGTCGTCCTTGCCGCGCTGTCCAACTACCCGGACGCTGTGGTCATCGATATCGCCAGCGTGAAGGCGGACATCCTGGCCCGGCTGCGGGAATCGGGCGTCGACCTTTCCCGCTACGTGGGGACCCACCCCATGGCGGGCCGCGAAAAGTCCGGCCCGGTGGCGGCGCGCGGTGAGCTTTTCACCTCCATGCCCTGGGTGCTCTGCCCCTCGGAGGAGACGTCCGGCGCCGCCCTGCAGGTGGCCCGCTCGCTCGCCTCGGACCTGGGGGCCGTCATCTCCCAGTTCACGGCGGACGAACACGATGAAGCGGTGGCACTGGTCTCGCACCTGCCCCAGGTGATGTCCTCGCTGCTGGCCAGCCGGCTGCAGGGAACTCCGCTGCATGCGCTGTCCCTGGCAGGCAACGGACTGCGCGACGTCACCAGGATCGCGGCCAGCGACCCCACCCTGTGGGTCCAGATCCTCGGGGGCAACGCGGACAAGGTGGTGGAGATCCTCTACGGTGTCCGGGAAGACCTGAACCGGCTGATTGGAACCCTGGAGAACCCCACCGCACCCGGGGCCCGGCTGGACCTCGCGCAGCTGATCAGCGAGGGCAACGCCGGCCAGGCGCGGATCCCCGGGAAACACGGCGGTCCGCCGCAGGCTTACGCGTGGCTTACCGTCCTGGTGGATGACAAGCCTGGCCAGATCGCCCGGCTGCTCACCGAGATCGGGGAGATTGGTGTCAACCTGGAGGACATGCGGCTTGACCACTCGTCGGGCCAAAACGTGGGTATGGTGGAAATCTCCGTGTTGCCGAACAAGCACGACCACTTGATCGAAGCTCTCAACGACCGCGGATGGCGGGTACTTCAGTAATGACACAGGAACTCCTCGAATCCATGCGCGCCCTGCGCATCGGCCGGCCGCTGGTGGTTGCCATCGACGGGCCTTCAGGCTCCGGAAAGTCCAGCGTGAGCAAGGAAGTTGCCCGCAGGCTCCGGCTGGCCTACCTGGACACCGGCGCCATGTACCGTGCCCTGACCTGGTACTGCGTGACCGAAGGCATCGATCTTGAGGACGGCGCGGCGGTGGAGCAGGCATCCAGGGACTTCGTCCTGGAACTGAGCACCAGCCCCCTGGAGGAATATGTCCGGGTGGGCGGCGTGGACGTCACGGACGCCATCCGTGAGCCGGCCATCTCCTCCGCCGTCAGTGCCGTCGCCACCACCCTGGGCGCCCGGACCGAACTGATCCGGCGGCAGCGGGACCTCATCGAAAAGCACCACCGCCGGATGGTGGTGGAAGGCAGGGACATCACCACCGTCGTCGCACCGGGAGCCGAGGTGCGCATGCTCCTCACTGCCAGCGAGGAAGCCCGCCTGCGCCGGCGCGGCATCCAGCTGGGCGGAACGCAGAACGCCGAGCAACTGGCGGCCCAGGTCACGCACCGCGATGCCAAGGACTCCACCGTGGTGAACTTCACCCAGGCCGCTTCCGGGGTGGTGACGCTGGACTCCTCGGACCTCGACTTCGAACAGACCGTGGACGCCGCCCTCGTGATCGTTACCAAGGTCCTGAACCGTGACTGACGCCGGGGCCGGCCTGCCGTCCGGGCTGACCACGGCATGGAGCAGGCCGGTGGGCTGGATCCTTGACCACCTGGTCTACCGGACCACCGTGACCGGCAGGACGAATGTCCCCACCGGCGGACCGGTGATCTTCGCAGGGAACCACATCAGCTTCCTTGACGGGCCGGTGATGTTTGGCGCCGCGCCGCGGCCGATGCACATCCTGGTGAAGCAGGAGATGTTCAAGGGTTTCCTTGGCCGCGTGCTCACCGCGTCCGGGCAGCTGCCCGTGGACCGCCGCGGTGACCGCGCAGCGCTCCAGCGCTGCAAGGACGTGCTCGACGCCGGGCGCTGCGTTGGGATTCTTCCGGAAGGGACGCGGGGGAGCGGCGCAGCAGCGGATATCAACGGTGGGGTGGCCTGGCTGGCGCTGAATTCCGGAGCCCCCGTGGTGCCGGTAGCCATCCTGGGCACCCGCCAGGGCGATGAGCACCTGGACTTCGTTCCACGGCCCGGGCGGCGCTTTCATGTCAGCTTCGGATCGGCCCTGACCCTGGCCCGCCGGGCCGGTGAAACCGGCCGTGCTTCAATGGACAGGGCCGCGCAGGACATACGTGCAGCGCTGGCAGGGCACGTCCAGGACACCATCCAACTCAGCGGGCAGCCCCTGCCCTTCGCTGACCATAAAGACTTGACAGCAGTAGCCGGGGACGCCGGCAGATGACCACTAAGGACAGTGCAATGAGCGACACCACCCAGGCTTCCGGGCACCCCGGCGCCGACGACGAATACACCCCCACCGGCACCGACCAGGTTGCAGAGCGCCTGGCGGCGATCGGCGACGACGAAGCCGAGCTCCGCGCCGCCTCCCTCCGGGCCGGCCTGGAGGACTACGAGCTGGACGAGGACGACGCCGCCCTGCTGAGCGGCGAATACGGCGACGAGGACCTCGAAGGTCCCCTCAAGCTGGACCCCGTCCTGGCCATTATCGGACGTCCGAACGTGGGCAAGTCCACCCTGGTGAACCGTATCCTGGGCCGCCGCGAAGCGGTGGTGGAGGATACTCCGGGCGTGACCCGCGACCGCGTGATGTACTCCGCGAACTGGAATGGGCGCAACTTCACCCTGGTGGACACCGGGGGATGGGAGCACGACGCCCGCGGTATCCACGCCAGGGTCGCTGAGCAGGCTGAGATGGCCGTGGAACTCGCCGACGCCGTCCTTTTCGTGGTGGACTCCGCCGTCGGTGCCACCGCCACGGACGAAGGCGTCATGAAGATGCTGCGCCGCAGCAAGAAGCCGGTCATCATGGTGGCCAACAAAGTGGACGACTTTGCCCAGGAAGCCGACAGCGCAGCACTGTGGGGCCTTGGCTTCGGTGAGCCCTACCCGGTGTCCGCCCTGCACGGGCGCGGCGTGGCCGACCTCCTGGACCACGTCATGGATGTCCTGCCCGAGTTCTCCACCGTTGAAGGCGTGGAACGCTCCGGCGGTCCGCGGCGTATCGCCCTGATCGGCCGCCCGAACGTGGGCAAGTCCTCGCTGCTGAACAAGCTCGCCGGATCCGAGCGCGTGGTGGTGGACAACACCGCCGGCACCACCCGTGATCCCGTGGACGAATTCATCGAACTCGGCGGCCGCACCTGGCGCTTCGTGGACACCGCCGGCATCCGCCGCCGCCAGCACATGGCACAGGGCGCGGACTACTACGCCTCACTCCGGACGCAGGCCGCGCTCGAAAAGGCGGAGGTCGCCGTCGTGCTCCTCGCCGTGGACGAGGTCCTCAGCGAACAGGACGTCCGCATCCTCCAGCTGGCCATCGAGTCCGGCCGCGCCCTTGTCCTGGCCTTCAACAAGTGGGACCTGCTCGACGACGAACGCCGCCGCTACCTCGAGCGCGAAATCGAACAGGACCTGGCACACGTTGACTGGGCGCCGCGGGTCAACATCTCGGCAAAGACCGGCTGGCACAAGGACCGCCTGGTCCCGGCCCTGGACCTGGCACTGGAGAACTGGGACCGGCGCATCCCAACCGGGCGCCTCAACGCCTTCCTGGGCGAGCTGGTCGCCGCACACCCGCACCCGGTCCGCGGCGGCAAGCAGCCCCGTATCCTCTTCGGCACCCAGGCCTCCAGCCGCCCGCCGAAGTTCGTGCTGTTCACCACCGGGTTCCTGGATCCCGGGTACCGCCGGTTCATTACGCGGCGCCTGCGCGAGACCTTCGGATTCGAGGGCACGCCCATCGAGGTGAGCATGCGCGTCCGCGAGAAGCGTGGCCGGAAGCGTTAATTGCGACACACCTTGGGCTGATCACCGGAAAGTGTCACTGGCACCCCTCCGGATCGTGTAAGCTCTTCTAGGTGGTTCGGCCGGACTGCTGATGAAAATCTTCGGGTTTGAGTTCAGCGGAGAACGGCGGAACCAGCGGGCTGTAGCGCAGCTTGGTAGCGCACTTGACTGGGGGTCAAGGGGTCGCAGGTTCAAATCCTGTCAGCCCGACCAAAAAGCGGAAAGCGCCGGAGAATTTCTCCGGCGCTTTCCGCTTTTTTGGGTTCGTGGTGTTTCCTGGCCGCGCACCAACATTCGGACAACCCACCCCGGGAGCCGGAGGTGATTTATCCGGTTGGGGGTGTCCCGGGCGGTGCCGGGCACGGCGGCCAGTCAGCCGAGGGCGGCGTCGAGGGTGACGAAGCCGTAGCCTGCAGCCCGGAGCTGTGAGATCACCTGGGGGAGGGCGGCGGCGTCGAGCGTTGAGCCGTCGTCCGGGTTCGAGCCGAGGTGCATCAGGACGATCTCACCGGGCTGCGCGGAAGCCATGACGCGCTGGACGATAAAGTCCGGGCCGCGCGTTCCGTTCATAGTGCCCTGCCAGCCAAGGGTGTCGACGGTCCACCGGACCGCCGCGTAGCCGGCGCCGTTGACGTCGGCGATTGTGCGCGAATCGCGGGCGCCGAACGGGAAGCGGAAGAACGGGAGCGGGTCGCCTCCTGCGGCCTCGATGGCCCTCTGCGCGCCGCCGATCTCGGCCGCGATCTGGGCATCGGTCAGGGTGGTGAAGTCCGGGTGGGTCATGGAGTGGTTGCCGATTCGATTCCCCGCGTTGTAGATCAGGGCCGGGTCGGAGGGGAACTGGTTGACCCAGTTTCCGGTGAGGAAGAACGTGCCTGGGACCCCGTTGGCTGCGAGGGTGCTGAGGATCGATCGCAGGCCGGCGTCGTTGGCGCCGGCGTCGAACGTGAGCGCGACAACCTTCTGCGTGGTCGGAATGCGCTCGAGGTCCACGCCTAGGAGCGCCGACGGGACGTTGGTGTAGATAACCTCGGTCCTGCCGCTGGCCGCGTGCCACAAGACTGAACCGTGCTGGAAGTCGCTGCGGCGTCCGCCCGTGATGCCATACTCGCCGCTGGTCGGGTAGCCGAGCCGGCTGCGCTCCGAACCGAGGGCCATCCACTGGGCCCGGATGGCTCCGTACACCTCGTGGGCACCTGTGGTGGGCGACCAGTAGATCGATGAACCCGCGTTCGCGCCGCTGAAGTGGTTGTACCGGCCAACCCCGTCAGGGGTTCCGGTCTCGTCGGTGAGTGGGAAGCCCAGGAAGCCGGCGGGGCCGCCGAGGGCGAGGTAGTGTCCGCGGATCGCCCCGCTTACGTCCTTGGCTCCGGTGCCGGGGCTCCAGTAGATGGTCCCTCCGGCGAAGTCGTTGTACCGGCCAGCGGCGCCGGGGGTTCCGGTCTCGTCGGTGAGTGGGAAGCCCAGGAAGCCGGCGGGGCCGCCGAGGGCGAGGTAGTGTCCGCGGATCGCCCCGCTTACGTCCTTGGCTCCGGTGCCGGGGCTCCAGTAGATGGTCC
>NZ_JBWJAR010000016.1:0-68959 GCF_056389225.1 Pseudarthrobacter sp. rb | reverse complement strand
CTCCGGCGAAGTCGTTGTACCGGCCAGCGGCGCCGGGGGTGCCGGTCTCGTCGGTGAGTGGGAAGCCCAGGAAGCCGGCGGGGCCGCCGAGGGCGAGGTAGTGTCCGCGGATCGCCCCGCTTACGTCCTTGGCGCCGGTGCCGGGGCTCCAGTAGATGGTCCCTCCGGCGAAGTCGTTGTACCGGCCAGCGGCGCCGGGAGTGCCGGTCTCGTCGGTGAGTGGGAAGCCCAGGAAGCCCGCGGGGCCGCCGAGGGCGAGGTAGTGTCCGCGGATCGCCCCGCTTACCTCCCAGGCTCCGGTGCCGGGGCTCCAGTAGATCGTGCCGCCGCTGTAGTCCTGGGCGCGGCCCCCAGCGATGTCGTAGGGGCTGCCGACGGGCGTGCCGAGGAACGATGCGGCACCGCCGAGCTGCTCGTAGTGCTGAATGATCGCGTCGTCGCCAACCTGCTGGACCGCCATCGACGCCGGAAGGCTCCGCTGCACGCCTACCACTGATGCCGCGGGTGGTCCCAGGGCCGTACCCCCGGGGCCACCGCCGAGGGCGAGGACCAAGGCCACTCCGAGGACCGCGGGTTGAGACAGGCGCATTTTGACCCCTTCATGCTGATCGAGACATGCGAGCCTTGGTCAAGACGCTACGATTCAGGAGCATGCGCGGGTAGGACCGGAAGTCCCGAATCTTCCCGGGCAGGCAGCGTGACGCCCCGGGTGCCGGATCTTCCTACTTCAGGAACTTCGAGGTCCGCCGGTCAGCCAGGATCTTGCCCTTGGTCTGGCATGTGGGGCAGTACTGCAGTGCGGTGTCCGCAAACGACACTTCGCGGACGGTGTCACCGCAGACCGGGCAGGGCTGGCCGGCCCGGGCGTGGACCCTCATATGGCTGCGCTTGACGTCCTTGAGATCCTTTGGCGGCTTGCCGGCCGCCTCCGCGAGTGCTTCGCCCAGCACGCTGTGGATGGCGTCGTACAGAACCTGCACAGTCTCTCGGTCCAGGGATTTCGCGATGGCGAACGGCGAGATGCGGGCCGCGTGCAGGATCTCGTCGCTGTAAGCGTTGCCGATCCCCGCGATAACGCTCTGGCTGCGCAGGAGGCCCTTGATCTGCTGCGAACTGCCGGCGAGGATCTCAGCCAACATGCCGGCGTCGAACGCCTCCGTGAAAGGGTCCGGGCCCAGCGCGGCGATGCCTGGCACCTGCTGCGGATCACGCACTACGTAGACAGCCAGGCTCTTTTTGGTGCCCGCTTCCGTCAGGTCCAGTCCGCGCGGGCCATCCGGCCCGGAGAATGCGCCCCGGACCGCGATGAGGCCCTTGCCCATCCGGAGCTGGCTGTCGGCGGGAGAATCGGTGAAACGCACCCACCCGGCCCGTGCCAGGTGGAAAACCAGGGAAATGCCGTCGGTGTCGATGCTGATGAACTTCCCGAACCGCCGGACACCGGACACGGTGCGGCCCTCGATGGCGTTATAGGGAGGATCGGCTGTCTTGAGCACGGCGAAGGAGACAACCTGCAGTTTGGTGACCACGCAGCCGCGCAGCTGTTCATCAAGGAACGCGGCCAGGCCTGCGACTTCCGGCAGTTCCGGCATGACCTACCCGACCTTCCCCGAGGATGCTGCACCGGTGCTTGCACTCATGGGTTCCATCTTGTCAGAAAGGCCCGTGCCGGCCCCGGCAGTTATGCCTATACTTTCAGCGGCGGCCCGATTTTCGGGCCCCTTGTGACATTGGCGCGTACCCTGATGAAAGGCCCCCCATGAGCAACATTCCCGAAGACCTGTCCTACACCGCCGAACACGAGTGGGTCACCGCCCCGAATACCGACGGCGTGGTCCGCGTGGGAATCACGGATTTTGCCCAGGACGCGCTCGGAGATGTCGTCTACGCCCAGATGCCCGAGGTCGGCACGAAGATTACGGCAAACGAAGTGGTGGGTGAAGTCGAGTCCACCAAGAGCGTGAGCGACATTTACGCACCGGTTTCCGGCGAAGTGGTGGCCCGCAACGACTCCCTGGACAGCGATTCGGCCCTGATCAACACCGATCCCTACGGCGACGGCTGGCTCATCGAGATCAAACTGGCCGAACCTGACGCCGTTGAGTCTTTGCTCAGTGCATCGGAGTACGAACAACAGGTAGGCTAAAGCTAACCGGTATTTCCGGTCCGGCCCCGGGTCGCGGGCATGGCGTCTGCGCACGTCAGAGCCCGGATCGGGAGCCGGCGCCGGACCTGCCGGACAGGACCGGCGAGTAAACCGTTGGTTGCGGGTTGAGTGCCCGCAACGTCTAAGAGGAGGAATCCATGGCTGGCCACAGACACAACCCTGCCGATGGGGAATACGGCACGGGTGCGGCTAGGTCGTCGGAGACCACCTCGATCCATCTCACCCCCGTCACTGACGAACCCATCCTCGCCCCCAAGCTGTCCTCGGAAGAGCGCAATTCGGTGGAGGCCCTGCCTGCCGGCTCGGCGCTGCTCGTTGCCCACAGCGGCCCGAACGCCGGTGCCCGGTTCCTGCTGGATTCGGATGTGACCACCGCGGGGCGCCACCCGGACGCCGACATCTTCCTGGACGACGTCACGGTATCGCGGCGCCACGTGGAGTTCCGGCGCACCGCCCGCAGCTTCGAAGTGGTGGACAAGAACAGCCTCAATGGTACGTACGTCAACCATGACCGCGTGGACAGCGTGGAGCTGAAGTCCGGCAGCGAAGTCCAGATCGGCAAGTTCCGCCTCACCTTCTACCTGAGTCCTGCCACGGCTGCAGGCCGCAGCTGAACCGGGGACCGCTGCCTGTGGCAATGGCACAACCGGAACGCCGGGGCCCCCAGGTCCTGAACATTGGTGAAGTCCTCGCCCAGCTGAGCGCCGACTTCCCTGGCATGACCGCGTCGAAGATCCGCTTCCTTGAGGAAAAGGGACTGATCAACCCGCGGCGCACCCCTGCCGGCTACCGGCAGTATTCCGACGGCGACGTGGAGCGGCTGCGGTTCGTGCTGGCCCTGCAGCGGGACCAGTACTTGCCCCTGAAAGTGATCAAGGACTACCTTGACGCCATCGACAGGGGAGAGCGGCCGGAAAACGTGCCGCCCGGCGTCGTGGTTTCCCCCCGCATCGTCTCCGATGAACTTGCTGCCGAGCTGCAGAACCGTGGCCGCAAGCTGAGCGAGGAGCAGCTCCGTACCGAGTCCGGCGCCAGCGTACCCCTGCTGCAGTCCCTGCTGAGCTTCGGCCTCATCAGCCACAGCAACGGCCAGTTCGACGAGCACGCCCTCCAGGTGGCCCGCGCCTGCGTCCAGCTGGAAAGCCACGGCCTGGAACCACGCCACCTGAGGCCCTTCCAGGCAGCAGCCGAACGGGAATTCGGCCTGGTGGAACGCGCTGTCGCGCCCCTTGCCTCACGCAAGGACTCGGCATCCCAGGCACGCGCGGCAGAGGCGGCCCGCGAGATCAGCGATCTTTGCCTCACCCTGCACCGGGCCCTGGTGCAGGACCACATCTCACGCATGGACATCTGATGATCGAAGTCGAGATTGTAGGCGTTCGCATCGAACTGCCTTCCAACCAGCCGCTGGTCCTGCTCAAAGAGATGCACGGCGAACGCCACGTCCCCATCTGGATCGGCACCCCTGAAGCCAGCGCCATCGCCCTGGCCCAGCAGGGCGTGGTCCCGCCCCGGCCCATGACCCACGATCTCCTGGTGGACGTGGTGGAGTCGCTGGGCCACTCCGTGGTCAGCGTCAACATTGTTGCCGTGGAGGACAACATCTTCTACGGGCAGCTGCAGTTCGAAAACGGCACCACCGTGAGCTCCCGCGCCTCGGACGCGCTTGCGGTCGCGCTTCGCGCCAAGTGCCGGATCTGGTGTGCCGATTCCGTAATGGACGAGGCAGGCGTCCGCATCACGGAGCACGACGAGGGAGAAGACGCCGAGCCGGGCCCCACCGTGGACGAGGAGCGCGAACTGCGGCGCTTCCGTGAATTCCTGGATGACGTGGAACCAGAGGACTTCGACGGCTAAGGTCACGTTAAGGTTAAAGTTAAGGCTGAAAGTTTCGACACGCCTCTTTGAAGCCCCGTAGGTCTTTGACCTCGGGACCCGCCGGGCCTAACGTCGAAGTATCAAGTTCCCTTGCTTACGGCAGCCGCGCAAGTCACACTGGAAAGTGCGCCCCGCGGAGAAATTACACCCATGGTCTTCATGCCAAGGCTGCTGTATCAGTTCCGGGGGAGCGTAAGACAAGGAGGATCCAGGTGAGTCCCAAAGGCGAAGCAGGCGGGCTTAAACAGCCCACGGCTGGTGTTGCTGTGCCCGTGAGCGGTGCCCAAGGCCTCCTGTTCACCGAAGACCTGCCGGTACTGGACGAGGACGCCGGCTACCGGGGCCCCACTGCCTGCAAGGCCGCAGGCATCACCTACCGCCAGCTCGATTACTGGGCCCGCACCGGCCTTGTTGAACCGGCCGTCCGCGGCGCCGCCGGCTCAGGCTCGCAGCGGCTCTACGGATTCCGCGACATCCTGGTCCTCAAGGTGGTCAAAAGGCTCCTGGACACCGGAGTTTCCCTCCAGCAGATCCGCACCGCCGTGGAACACCTGCGGGAGCGCGGCGTTGAGGACCTGGCACAGATTACGCTCATGAGCGACGGCGCCAGCGTCTACGAGTGCACGTCCGCCGATGAGGTCATTGACCTGGTGCAGGGCGGCCAGGGCGTGTTCGGCATCGCAGTGGGACGCGTATGGCGCGAGGTCGAGGGCAGCCTCGCATCGCTGCCCAGCGAGCACGCCGCCGAACAGTCCTTTCCGGACGACGAACTGAGCAAGCGCCGGGCAGCGCGGAAGATCAGCTGACCCGCCCGCATCCATACGAATCAGGGGCCGCCCTCCAGCTGGAGGGCGGCCCCTGATTCGTTTAGGCGCAGTGGTTCCCGTGCCCTGCAGAGCGTCCCGGTCAGCGGGCGCGGCTGCGGAGCCCGCTGCCGGCCGCCATCAGGCTGGACAGCAGGTCGTCAAACAAGCCGGCCGCGGACTTCGCCGAATCACCCGGCCAATGGTGGACGGGGTGGGCTGCGCCCTGGATCTGCTGCCAGTTGGCCTGCTCGGGAATACGCGGGCTCAGCAGGAGTTCGCCGAACATGGACTCCATCTCCGCAAGCCGGTAGGTGTGCTCGGAGGAGCCGCTCCGGACCCGGTTGGCCACGATTCCCGCCGGTGAAAGATTGGGCGCAAACTCCTGCTTGAACAGCTGGATGGCCCGCATGGTGCGTTCGGTGCCGGCAACCGAGAACAGGCCCGGCTCGGCAACCAGGGCCACCTTGTCGCTCGCCGCCCAGGCCATGCGCGTCAGGCCATTGAGGGAGGGCGGGCAGTCAACCAGGACCAGCTGGTAGTCCGCAGCTCCGGCAAGTACGGCGGAAAGCCGCCGGAGATCGCGGCGGCCAAGGTCCGGCCGGTCGTAGATACCGGTGTAGGCAGAGCCGACGGCCACATCCAGGACCGCGGGCCCGGAACCGTTGGAAGGGGCACGGTCAGCCCAGCTGCTCCGCACCACGTTCTCTGCCAGTTTCGCCCTGCGCGGGCTCTTCAGCATCCTGCCGATATCCAGCTGGTCACCCGGCTGCACGCCAAGGGCGGTGGTGGCGTCGGCGTGCGGATCCAGGTCCACCACCAGCGTGCGGACTCCTGCGGCCAGCGCCGCAGACGCCAATCCTGTGGTGACGGAAGTCTTGCCGACTCCACCCTTGAGGCTGCTGATGCTGACTACTTGCACTTGAGAGACCAAAACCTAACGCCGGATGCCGTGTTGGGGGTAATGTTTGCCTCGGCAGAGCCGAAGCCGGACGGTCCTGCCGCCCTACTCATCATATGTTGATGCGTCGGCGAATCCTGCTTTATCGGGCGTCGGCATGGCACCGACTGTGCTGCCGGGGCGGTTTCGGCCAGCCTGGCTGAAAGCGTTCGGGACATGACGGGAAAATCTGTGACCGTGGCCACAAAGATTTGTGTTTGTCCTTGCAGGTCCTAGACACTGTGACCACTCATCGATCCACCCGCAATGATGCAGGAGAAGTATGTTTTCCAAAGTTCTGGTGGCCAACCGCGGCGAAATCGCGATCAGGGCCTTCCGCGCCGGCTACGAGCTGGGCGCTAAGACCGTTGCCGTTTTTCCCCAAGAGGACCGTAACTCGATCCACCGCCAGAAAGCGGACGAGGCCTACCTGATTGGCGAGGAAGGACACCCCGTCCGGGCATACCTGGACGTAGCGGAGGTGGTGCGCGTCGCGAAGGAGTCCGGCGCTGACGCCATCTACCCGGGCTACGGTTTCCTCTCCGAGAACCCGGAACTGGCACGTGCAGCGAAGGAAGCCGGCATCACTTTCGTGGGTCCGCCCGCCGAAGTCCTGGAGCTTGCCGGCAACAAGGTGGCGGCCCTGAAGGCCGCCCGCGAGGCCGGTGTGCCGGTCCTGAAGTCCAGCGAGCCGTCCAAAGACCTGGACGAGCTCCTGGCTGCGGCCGATGAGATCGGATTCCCCATTTTCGCCAAGGCCGTGGCCGGTGGCGGCGGGCGCGGCATGCGGCGGGTGGACACCCGCGAGGCCCTCCCGGAAGCCCTGAAGTCGGCCATGCGCGAAGCCGACGCTGCGTTCGGTGATCCCACCATGTTCCTGGAGCAGGCGGTCCTTCGCCCGCGGCACATCGAAGTGCAGATCCTCGCGGACGCCGAGGGCAACGTCATGCACCTCTTCGAGCGTGACTGCTCCATCCAGCGGCGGCACCAGAAAGTCATCGAGATCGCTCCTGCCCCCAACCTGGACGACACCATCCGCCAGGCCCTGTACCGGGATGCCGTGAAGTTCGCGCAGGCACTGAAATACGTCAACGCCGGTACTGTCGAGTTCCTCGTTGACACCGAGGGCGAGCGGGCTGGCCAGCACGTCTTCATCGAAATGAACCCGCGCATCCAGGTGGAGCACACGGTCACCGAGGAAGTCACGGACGTGGACCTGGTCCAGGCCCAGATGCGGATTGCCTCCGGAGAGACGCTGGCCGATCTTGGCCTCTCCCAGGACACCGTCAGGCTTCGCGGCGCCGCCCTCCAGAGCCGCATCACCACCGAAGACCCCGCCAACGGGTTCCGCCCCGACGTCGGAAAGATCACCGGGTACCGTTCGGCAGGCGGCGCCGGTGTCCGCCTGGACGGCGGCACGGTCTACTCCGGTGCCGAAATCAGCCCCCACTTCGACTCCATGCTGGTCAAGCTCACCTGCCGCGGCAGGGATTACCCCGCCGCGGTTGCCCGCGCCCGCCGCGCACTTGCGGAGTTCCGCATCCGCGGCGTCTCCACAAACATCCCCTTCCTCCAGGCTGTGCTGGATGACCCGGACTTCATCGCCGGGGATGTGGCCACGAACTTCATCGACCAGCGCCCGGAGCTGCTCAAGGCCCGCGTCTCGGCCGACCGCGGCACCAAACTCTTGACCTGGCTGGCCGACGTTACCGTCAACAAGCCCAACGGCGACCTGACCGTGCATTCGGACCCGGCCCACAAGCTGCCTGACGTCAAGGACGTGCAGGCAGGACCCGGTTCGCGCCAGAAGCTTCTTGAGCTGGGCCCGGAAGGCTTCGCGAGGGCACTGCGCGAGCAGAATGCCGTTGCCGTCACCGACACCACCTTCCGTGACGCGCACCAGTCCCTGCTGGCCACGCGTGTCCGCACCCGCGACCTCGTCGCGGCCGGCCCCGCCGTTACGGCCCTCATGCCGCAGCTGCTGTCCGTCGAGGCCTGGGGCGGCGCCACCTATGACGTGGCACTGCGCTTCCTGGGCGAGGACCCCTGGGACCGGCTCGCCGCCCTGCGCAAGGCCATGCCCAATGTCTGCATCCAGATGCTGCTGCGCGGCCGCAACACCGTGGGCTACACCCCTTACCCAGAAGAAGTCACGGAAGCTTTCGTCAACGAGGCTGCCGCCACGGGCATTGACATCTTCCGCATCTTCGACGCCCTGAACGACGTCAACCAGATGGCTCCTGCCATCCGCGCAGTCCGGGCCACCGGAACCGCCGTCGCAGAGGTTGCGCTCTGCTACACCGGCGACATGCTGGACCCGGAAGAGACGCTCTACACCCTGGACTACTACCTGGGGCTGGCGCAGAAAATTGTCGACGCCGGAGCCCACATCCTGGCGATCAAGGACATGGCCGGGCTGCTTCGTCCCGCTGCCGCCGCCAAGCTCGTCGCGGCGCTGCGTGAACGCTTCGACCTGCCCGTCCACCTGCACACCCACGACACCGCCGGTGGCCAGCTGGCTACGCTCCTGGCGGCTGTCGACGCCGGCGTGGATGCCGTGGACGTGGCCTCCGCATCCCTGGCCGGCACCACCAGCCAGCCCTCGGCGTCGGCCCTTGTTGCCGCCCTGGCCCACACTCCGCGGGACACGGGCCTCAGCCTGGACGCGGTCAGCTCGCTTGAGCCGTACTGGGAGGCCGTCCGCCGCGTCTACGCGCCGTTCGAGTCAGGCCTGCCCGGCCCCACAGGCCGGGTGTACAAGCACGAGATCCCCGGCGGCCAGCTCTCCAACCTGCGCCAGCAGGCCATGGCCCTGGGCCTGGGGGAGCGGTTTGAGGCGATCGAGGACATGTACACGGCAGCGGACCGGATCCTTGGCCACCTGGTCAAGGTGACGCCGTCCTCCAAGGTGGTGGGCGACCTCGCCCTGCACCTCGTGGGACTCAACGCGGACCCCGCTGACTTTGAGGCCAACCCGCAGAATTACGACATCCCCGATTCCGTCATCGGCTTCCTGTCCGGCGAGCTCGGCGATCCTCCCGGTGGTTGGCCGGAACCCTTCCGCACCAAGGCCCTGCAGGGCAGGAGCGTCAAGGTCCGCAACGTCGAGCTCAGCGCCGAGGACAGCGCAGCGCTCAAGTCCGACTCCAAGACCCGGCAGCACACGCTGAACCGGCTGCTTTTCGACGGGCCCACCAAGGACTACCTGAAGAGCGTGGAGACGTACGGCAACATTTCGGTGCTGGATACCCGTGATTACCTCTACGGCCTCCAGCGCGGCACTGAGCACGAGATCCAGCTGGAACGCGGCGTGAGGTTGATTGCCTCCCTGGAGGCCGTGTCGGAGCCGGACGAGAAGGGCATGCGTACCGTCATGTGCACCCTGAACGGCCAATCCCGTCCCGTGGTGGTGCGCGACCGTTCCGTGGTGAGCAACGTCAAGGCCGCTGAGAAGGCCGATCCCGCCCAGCCCGGCCAGGTGGCCGCCCCCTTCGCCGGGGCCGTCACCGTCACGGTCAAGCCAGGGGAGACAGTCAAGGCCGGAGACACCGTGGCCACCATCGAGGCAATGAAGATGGAAGCGTCCATTACGACGGCGGTAGCCGGCAAGGTGTCCCGCCTCGCCATCTCCGCCGTGGAACAGGTCCAGGGCGGAGACCTGCTGCTGGTCATCGACCAGTAGGTTTCACCGGAGACGGCGAAAGGGTCCTCCCGTTCGTGAACTGCTCCCCGGAAGTTGGACTGAAAAATTCAGTCCCGGCCTTCGGGGAGCAGTTTTTGCGTGGATACGGTAAGTCCGCCATCCCGGGAACAGTGCGAAGCGGCAGTGGTCCGGTCAGGCCAGCCAGCGCCACCAGCGTGGCTGCTCCGGTTCCGGCGCCGGTTCAGGCTCCGGCTCCTCGCCGAGGGCCAGGGCGGCCTCGACGATATCGTCCGCGGTGAGGGTCATGACGGCGTCGCGATCGAGCGCGTCGAGGCTTTGTTCCTCATCGAGCGAGAGCCGCAGCGCCTGGCGGTTGAGTGCCTGCTCGAACAGCGTACGGGCGAACCGCGCGTTGCCGGAGTCCTCGCCCGCGTGGAGCCCGGTGAAGATGCGGCGCAGCATCTGGTCCGCACCCGGCTCCAACATGTACTCGTGCTGGGCCAGCATCTGGTGGAAGATCGTCTGGAGCGCGTCCACCGAGTAATCGGGGAAGGTGATCTCACGGGCGAACCGGGAGCGCAGCCCGGGGTTGGAGAGCAGGAAGGACTCCATCAGCGCCGGATACCCGGCCACAATCACCACCAGGCGGTGGCGGTGGTCCTCCATCCGCTTGAGCAGGACCTCGATTGCCTCCGGGCCGAAGTCCATCCGGCCGTCCTCCGGGGCCAGCGCGTAGGCCTCATCGATGAACAGGACACCATCCAGCGCGCGCCGGATCACCCGGTCCGTCTTGATGGCGGTCTGCCCGACGTACTGGCCCACCAGGCCCGAACGGTCCACCTCGACCAGGTGGCCTTTCTGCAGCAGGCCGACCGCGCGGTACATCTCGGCCAGGAGCCGCGCCACGGTGGTTTTGCCCGTGCCCGGGTTTCCCAGGAACACCAGGTGCTGTGATGTGGCCACCTCAGGCAGGCCGTGCGCCTTGCGGCGTGCCTGGACCTGGAGCAGTGCGACGAGGGCCCGCACCTGTTCCTTCACGGTCTCCAGTCCGACCAGCGCGTCGAGTTCGGCCTGCACCTCGGACAGCGGCCGGGCCGGCCCGGGCCTCGCGCCCATGAGATCGCCCACGAGGTCGTCGACGCGCTCCGAACCGCCGGGCAGCTTGAGCTGATCGGCGAGGTGGCCGATGGTTTCGCGCAGGTCATCGAGCGGTTTCCGGCTGGCAGCCATGCAACCACTGTAGTACCCGATGCCCGGCCAGGGGTGGTCATTCGAACAGGAAAGGGTCCTCCCGCCATGGGAGGACCCTTCCAGTTACCGGCTTCAGGAGCGTGGGGCGGAGTACATTTCCTCGATAACGCTTTCGAAGTCCTTCATGACCTGTGACCTTTTGACCTTCATTGACGGCGTGAGGTGCCCGGAGGCTTCCGTGAAGTCGGCCGGGACAATGCGGAAGGACTTGATGGCCTCGGCCTGGGAGACGGACGAGTTTGCCGCGGTAATGAGGTCCTGCACTGCTGCCTTCACCACTGGATTGGCCGCTGCCTGCTCCAGGGTGGTGTCGGCCGGAAGGCCGTGGCGCTGGAGCCAGCCCGGCAGGGCTTCCTGGTCCAGGGTTACCAGGGCCCCGATGAAGGGCCTGTTGTCGCCCACCACGAGAACCTGCGACACCAGGGCGTCGGCACGGATCTGGTCCTCCAGCAGGGCCGGGATGACGTTCTTGCCGCCGGCAGTGACGATGATTTCCTTCTTGCGGCCGGTGATCCAGACGAAACCGTCGTCATCCAGCTTGCCGATGTCCCCGGTATGGAACCAGCCATCCGTGAACGCTTCCGCCGTGAGGTCGTCCCGCCCGTAGTAGCCGCGCATGACGCAGACTCCCTTGGCCAGGATCTCGCCGTCGTCGGCAATCTTGACGGAGTTCCCCGGGAGGGGCTTGCCCACGGAGCCGATCTTGATCCGGGACGGGGTGTTGACCGTAATGGGGGCCGTGGTCTCGGTGAGCCCGTAACCCTCCAGCACCTGCAGGCCGATGCCCTGGAAGAAGTGGCCCAGCCGCTCGCCCAGGGGGCCGCCGCCGGACACGGCATGGGCAACGTGTCCACCCATGGCAGCCCGGAGCTTGCCGTAGACCAGCTTGTCGAATAACGCGTGCCGCAGCTTCAGGCCCAGTCCCACCCGTCCGTCCTGCCGCGCCTTGGAGAAGGCGATGGCAGTTTCGGCGGCGCGGTGGAAGATGGCGCCCTTGCCGCCGTCCTCGGCCTTGGTCAGCGCGGAGTTGTAGACTTTCTCGAAGACCCTGGGCACCGCCAGGATGAACGTCGGTTCGTAGCTCTGCAGGTCCGCCAGGAGGTTCTTGATGTCCGGGGTGTGGGCCACCGTGGTTCCGGCTGCCATCGCCAGCACCGAGATGTACCGGGCAAACACGTGGGCCAGCGGCAGGAACATGATGGTCTTGGCATGCTCGTGGACAATTTCGCCGATGATGCCCAGGGCATTGTCCGAGAGTTCCACGAAGTTGCCGTGCGTGAGCTCACAGCCCTTGGGGCGTCCCGTGGTTCCGGAGGTGTAGATGATGGTGGCAATGTCCTGTAGTCCCGCTGCGCTGCGGCGGGACTCAAGTTCCTCGTCGCTGACGCCGCGGCCTGCTTCCCGGAGGCTGTCCAGGCCCTGGCCCTCAAGCTGCCACACGTGCTGCACTTCCGTCAGGCCTTCGGCGGTGACGGCCTGGCGGATAACGTTCTCGTGCTGGGCGGACTCGCCGAACGCGGCCACCGCGCCGGAGTCACCCAGGTTCCAGGCCACCTGGGAAGGGGAGGAGGTTTCATAAATGGGGACCGAGACCGCTCCTGCGAACCAGATGGAAAAGTCCACGAGAGACCACTCGTAGCGGGTGCGGGACATGATGCCGACGCGGTCACCGGCGCCGACTCCACTGGCGATGAGCCCCTTGGCCAAAGCCTTGACGTCGGCCAGGAATTCGGTGGCGGACACGTTGCGCCACGCACCCGAGGAGTCCAGGCGGGAAAACAGTGCCGGGTTGCTGGGCTTGGCCGCCTGCCGCAGCACCAGGTCGGTGATGTTGGTTTCGGGCGGGACAACAACCAGCGGCGGAACACTGAATTCGCGCACTTTAGCTCCTTTGATAACTGAAGTCCCGCGCAGGGGATTTGCCTAAAGACTAATACCCCGGACGGAACCGTGCAGTACACAAACCTACTGGCGAGTAACTTAGTCGTCAATGTGTGGCGTGCAGGGCTATGTCAAGACAATTTTTCCGCCCGCCTAGAATGGTGGACTATGTACGGACCGTTGCCCGGCGATCAGGCCGGCCCCCTGAAAAGACCAGCTCCGTGGCGCCGCCGTCCCGCCACCCACCGTGCCGGACAGCTTCATGGCGGCACGGGCGGGCACCTCCGCCTGGGCCGCAAGGGACTGGCCATTGGAATCGACATTGGGGGAACCAAGGTCGCCGCCGGCGTGGTGGACGCCGAAGGGCGGATCCTCAGCGAGGCCCGCCGCTCCACCCCCGGAACGGATCCGCGGGCAGTGGAGCAGGTCATCGTCGAACTGGTGGAGGAACTCGGCCGGGGGCACCGCATCTGGTCAGTGGGCATCGGCGCGGCCGGCTGGATGGACTTGGCCGGTGGGACCGTCCTTTTCAGCCCGCACCTGGCCTGGCGCAATGAGCCGCTGCGTGAAAACCTCCAGCGGCTCCTCCGCCGGCCGGTGCTCCTGACCAACGACGCGGATGCCGCAGCATGGGCTGAGTGGCGCTTCGGCGCCGGCCAGGGGGAAGACAGGCTGGTCTGCATCACGCTGGGCACCGGCATCGGCGGCGCCATGGTGATGGACGGCAGGGTGGAACGCGGCCGCTTTGGCGTGGCAGGGGAGTTTGGCCACCAGATCATCATGCCGGGAGGCCACCGCTGCGAATGCGGCAACCGCGGCTGCTGGGAACAGTACGCTTCGGGCAACGCCCTGGGACGGGAAGCCAGGCTCCTGGCCCGGTCCAACTCACCGATGGCCCAGGACCTGCTGGCAGCCGTGGGGGGACACCCTGAAGCAATCACCGGAGCCATCGTGACCGAACTGGCGCTGGCCGGCGACCCCGCTTCGCGGGAGCTGATCGAGGAGGTCGGCGAATGGCTGGGCCTCGGGCTGGCTAACCTGGCAGCGGCCCTGGACCCGGGGCTGTTCGTCATTGGCGGCGGCCTGTGCTCAGCGGGTGACCTGCTGGTGGAACCGGCCCGCAAGGCCTTCGCGCGGAACCTGACGGGGCGCGGATTCCGCCCGGCCGCAGGGATCGAGTTGGCGGCCCTGGGCCCCAACGCGGGGCTCATTGGAGCGGCCGACCTTTCCCGCGTCAGCAGCCGCGTCCGCAGTTGACGACGACGGCGGGCCGGCTGGCGGGGAGCTAGACCCTGGCGCCGTCGTCGTCGCCGTTCTTTTCCTCGGGCAGCTTCATGATCAGGTACACCGTGGCCAGCACGAACACCGCAACTATGCCCACGATGGCCAGCAGGGGTGCTGACCGCCAGAACATGGCTGACAGCAGCAGTGCGACGGGCCCGCCGACTGCTCCGAGCCAGGCGAGCATGGTCAGGGGGTCGGTGCCGGCCAGGCTGGGCGGTTCCTCCGGCACGAACTCTTCGCCGTCGTCGTCCACGTCATAGTCCCTGGGACCCTCGCCGGACCCGTCCGCGCCATTCCCGGGCCGCGCCTGGCGTTCGGCCGCGGACATTTCGGCGGGCGGACTTCCCGCCAGTCCCAGGGGATCGAAGTCGCGGAACGTGGGTTGCGCGGTGGGTTCCGGCGCAGCAGCCACCGGACCGGTGGGCAAGTGTTCCCCGGGGGCGGGGGAATCGGGGCGAACCGCGACGGTGTCCGATTCCAGCCTTGACACCAGGTCCCGCCAGACGGCGTCGTCCTGGTTGGCGCCCTGGTCCGGCTGGTCGGAGTTAGGCCTGTTCACTGCGGACCTCCTGTCCCGGCCGCGCCGGGCCGGCCTGCGCATCCTGCAGGACGCGCCGGATGAAATCTACAGACCCCTCGAAGATGCGGTCGGCGTCGTTGTCAAGGGTTGCGACGTGGTAGCTGTTCTCCAGCCGCACCACTTCCAGCGGAGCGTTTGTCAGTCCGCGCCGGAGGGCGTTCATGCTGGCATCCGACACCACGTGGTCCACGGTGGAGCGGTAGACCTGCACGGGTGCGGTGACCCGTGGCAGGAGCCGGACGGTGTCCCTGAACATCTTGTTCAGTTCGTGGGCAGCGGCCACGGGCGTGCGCGCATAAGCACCCTCATCCATCCCTGCCTTCAGGATGTCATTGCCGATGGACGGGGTGCTTTTGAGCACCAGCTTCAGGATTCCCGCCAAGGGCGCGCGGGGATCGTCAATCACCAGGCCGGGGTTAACCAGGATCACCCCCGCGACGGGCCGGGTGGCCGCAATGCGCAGGGCCAGGGCCCCGCCCATGCTCAGGCCGGCTGCGAAAACTTGGTCGCACTCGGCGTCCAGCTCCAGGAAGGCGTCATCCAGGGCACCGTGCCACTGCTGCCAGCGGGTGCGGGCCAGATCCTGCCACGTGGTCCCGTGGCCGGGCAGCAGCGGCATGCGGACGGCGAAACCGGCTGCGGCGAACGCCGTGGCCCAGGCGCGCAGGCCATGGGGGCTTCCCGTGAAGCCGTGGGACAGGACCACCCCCGTGCGGGATCCTTCGGCGCTGAAGGGGCTGGTAAACGGGCTGTGGTCCGGACCGGAGGTCATGGCGTCTCCAAGGGACTGGTACGGCGGGCGTGGGCGGCGACGAATTCTCCGGACCTGGCGAAGATCGCGGGCGCGTCAACGTCCAGAGTAGCCACATGGCCGCTGCCGGCAAGGTCCACCACGTCGGTGAGGTTCGCGCCCAACCCCTTCCGCAGCAGGGCCAGCGACGTGGGCGGGACCACGGCGTCGGTACGCGACTTGAAGACCTGGACCGGGGCGTCGACACCGGGCAGCGCCCGCACGGTTGCACCGAACAGTTTCTTGAGCTCATGCACTGCCGCCAGCGGCGTCAGGGAGTAATCGCCATCGTTCGTCGCCGGCGCCCCGGTCTGCTCCTCCTGGATGGGGACCGTGGTCCGCTGGAAGTATTTGAGGAGGCCGATGATCCGTACCCGGCGGTCATAGAAGCTGAGGCCCGGGTTAACCACGCTCACCCCTGCCACCTGGTGGCGCGAGGCTGCGAGGAGGGCAATTGCACCTCCCATCGACAGGCCCGCCGTAAAACAGGAATCCGTCCGGGCCGCCAGATCGAGGAGGGTCTTTTCGTAGCTGCGGTACCAGTCCTGCCAGCCGGTCAGCGCGAGCTGGCGCCAGTCTGTTCCGTGCCCCGGCAGAAGCGGGACGGAGACGGCGTATCCCAGGTCCGCGAGGTGCTGCGCCCACGGCAGGACGCTCAGGGGACTGCCCGTGAAACCGTGGCAAATGGCCACCCCGGTGCGGGCGTTGGCGCCGTGGCCCGGATAACTGAAAGCGGCCGGACGGGACGGGGGGCTGCTTTCAGTCATGACTCCATCGTGTCACTGTTCCAGCCAAATCTCACTAGAGTAGGGTTGCATTGAATCGCTGGCCAGGCCCGACGCAGGGCCTGGGGCTGCCTTCCGGAGAGGTTCACCACGTGTTCTATTGGGTCATGAAAAGGATCTTCCTCGGTCCGGTGATCAAGCTGCTCTTCAGGCCATGGGTCAAGGGCCTGGACAACATTCCGGCGCAGGGGGCCGCCATCATCGCCTCTAACCATCTGTCGTTCTCCGACTCCATTTTCATGCCGCTCATGGTGCGGCGGCCCGTGGTCTTCCTCGCCAAGTCGGAGTACTTCACGGGAACCGGCATCAAGGGCAGGCTCACGGCCGCGTTCTTCCGCCTCACCAACCAACTGCCCATGGACCGCTCCGGGGGCGCTGCCTCTGCCGCGTCCCTGAACGCAGGGATGGAAGTACTCAACGCCGGCGGACTGCTGGGCATCTACCCGGAGGGCACACGAAGTCCCGACGGACGGTTGTACCGCGGCAAGGTAGGCGTGGCACGGCTGGCGCTCCAGGCCGGGGTCCCCGTGATCCCCGTTGCCATGATCGGCACCGACAAGGTCCAGCCCATTGGCAAGCGGCTGCCCAACATCCGCAGGATCGGCATGATCTTCGGCGAACCGCTGGACTTCAGCGAGTACCGGGACCAGGCAGACGACAGGATTGTCCAGCGCAAGGTCACCGACGACATCATGGCCCGGCTGATGCGCCTCTCCGGACAGGAATACGTGGACGAGTACGCGGCCGTGGTGAAGCTTCGGCTTGCCGGGAAGCCGGACGAACCGCAGGCCGCCGCGGAACCCCTTGCCGCCCCGGCACCCTCCGGAGACGGATTCGTCCCGGACTCCGGGTCCGGCCCGGCGCCGGCCCACCCCGGTGTGGAGGACGACGCCGGCACAAAGGCCACGGGACAGCAGAACCTTCCGGGGGTCCCACGGCAGTTGTGACGGGGGCAGCGGGCAGCGTGACGGTCCGGTGCCCGGCGCTGCCGCCCTGCCGCTAGTCTTAGAGGGTGACTGAGCTATCTGCAAAACCAGCCTTTTCTCTGTCCAGCACCGCCCAGAGCGGAGCGGCCAACTATTCCGGACTGGACCACTGGCGGGACCTTCCCATCTCCCAGCAGCCCAGCTGGCAGGACCGGGATGTCTTCGAGGCCTCAGTGAAGGAACTGTCGGTCCTGCCGCCGCTGGTGTTTGCAGGCGAAGTGGACGTCCTTCGCGAGCGGCTGGCTGCCGCTGCCCAGGGCAAGGCGTTCCTGCTGCAGGGTGGCGACTGCGCCGAGACCTTCGAGGCTGCCACGGCGGACAAGATCAGTGCCCGTGTCAAAACCATCCTCCAGATGGCCGTGGTGCTCACCTACGGGGCCGCGATGCCGGTCATCAAGATGGGCCGCATGGCGGGCCAGTTCGCCAAGCCGCGCTCCTCCAATGACGAAACACGCGACGGTGTGACCCTGCCCGCCTACCGCGGCGACATCGTCAACGGGTACGACTTCACCCCCGAGTCGCGCGGCCACGACGCCGCGCGCATGCTGCGGGCCTACCACACGTCGGCATCCACCCTTAACCTCATCCGCGCCTTCACGCAGGGCGGTTTCGCGGACCTGCGCTCCGTGCACCAGTGGAACAAGGGGTTCACCGAGAACCCGGCCCACGCCCGTTACGAATCACTGGCCCGCGACATTGACCGTGCCATCAAGTTCATGGACTCCTGCGGCGCCGACTTCGAAGCCCTTAAGCGGGTGGAGTTCTTCGCAAGCCATGAGGCGCTGCTGCTGGATTACGAACGTGCGCTGACCCGTATCGACTCCCGCACCGGCTTCCCGTACGACACCTCGGCCCACTTCCTGTGGATCGGCGAGCGTACCCGGGAACTGGACCATGCCCACGTCGACTTCCTCTCGCGGGTACGCAACCCCATTGGCGTGAAGCTGGGCCCGTCCACTACCGGTGACGATGCCCTGCGCCTGATTGACAAGCTTGACCCGGACCGCGAGCCCGGCCGCCTCACCTTCATCACGCGCATGGGCGCCGGCAACATCCGCGAAAAGCTGCCGGCCGTCGTCGAGAAGGTCACCGCCTCCGGGGCGCAGGTCCTGTGGGTCACCGACCCCATGCACGGCAACACCGTCACCTCGCCCAACGGGTACAAGACGCGGAACTTCGACGACGTCATCGACGAAGTGCGCGGGTTCTTCGAGGTGCACCACGGACTGGGGACGGTACCGGGCGGCCTGCACGTGGAGATGACGGGCGACGACGTCGCCGAATGCCTGGGCGGCGCCGACCCGATCGACCAGGATGCGTTCCTGGACCGCTACGAGTCTGTCTGCGATCCCCGCCTGAACCACATGCAGTCACTCGAAATGGCCTTCCTGGTGGCCGGCGCGCTCGCCAAGCACTAGGAACGAAGCCACACGGTTCCGGGTGGGCAGGCTCATGCCTGCCCACCTGGACTACACCACCGTGATGGTGACGACGGAGCCTTCCGGGACCTCCCGGTCTACAGGCGACTGGTCCCGCACGGTGCCGAAGAAGCCGCCCAGGATGTTGTTCACCCGGACCTGGAAGCCCAGGGCCTCGAGCGCCTTGCGCGCCTCCGATGCCTGCTTGCCGATGAAGCTGGGGACAGACACCATCTTCGGGCCCTTGGAAATGGTCAGGGTCACCGTGCCGCCCCTGGTCAGCGTCCCGTTGGCCGGGGACTGGCTGGCGACCGCGCCCTCTGGAACGTTCCGGTCGAACACCTCGTCGGGGGCTATCTCGGCAGTGAGGCCTGCTGCCTCAACCGCAGCGACGGCGTCGTCCTCGGGCTTTCCCACGACCGACGGAACGGCAATGGGCTGCGGTCCCTTGGACACCGTCAGTCCTACGGGAGTACCGTGCCGGGCAGGGGTACCGGCAGCGGGATCCTGGGATAGGACGGTACCGGCAGCTGCTTCCTCATCGAATTTCTCGGTGACCGTCCCCAGCGCCATCTCCGCCGCGTTCAGGTCGCTCTTTGCTGCGTCCAGACTCCTGCCGGTGAGTGGTGGCAACGGGAAAAGCTGCGGCCCCTTTGACACCAGCAATGAGACGGGCTGGAACTTCCGGATTTCTGTCCCCGCGGCGGGCTCGCTGCCCACTACGAGTCCGGTGGGCACGTCGTCGTCGAAGACGTCGCTCGTAGTGGAGCGGAAGCCCACCCCGTTGAGCAGTTGCTGGGCCTGTGCCACTGTCTTGTTGGCCACTGCAGGCACGGCAGCGGCGGCACCGGGACCCATGCCGAAGAACCAGCCCGCGCCCGTCGCCAGCAGGGCCGCGAGGATGAGGACCACCATCCAGATGAAGCCGCGTCGGCGCGGATTTCCCTCCCGCAGGGTACGCACCGGAGTGGCGGCGGCCAGCGCGCGGAGCTTCTCGCTTTCCCGGTCCGCTTTCCGCTGCGCCCGCTTGCCCAGCCGCGGCGGCGGGGGAGACCAACCGCTGTCCGCATCGTCGTCGTCGGGCAGCGTAAGTCCGGGCCGCTGATGGTAGGCCATGTGCTCCGTTGGGGCTCCGCCTGCCGGATTGTCCTGCGGCACCGGGTAGTGGGCTTTCGGGTATTGCCCCGGCGGGTAGGCCGGTGCCGTTGGCCGGGAAGGAGGCATCAGCGTAGTCGGATTGCTGGCGCGGCCCAGGACCTCGGTCTGGTGCTGGGCCGCAGCGGCCGCTGCTGCCGGCAGCTGCAGGTCCAGCTCCGCATCGGTGAGGTTGGTCCGGATGTGGCGCAGCTCCTGGAGCAGCGCGTTGCCGTCCACCGGCCGGTTCTCGGGATCGTTGGCTGTGCACCACTGCACCAGTTCATCCACTTCGCCGGCCAGCCGGGGGACCAGGTCCGAGGGCGGCCCGACCACCCCGTTGACGTGCTGGTAGGCCACCTGGATGGGTACTTCGCCCTCGAACGGCTGCCGCCCGGTCAGCATTTCATACAGCATGATGCCCACCGAGTAGACGTCGCTGCGCGCATCCGCCGGCTTGCCGAGGACCAGCTCCGGCGAGATGTAGGCCACGGTCCCGATCAGGGCGCCGGTGCTGGTTGAGCTGGTCACGGCACGGGCGAGGCCAAAGTCGCCGATCTTGATCCGGCCGTCGTCGGCGATCAGGACGTTTTCCGGCTTCACGTCGCGGTGGATGAAACCGGCTGCGTGTGCCGCCCCCAGCCCCTCCACCACTGGATCAATCAGTGCCAGCGCCAGCCGGGGTGGCAGGGCACCACGGTCCCGGAGGACGTCCCTGAGCGTGTGGCCCTTGATGTATTCCATGACGAGGTAGGCGGTGTTGCCGTCGTTGCCCTGGTCCAAAACACCCACCACGTGCGGATGGGACAGGCGGGCGGCGGCCTTGGCCTCACGGCCCAGCCTGCCCAGGAAGTTTTCATCGGCTGCGAGGTGGGGATGCAGCACCTTGAGGGCCACCTCACGGTCCAGTCTTTGGTCCACGGCCAGGTAGACGGTGGACATCCCGCCACGGGCGATCCTGGAAGTGACGGCATAGCGGTTGTCCACCAGCGTCCCTACAACTGGGTCTGACACGTGTTCCTGCACCTTACGATCCTAATCCCGCAGCAAAACGCGTCTGAAATGAAAACGGGTCCGAACCGGTAACGGTTCGGACCCGCAAACAAGAAATTGGCCAGCGGCCGGAGCTCAGCTGAAGTTCTTCTGGTGCGCCTTGATGGCCGCCAGGTACGCCTTGGTGTCGTCGTACATACCGTACTTGCTCACCGAGTACTGGCCCTGGTAGTAACCGGCGATGGCGGTGTCCTGGTCCTTGCTGGTGGCCAGCAGCTGCCGGATGATGGCCACCCCGGCCGTGGCGTTGTCGTACGGGTCCAGCAGGTTCAGCTTCCGTCCAATCAGGTCCGAGGCCCACTGCCCGGAGCTCGGAATGACCTGCATGGTGCCGATCGCGTTGGCGGGCGACACGGCTCGCTGGTTGAAGCCGGATTCCTGGAAGGCGAAAGCCAAAGCCAGGGAGGGGTCCACCCCCATGCGGCGTGCCGTGTCCGCAACGATGTTCTTCATTTCGTCCCGCGAGGGAACGGGCGAGGCATTCAGCAGGGCCTTGTTTTCATTGGCGGAGCTGACAACAGCGGCCGGGTAGCTGAACCCCAGGAAGGAACTGGGCACCAGGGGAGCGGCTGCAGGCTGGGGTGCTGCTGCGGGCTGTGCTGCCTGGCCGGAGGCGCCGGGAATCACCAGCTTGCTGCCCGGGTAGATGACCGTGGTCATACCCAGCTTGTTCGCGGCGAGCAGGTCCGACAGCTTGACGCCGTGGCGGGACGCGATGGCGGAGAGCGTGTCGCCGGCCTTGATGGTGTACGAGCCCGTTGCCGGTGCCGCGGTGTTTGCCAGGGGTGCAGGTGCAGGTGCAGGTGCGGCGGGAGCAGGGGCTGCGGGGGCGGGTGCGGAATCGCCGCCGCCCACTTTGACCTTCTGTCCCGGGTAGATGATGGAGCGCATGGAGAGGTTGTTCCAGGCGAAGACGTCCGAGAGGGACACGTTGTGCCTGGCAGCGATGGCACCAAGGGTGTCGCCGGGCTTTACCGTGTAGGTCGCGCCGCCCGCGGGCGCCGGGGCTGCGGGCGCCGGAGCTGCGGGAGCAGCGGCGGGTGCAGGAGCCGCAGGCTCCGCGGAACCGGACAGCTTGAGCTTCTGGCCCGGGTAGATGATCGTGTTGGCCTGCAGGTTGTTCAGCTTCAGGATGTCCGCGGTGTTCAGGCCGAACCGGCCGGCGATCCCGCTGACGGTATCACCACGGACGATCGTGTACTCCGCGGGTGCTGCCGGCTGTGCGGGCTGGAAGGCTGCGGGAATGGTGGTGGAGACGACCGCAGCGGGGATTACGGTGCCTGCCGCTTTCGCTGCAGCCTGGGCCTTCATTGCTGCTGCAAGGCTGCTGGGAATGTTCCGGACGGGCTGCTGGGCGGCCGCCGGCTGGGCGAGGGCCAAAGATGACAATACGACCGCTGGCAGCGCCGCAGTGGTGGCGGCAATCATCGGCAGACTCGGCTTGGGGGGCTGCTTGGGCGAGCGGGACATCGTCATCGGAAAGAATCCTCTTCTCAACTGCGGGTGCGGACGCGGGCGGGGATGCCGCTGTCAATCTTGATACTACTGTGACTCAAGTTATTAGTGTTACAACTGTGATGTGAGTGAATCTCTCATGAATTTGCGGATAGCACAAGAATTTCGGGAATTCGGGTAATGGCTTCTTTTTGGGAGTGTCCGCAGGCCAGGGGTGGAATGAAATGCGCCGACTAGGCGCCGGGGTGGGCGGCGTGGCAACCTTGGTCCGTGAGTAATGTAGAAAACCTGGTGGGCCAGTGGTTGCCGCTGCCCGACGTCGCCCGTTTGCTGGATGTTTCAATCACCAAGGTGCACAGCCTTATTGACGAGCGTTCCCTGGCGGCTTTGCGCGTGGGGGACCGGAAAATCCGCTCGGTACCCGCGGAGTTCATTCAGGACGGCCAGGTAGTGGACAGCCTTAAGGGAACCATCGTGGTGCTGGCGGACGCCGGCTATTCAGACGAGGACCTTATTGTGTGGCTGTTTACCGAAGACGAGTCACTGCGTGGCCGCCCCATCGACGCCCTGCGTGAGGGCCGCAAGACGGAAATCAGGCGCAGGGCCCAGACCCTGGCCTGGTAACAGCCCGCTTCAGGAGGCTCGGCTGACCGTCGCTTCGGCCAGCCTCCGGAGGGCGGTTTTGGGTAACTCTTCCAGTTCAAGCCCGTCAAGGGCATCGAAGGCTGCCGAGCCGAATTCATTGATGAGGACTTCGGTGGCCTGGAGCGCTCCTGAGTCCTCGATGATCCGCCGGATCTCCAGGATGTCAGCGTCTGAAAGATCCGGGCTGCCCAGGCTGGCATCGATGAATGCCGACTCTTCCGGCGACGCCTGGTCCAGGGCGAGTGCCACCAAAACTGTCCGCTTTCCTTCGCGCAGGTCGTCGCCGGCCGGCTTCCCGGTGGTCAGCGGATCACCAAAGACGCCCAGGACGTCATCGCGGAGCTGGAACGCTTCGCCCAGCGGAAGGGCAAATGCCGAGTAACCCCGGAGCAATTCATTGGTGGCTCCGGCCAAGGCCCCGCCCAGGGCCAGGGGGTGTTCGGTGGAGTACTTGGCACTCTTGAACCGGATGATCGACTGAGCCCTGCCGACGGCGCCGGCCCGGTCCCGGACGGGGCCCGCTACTTCTTCCAGGATGTCAAGGTACTGGCCAGCCATGACCTCTGCCCGCATGAGGTTGAAGATGAGCCTGGCCCGGCTGCCCGACGCAGCCCGTTCGCCGATGTCAGTGAACGCCTCTTCGCTGAAGGAGAGGCAAAGGTCGCCCGTAAGGATGGCAGCGGCCTGGCCAAACCGTTCGCTGTCCAGTGCCCAGCCCTGCGCGGTGTGGAGCTGGCTGAAGCGGCGGTGCACGCTGGGACCGCCCCGCCGCGTATCCGAACGGTCGATGATGTCATCGTGGATCAGGGCGGCCGCCTGGAACAGTTCAAGTGCGGCACCGGCCGTGACGACCTGGCTGGCCCCTGCCTCGCCGCCTGCGCCCCGCCAGCCCCAGTAGCACATCAGCGCACGGAGGCGCTTGCCGCCGGTGACCAAATTGGAGATCGACCCCATGATGGGTTCGATGTCAGGGGAGATGCCGGACATGACGGACTGGCGCGCCGTCAGGAAGCCTGTGAGCTCACCGGCCACCCCTGCTACAAAGTCGGCCTGTTCATTCCTCAACTGCTCCGCGGCGGTCACTTTACCGACTCAGCAGCCACGTTGGCACCGATGGTGAAAGTGGAGACGCCGGCAGCCTCAACGACGGAGAGATTAACAGTCTCGTTGTCACCGCGGACGAAATCTTTAGAGGCCACCCCGCCTACGTTGTCGCCGGGAACGGCCTTGAAACCCTGGCCCTCCAGGGCCTTGCTGTAGAAGTCGATGACCGAGGCGGTGGGGGCTTTGACGGTTCCCACGAGTGCCGCTGTGGAAGGCGAAGACGCCTTGTCGAAGCTGCTTGACACCACCGTGGCACCGGTCATCAGCGGGAGGAGCTGCTGCGGAAAGCCTTCCACTACGGCGCCAACGGTTGCCGAGGTATTGGGCGACGCCGAGGGGCTCGGCGAGGCTGTCAGGGAGGACTGAGTGGCGGCAACGGAAGCGGACTGGGATGGCTCGGCTTGTCCGGACGGTGTCTGGCTGCAGGCAGCCAGGACCAGCGCTCCAGCGGCGGCAAGCGCGGCCAGGCCAGCCGGCTTGAAGTATCCAATAGCCGTCACGAAGACTTTCCTCCTGGTGTTGTGGGCGGAACCAGCCTCCAGTTTAGCCAGCCTGCGGTGCTCTCCCGACAAACCAGGACAGCCCGCACAAACCGATAGGATGGCAGCCGTGGGGCCCGCAGGTATGAACCAGGCATCCGCCGCGCGCCTTCCGGGCCGGCGGCGCACGTGCATCATGCACGTAGACATGGACGCTTTCTTTGTCTCCGTGGAGCTGCGCACGCGCCCCGAACTTCGCGGCAAGCCCGTCATCGTCGGCTTCCCGGGGGAGCGTTCCGTGGTTCTCTCGGGGTCCTACGAGGCCCGGGCGTTTGGCGTCAAATCCGCAATGCCCATGGCCGTGGCCATGCGGATGTGTCCGCAGGCAGTAGTGATCGAACCCCGGCACAAGCTCTACTACGAGGTGTCCGGGCAGCTGATGGCCATCTTTGAATCCATCACGGGACTCGTGGAGCCGCTCAGTGTGGATGAAGCCTTCCTGGACGTTACAGGAGCCCTGCGGCGGCTGGGGCCGCCCAGGGGAATTGGCGAGCTGATCCGGCGCCGGGTCGCAGCGGAACTTGGCATCACCGCATCGGTAGGGATTGCCGAGACCAAGTTCGTTGCCAAGATCGCGTCCACCCGGTGCAAGCCCGACGGCCTGCTGCTCATCGGACCGGACCAGACCGTGCCTTATCTGCACAGTTTGCCCGTGGGTGCGCTCTGGGGTGTGGGCGCCAAGACCAAAGAGGTCCTGGCAAAGATGGGAATCAGCACCGTGGCGGACGTCGCCGCAACCCCGGTGTCGTCGCTGAAGAAGGTCCTGGGCGCGACGGGGGAGCACGTTCACCAGCTCGCCTGGGGCATCGATCCCCGTCCGGTCACGCCGGTGCGGCTGGAAAAGAGCATCGGAGCGGAAGAGACCTTTGCCACGGATACCGACGACGACGCCCTCCTCCGGCGGGAACTGCTGCGGCTTTCGCACCGGACCGCGGGCCGTCTGCGGAGTTCCGGGATGGTGGCCCGGACCGTGGCACTGAAGCTGCGGTTCGCCGACTTTTCCACGATTACCCGCAGCAGAACCGTCCAGACACCGGTGGACAGCGCCCAATTGATCTATGCGGTGGCACTCCAGCTCCTGGAGTCGGTCGGCACCAGGGCCATGGCCGTCCGGCTGGTGGGGGTCAGGGCCGAGCAGCTTGAGGAAGCGGCCCGGACCTCGCTCCAGCTGAGCATTGACCGCAGGGATGACAACTGGCGCGCGGCCGAGCAGGCACTGGACGAGGTAGCGCGCAAATTCGGCAACAAATCGGTCCTTCCTGCCCGCCTGATGGAGCCGGAAAACCGGCCGGGGGACAGCGCGCAACGGCCCGCCTGACGGGGTCCGCCGAAGTCATTGCCGTCTTTCAGATCAGCCCTCAACAATCTATCCTTAGAGGTACATAGTTTCGAGTGAATGGACTTACTGCCGGACCCTCTTGGACATGCTTCCGCTCCCGCGACTGCATGCTGGGTTCCCGTTTTGGCAATGGCTGGCCAAGCGGGAACTTTCCAGCAGCAGCACGCGTTCATCCGAGTAGAAGTTATGGCTGGGATCAGCCCGGACGTTGGCCTACAAAAGGAGGTCGTGATGCCGCTGTCGGAGCACGAACAGAAGCTGCTTGAGCAGCTTGAAAAGCAGCTTCACGAGGACGACCCGAAATTTGCGAACTCTATGGGTTCGGACCCGGGGCGTTCATGGTCAACCAGGCATGTGGTCATTGGGGTTCTCGGCGCGCTGGCCGGCGTCTTCCTGCTTCTGGTCGGGGTCACCCTCCAGAACATCTTTGTGGGAGTGCTGGGCTTCGTGGTCATGGGCGGCGGCGTTTACTTCGCCACCATGCGCAGCTCCCGTGGCAAAGCCGGGTCCAGGGCCGGCGGGGGAAAGCCCGGCAAGCAAAGGAGTTCGTTTATGAGCAGCCTTGAAGAGCGGTGGGACGAGCGCCGCAGGGGTGAACCCTAGGCACCCCGGAAGCCCGGCCGCCATCCGGCTCCAGGCTCCTCCATTTTGCTCCCCCCGCAACAGGGGGCCGCAGGAAAAGACCCGCTCCGGCGGGTCTTTTCCTATTTAATCGGCTATTTCCCGCAAATTCCGGGGCTCCCTCCGGTCGACGGAATTCAGGCGACGGGCGCGGGTGCGAAATTTCCTCCACTTCCCACCACGGCATCCAATCCGCGGCATTTCAAGGGACTTTTCCCATATTTGGGCCCCGCGCCGGGCCGTTTTGCGTTGACTGTGGTGGAAAGTGGAGTAATGTGGAGGACATAAGAGGGTGGTTGCAACATAGGGGATGTGCAGTTCCTGACGGCGGACAGGCGGTGGGCCAGTGTTTCTGGGCACTCACTCGCCGCGTCTGGACGAAAAGGGACGGATCATTCTCCCCGCTAAGTTCCGCGAGGAGCTTGCGAGCGGCCTGGTGCTCACAAGGGGCCAGGAGCGTTGCATCTACGTCTTCAGCGAGAAGGAATTTGCGCGGGTCCACGAGCAGATGCGGGAGGCTCCAATCTCCTCCAAGCAGGCACGTGACTACATCCGCGTCTTTCTCTCTGGAGCCTCTGACGAGGTACCTGACAAGCAGGGGCGCGTGACCATTCCACCGGCGCTCCGGGAGTATGCAGGACTCGGAAGGGAACTTGCCGTCATCGGCGCCGGAACCCGCGCCGAGATCTGGGACGCCCAGGCTTGGAATGAATACCTCGCGGAGAAGGAAACGGCCTTTTCCGAAACTGACGATCCCATTCCGGGCATTCTCTGAATTCCGGAACGGGGTGGCAGGGGTTTCTTGGATGAGATCTCCAGCCGGCCCATCGGCTGCCAACCTGGCTCACCTTCCCCGGAGCCAGGCGGGCGGAACGGTAGGCGCGGATGGGGATCTGATCCCAGAAGCATCAAGGGGACAACGACGGCGGGAAAGGACCAGGCATGACCGATCAACCCAAGCCCACGTCCGAACGCCATGTGCCGGTCCTTCGCGACCGGTGCATCAATTTGTTGGCACCGGGATTCGAAGCGGCAAGGCTGCGTGGCGAGACCCCCGTTGCCGTCGACACCACCCTGGGCATGGGCGGACACTCCGAGGCCATGCTGCAGAGGTTTCCCGACCTCCACCTCATCGGCATCGACCGGGACGAGGAAGCGCTGGCCCTCGCAGGGGAACGGCTTGCTCCGTTCGCCGCCCGGACTGACCTGGTACACGCCGTGTACGACGAGATCCAGGACGTCCTGGCAGACCTCGGTGTGGCCGAAGCCCACGGAATCCTCATGGACCTGGGCGTCTCGTCGCTGCAGCTGGACGAGCGTGAACGCGGATTCGCCTACTCTTTCGACGCGCCGCTGGACATGCGCATGGATACCAGCCGGGGCCAAACCGCCGCGGACGTAGTCAATACGTACAGCGAAGAGGACCTTGTCCGGATCATCCGCAAGTGGGGAGAGGAAAAGTTCGCCGGGCGGATCGCCAACAGGATCGTCACAGCGCGGGCGGCCAAGCCCTTCACCACCACAGGCGAACTGGTGGAGCAGATCCGTTCCGTGGTTCCGGCGTCCGCTGCGAAGTCCGGTGGACATCCCGCCAAACGGACCTTCCAGGCTTTGCGGATCGAGGTCAACGAAGAGCTCGACGTCCTGGAACGGGCAGTTCCCGCCGCCGTCGATTCACTGGCCCTCGGCGGCCGCATCGTGGTCATGTCCTACCACTCACTGGAGGACAAGATCGTCAAAGGTGTTTTCCAGTCCCGCTCCAAGTCTTCGGCTCCCCTTGGTTTCCCGGTGGAGCTGGAAGAACACAAGCCCGAACTCAAGACCCTGACCAAAGGCACTGAGGTGCCCACCGCCGTCGAAATCGCTGAAAACCCGCGCGCCGCCTCCGCCAGGCTCCGCGCGGCAGAACGAATCAGAGCCAGGAGAGCTGCATGAGCACCGCCGCCGTCAAGAACTTTCCCGTTGTTTCCGGCAGCTCGGCGCCCGATACCAGGCCTGCAGGTAAACCTGGCGGGGGACAAAAAGCGCGCACACCGCTCTCCGTGGTCCGCTCCGCCCCGCGGAAGCGGCGTGCCCCTTTCGTTGTGCTGTGCTTTGCGATGCTCGCAGTGGCGCTGGTTGCGGTGCTGGTCCTGAACATCTCGGTGTCCACCGCGCAGTACCAGCTGGTGGAGCTGCGTGCCAAGCAGAGCTCGCTGACCAAGGCAAACCAGGACCTCACCCAGCAGGTGCAGAGCTACGAGGCCCCGCAGAACCTCGCGGCCAAGGCCACCGAGCTGGGCATGGTGGCATCGACCGTAAAGGGCCAGATCGACCTGTCAACTCTGTCAGTAACAGGAAAGGCCACCCCCGCCGTCAAGGGCGCGGCAACAGGAGCAGTCATCCCGTCGCCTGCCGTGGCAGGGCAGCTGATCGTGCCGCCGGCGAAGGGCGCGGATGCCAAGGGGGCAACCGGTGACAAGGCCGCCGCGCCGGCCGCCGGCAACGCGGCTCCCTCCGCCGATGCCGCCCAGGCAGCCGCAGCCCAGGCGGCTGCAGCAGCGCAGGCCGCAGCAGCTGCGGCGAAGCCGGCCCCCGAACTTCACGGCGGCTCCGTCCCGGCGCCGCAGCAGAAGGTCCCCGGACAGTAGGCCGGCAGGCAGGTAAGGCAGCAGCGTCGAGCAGCAAGGAAATACACGGTGGCGAAGACGACCGGCACGGCAGGAAAAAGCAAGGTACCCAACGCCACGAAGCGCTTGCGGCTGGGGCTGGGCATCATGCTCACACTCCTGCTGGTGGTGGGCGGGAAGCTGTTCCTGGTCCAGGGGCTGGACGTCGGCGGCATGGCGGAAGCGGCACTGAACAGCCGGATGACGTCGGCCATCCTGCCGGCGGAGCGGGGCAGCATTCTGGACTCGCGCGGCACTGTCCTGGCCAACAGTGTGATCCGCTACAACATCGTGGTTGACCAGCGCGTCAACACTAAAACCGACTCCTACAAGCGGCTGGAGCAAACCGACGGCCACGAAAAGCTGGTGGACGTCAGCCGCGACCAGGCAATCTCCGAACTCGCCTCGGCCCTGGGCATGGACACCAATGCCGTCAGGGACGCTGTCACCGGGCAGCAGCCGTATTACATCGTGGCCAAGGACGTGAAGCCCGATGTTGAGGACCGCATCTCCAAGCTCCAGGTTCCGGGCATCGTGGCCGAAGGCGTCAGCAAGCGCGTCTACCCGAACGGTGCGGTCGCAGGGGGAGTGGTGGGATTCCTCCAGGACGGGACCACCGGGCAGGCCGGCATTGAGCAGACACAGGACGACAAGCTGAAGGGAACGGACGGCAAGCGCCTGTTCGAGATCGGCGCGGACGGGCTCCGCATTCCCGTGGGCCTTGACGAGCTGACCCCGCCCCAGAACGGCAAGGACGTCAAACTCACCCTCAACTCTGACCTGCAGTACTTTGCCCAGCAGGCCATCCAGAGCCAGGCGGACAAACTGAGCGCCGAATGGGGCGTCATCATCGTCATGGACGCCAAGACCGGCAACCTGCTTGCCCTGGCCGACACCAACTCCCCGGATCCCAACAACCCCGGGCTGGTGGCAGCGAAGGACCGCGGCGTCCGCTCCGTGACCGCAGCGTATGAGCCCGGCTCGGTGGAGAAGATGATGACGGCCGCGGCTGTGATCGATGAAGGCCTTGCCAAGCCACTGGATACCTTCACCATTCCGCCCACCTACACCGTGGACGGCCAGACGTTCAGCGACGCGTTTACCCACGGCACCGAGGAACGGACGCTGGCGGGAATCATCGGCTACTCCATGAACACCGGAACCGTGATGGCCGGCCAGCGGCTGAGCAAGGAACAGCGTTACGACTGGTTGAAGAAGTTCGGCATTGGCGAGGCACCGGACATCGGACTTCCGGCAACGGCCTCCGGCATCCTCTCGCCCCCGGACCAGTGGGACGGGCGCCAGCAGTACACCGTCCTGTTCGGGCAGGGCGTTTCGCAGTCCACGCTCCAGACGGTCCGGGCATACCAAAGCATCGCGAACAACGGCGTCATGCTGCAGCCACGGCTGATCGACTCGTACATTTCGCCCGACGGGACTGAGGAAAAGGTCCCGGCGCAGCCGTCCCGGCAGGTCGTCTCGGACAGCACGGCCCAGCAGGTCCAGGACATCCTGGAAAGCGCCGTCACCGAGGGCGAAATCAAGGATGCGGGCATCGACGGCTACCGGGTGGGAGCCAAGACGGGTACGTCCGAATCGCCCTGCGACGACGGCAAGTCCGGCTACTGCGGCTACACCGCCTCCATCGTGGGAATGGCGCCGATGGATGATCCGCGGTTTATTGTGGAGGTGGTGCTCCAGCGGCCGAAGGGCAGCATCTACGGCATCACCAACGGACCGGTGTTCCGCTCCGTTATGAGCCAGACGCTGCGGACCTACAACGTCCAGCCTTCAACCGGCGAGCCGGCCAGGATGCCCCAGTACGCCAAATAGCGGCTGTTCCAGGCCGGAAGTACCAGCAGCATCCAGCGCATCACAGTGCCCGGGCCGAACCATGCCGGGCACGCACTAGCACCATCGGAGATTCCCTTGTCAGAGTTCACCACGCCCGGCAGCGATACTGCCCGGGATGAAAGCGCAGGCCGCTTCCGGCCTGAAGCCGTTGCGCCCGTCCCGCTGGCCGCCGTCGGGCAGGCCCTTGGCGTAGCGGTGCCCGCTCCTGCTGCTGACGTGGAAATCACAGGCATATCCCTCAACTCCCGCACCGTGGAGGCCGGCGACCTGTATGTGGCTTTGCCGGGCGCCAGCAGGCACGGCGCTGACTTTGCCAGCGACGCCATCGGCGCCGGGGCGGCGGCCGTTCTGACGGACGACGCCGGTGCACGCCTGCTTGCCCTGTCCGCGGACACGCCGGTGCCCGTGCTCGTCGTCGCGAAGCCGCGCAACGAGGTGGGACCCCTCTCTTCCATGATCTACCGCAGCCAGTCAGCGGACGGCCGCCCGCTGCAGCTTTTCGGTGTCACGGGTACCAACGGGAAGACCACCACCACCTACTTCATCACCTCACTGCTGCGTGCCCTGGGCCGGCAGACCGGGCTGATCGGGACCATCGAGATCCTGGCCGGCGGGAAGGCGATTCCCAGCCTCCTCACCACTCCGGAATCACCCGAGGTCCACGGCCTCATCGCCCTCATGCACGAACGAGGGCTCGACGCCGCGGCCATGGAAGTGTCCTCGCATGCCATCTCCTACCAGCGGGTGGACGGACTTGTCTTCGACGTGGCCGGGTTCACCAACCTGACCCAGGACCACTTGGACCTGCACAACACCATGGAGGAGTACTTCGCCACCAAGGCAGAGCTTTTCACTCCAGGGCGTGCCCGGCAGGCAGTAGTAACGGTCGACGACGAGTGGGGCCGGCGGCTGGCCGGCAGCGCCCAGGTGCCGGTCACCACGCTCAGCACCAGTGGCTCGGGCCCGGCGGACTGGACCGTTACCTCGGCCTCGCCGCGTGGCCTCGGGACCAGCTTCACCCTCACGGGTCCGGACGGCGCCGTCCTGGACGTCCACACCGGACTGCCCGGCAGCTTCAACGTCGCGAACGCTGCCCTGGCCGTGCTCATGGTGCTGGCGTCCGGCGTCGGACTCTCTGACCTGCAGGCGGCCCTGGACAATGCCGACCCGTTCACCGTCGCCGTGCCCGGGCGCATGCAGCTGATCTCCGACCGGCCTGCTGCCGTGGTGGACTTTGCGCACAACACCGACGCCCTGGCCAGGGCCTTGGAAGCTGTCAGGTCCCCGGAACCGGACTCGCGCCTGATCGTCGTTTTCGGCGCCACAGGGCAGCGGGACCAGGGCAAACGCCCCGCAATGGGTGCCATCGCGGCCCGGCTCGCAGACACCGTGATCATTACCGACGACGACCCGCACGACGAGGACGCGGCAGCGATCCGCGCCGATGTGCTGGCCGGGGCACGTGTTGCCCTGGAGACGGAGTCCCTGGGCGCCGACGTGCTGGAGGTCTTCCCGCGGGAGGAGGCCATCCGGCATGCCGTGGCCCTTGCACGCCCCCAGGACAGCATTCTCGTCGCGGGCCGCGGCCACGAGGTATGGCAGGAAGTGAAGGGCGTTAACCTCGCCCTGGACGACAGGGTTGAACTGCGCACCGCCTTGACAGCCAGGGGATTCAACGTTCTCCAAGACGACCGGATAGAGTCCTAGACCGAGATGATTGCATTTACTGCGGCGGAAATCGCCGAAATCACCAGCGGGCGCCTGGACGCCGATCCCGGAATTACGCCCCTCTCGGTGGTGACGGATTCACGCGAAGCCATCCAGGGTTCGCTTTACGTCGCGAAGCCGGGCGAGCACGCCGACGGCCACGACTTCATTGACGCAGCTTTCGCTGCCGGTGCGGTCCTGGCACTTGTCGAGCGCCCCGTACCCGGCCCCGACGGCACCGCCTACCCCTCCATCGTGGTTCACGACGCCGTCCTGGCGATGGGAGCCCTCGCCGCCGAAGCCGTCCGCCGCATCCGTGCCGCCCGTGCAGAAGCCGGCAGCCAGCTGACGGTGGTGGGCATCACCGGATCCGCCGGCAAGACCACCACCAAGGACCTGCTGGCCGGAATCCTGGCAACGCAGGGCAACACCGTGGCTCCCCAGGGCTCCTACAACGGCGAGGTGGGCGTCCCGCTCACGGTCTTCCGGGCGGGCACCGATACCCGCTACCTGGTCATTGAAATGGGAGCCACGGGCATTGGCCACATCCGCTACCTCGCGGAGATGGTCAAGCCGGACATCGGAGTTGTCCTGGCAGTGGGCACCGCACACGCCGGCGAGTTCGGGGGAGTCGGGAACATTGCGCTGGCCAAGGGCGAAATGGTTGAAGGCCTTACCGCCCAGGGAACGGCCATCATCAACCTCGACGACGAACGCGTCGCCGCCATGCGCAGCCGCACCCAGGCCACGGTCCTTGGTTTTTCCGCGGAAGGCCGCCAGGACGCCCAGGTGCAGGCCCTGAATGCCGATACCAACGCCGGGGGCAGCCCCGAATTCGATCTCCAACTTCCCGACGGCGCCGCTCCCCGCCACGTGAGCAGCAGGCTCATCGGAGCCCATCACATGGGAAACCTCCTGGCAGCCGCCGCGGCAGCCTGGGCTGCAGGCGTGCCCGGAGACCACATCGCGGAGTCACTGAGCATCCAGGCAGCCGCCAGCCGCTGGCGCATGGAGCGTACCGAGCGGCACGACGGCGTCACCATCATCAACGATGCCTACAACGCCAACCCCGAATCAATGCGGGCCGCCCTTCGCACCCTGGCCGACCTTGGCCGGGGACGTCGCACCTGGGCGGTGCTGGGGGCCATGCTGGAACTCGGCGAGGACTCCATTCGTGAGCACACTGCCGTCGGCACCCAGGTTGTCCGCCTCAACATCTCACGGCTGCTGGTCGTGGGCCGGGAAGCGAGGGCCCTCTACGTCTCCGCCGTGCAGGAGGGATCCTGGGGCGATGAATGCCTCTTCGCGGAGACGCTTGATGAGGCCTACGACATCCTGGACGCAGAACTCGAGCCGGGCGACCTGGTGCTGTTCAAGTCCTCCAACAGCGTAGGACTTCGCCATTTGGGCGATCGGATAGCATTACCCCCAGCCCCCACCCCTGCCGACGAAAGGAGCACTCTGCTGTGATTGCTCTATTGATCGGCGCAGGACTGGCCCTGCTCTTTGCCCTGGTGGGCACCCCGCTGTTCATCCGCCTGCTGGTGCACCGCGGCTACGGCCAGTTCATCCGTGACGACGGCCCCACATCCCACCACACCAAGCGCGGGACGCCCACCATGGGCGGCACCGTAGTGGTGGCCGCAGTACTGCTGAGTTACGGACTCACCCACCTCATCATGCTGATGATGAACCCGGACTCACCCGGCCCCTCGGCCTCAGCCCTCATCCTGCTGTTCCTCATGGTGGGCATGGGCCTGGTGGGATTCCTGGACGACTTCATCAAGATCTCCCGGCAGCGGAGCCTGGGCCTGAACGCCAAAGCCAAGCTCATCCTCCAGGCGGCCGTCGGCATCGTCTTCGCCATCCTGGCATTGAACTTCCCCAACAGCGCCGGGCTGACGCCTGCGTCAACAAAGATTTCCCTGGTCCGCGACCTGCCCTGGCTGGACCTCGCCTTTGGCGGCACCGTCCTCGGCGCGGTCCTGTTCGTCATCTGGTCCAACCTGATCGTCACCGCCGCCACCAACGGCGTGAACCTGACCGACGGACTGGACGGCCTTGCCGCCGGAGCCGCCATCATGGTCTTCGGCGCCTACACCCTCATGGGCATCTGGCAGAGCAACCAGGCCTGCGGTTCCCCCCGGCAAGCGGGCAGCGGCTGCTACTCCGTCCGGGATCCGCTGGACCTGGCACTCCTGGCGGCCATCCTCAGCGCCGCCCTGGTGGGCTTCCTTTGGTGGAACACCTCGCCGGCGAAGATCTTCATGGGCGACACCGGGTCGTTGGCCATTGGCGGAGCCGTGGCCGGATTCGCCATCCTGTCCCGCACTGAACTGCTGCTGGGCATCGTGGGCGGCCTCTTCGTGCTCATCACGCTGTCCGTCATCATCCAGGTAGGTTACTTCAAGGCAACCGGCGGCAAACGTGTGTTCAAAATGGCGCCGCTGCAGCACCACTTTGAATTGAAGGGCTGGGCCGAGGTGACCGTCGTTGTCCGGTTCTGGATCCTTGGCGGACTCTTCGTCGCCGTTGGACTGGGCATCTTCTACGCTGAATGGGTTGTACTGCTGTGACCGTTTCCCCCCGCCTGGCAAACCTTGTCTCCTGGGACTCCGACTGGGCCGGCCTGCGCATAGCCGTGACTGGCATCGGCGTCTCCGGGTTCGCAGCCGCGGACACCCTGATCGAGCTCGGTGCCCGCGTGGTGGTGGTGGATGCTGCCACCAGCGACACCGCGCGCGCACACGCCGATACCCTGAAAATCGTCGGCGCCGCCGATGTACTGCTGGGCCCCGACGCGGTGACCCACCTCCCGCGGATCGACGGCGAACTGCCGGATCTGATCGTGACCTCGCCGGGCTGGCGTCCGGACCAGGCACTGCTGGCCGCAGCGGCAAGGGCACACATCCCGGTGTGGGGCGACGTCGAACTCGCCTGGCGCGTGCGGATCAGGGAAGGCCGTAAGACTGCCGACTGGCTGGCGATCACCGGGACCAACGGGAAGACCACGACGGTGGGACTCACGGAATCGATGCTGCGGGCCGCAGGACTCAAAGCCATTGCTGTGGGCAACGTGGGCACCCCTATCCTTGATGCCCTTCGGGATCCCGTGGAGTACGACGTCTTTGCGGTGGAACTTTCCAGCTTCCAGCTGCACTGGGCGGAATCGGTGTCGCCTGTTGCCAGCCTTTGCCTCAACGTGGCCGAAGACCATGTCGACTGGCACGGCTCCTATGATTCCTACCTGGCCGACAAGGCGAAGGTCTACGAGCGCACCCAAAAAGCCTGCATCTACAACGCCGAGCAGGTGGAAACCGAACGCATGGTGGAAAACGCCGACGTGGTGGAGGGCTGCCGCGCCGTTGGCTTCACCACACTGACGCCGGCCGTCAGCATGCTCGGAGTGGTGGAGGGGCTGCTGGTGGACCGGGCGTTCATCGAAGAACGCAGGAACAGCGCAGCCGAACTCGCCTCCATGGCCGACCTTGGACCGCTGGCCCCACGCCACATGGTGGCCAACGCCCTTGCCGCCGCCGGCCTGGTGCGCGCCTACGGCGTGGAGCCCAAGGCTGTGCGCCAGGGCATCCTGGACTACGTGCCCGGCGACCACCGGATCCAGCCTGTGGCCCGCATGAACGGGGTCCTATGGGTCAACGACTCCAAAGCCACCAATCCCCACGCCGCGGCGGCATCCCTGTCGGCCTTCAGCAACGTGGTCTGGATTGCCGGCGGGCTCTCAAAAGGCGTGAGCTATGACGACCTGGTGCGGGACCACGCAGCGCGGCTCAAGGCCGTGGTCCTGATCGGAACAGACACGTCCCACCTCCGGGAAGCCCTCCAGCGACACGCGCCCGATGTCCCGGTGATCGAACCGGGGGCAGGTGACACTGAAGGAGTGGAGACTGCTTCGGCGCCCGGCGGCACCACTGCCGGTACCCCCGGCAATGGAGAACAGGTGATGTCCTGGGCCGTTGCGTCTGCGGCCCGGCTCGCCAAATCCGGCGATACCGTGCTCATGGCTCCGGCAGCTGCTTCCATGGATCAGTTCTCTTCCTACGCTCACCGTGGTGGTACTTTCATCGACGCTGTCCGCGAGCTGGTGGAAGGGCAGGCCCAGACCGGCGAGGAGTAACAATGGTCAGCACGCCCACCCGGCAGCAGGGTGTTAAGCCGACGGGTGGCAAACCCCGTCCCGGCTCAACCGCCATCCGGCGGCCCGCCGCAGCCGGGGCAAAGCTGCGCACCGTGTACCGCCGGTTCTGGTCCGCGCTGGAGGGCACGGGCAAGTCCCGGAACGGCTCCACCTACTACCTCATCCTTGGTGCCACCCTGGCCCTGACCGCCATCGGCATCATGATGGTCCTCTCGGCCTCAAGCGTTGAATCAATCGCCGCCGGCAAGTCCCCTTACGGCGACGCGCTCAAGCAGGGAGTCTTCGCCGCGATCGGCATCTTCACCATGTTCGTGCTCTCACGCATCAACGTTGTCTGGCTGAAGCGCCTCGCATGGCCCGCCGTGGGGGTGGCCGTCCTGCTCCTGGGCCTGGTCCAGGTGGTGGGCAGCGAGATCAACGGCAACCGGAACTGGATCGACCTTGGCGGCATCACGTTCCAGCCTTCCGAGGCAGCCAAACTGGCCCTTGCCCTCTGGCTGGCCACCGTGCTGGCCCGGAAGGGCAAGCTGCTGGGCAAGTGGCAGCACGTGCTGGTACCCGCCATACCCATGGCAGCCATCGTCATCGTCCTGATCCTGGTGGGCAACGACCTGGGGACCGCCATGATCATCATGATGATCATGGCGGCGGCCCTGTTCTTCGCGGGCGTTCCGCTCTACCTGTTCGGCATCGCGGGCATCATCGCCGCCGCCGGCACCGCAGTCATGGCCGTCACCAGTTCAAACCGCATGTGCCGCATCACCTCCTGGTGGACCGGCCAGTCCTGCGCGGACGGGATTGACGCCAACTACCAGGCCACCAACGGCATGTATGGCCTGGCATCCGGAGGCTGGCTGGGCGTGGGCCTGGGGCAGAGCCGGCAAAAGTACAGCTGGATTCCCGAAGCCCACAACGACTTCATCTTCGCCATCATCGGGGAGGAACTCGGCCTGGTGGGCACCGTCGTCGTCCTGGTCCTCTTCGCCATCCTCGGCGCGGCCATTTACCGCGTAGTGGTGGCACAGGAGGACATGTTCCACCGGGTCCTCGCCGGCACCATCATGGTCTGGCTGCTGGGCCAGGCCACCGTGAACATGTCCGTGGTCACCGGCCTCATGCCCGTCATCGGTGTTCCGCTGCCGTTCATCTCCTACGGCGGTTCGGCCCTGCTGATGTCGCTGTGTGCGGTGGGGGTGGTCCTCTCCCTGGCCCGGGAGCAGATGGCTCCTGCCATTCGCCCCAAGCGGATGCTGAAGTTCAAGCTCCGGCCGGGGCGGGACAAGAACCAACCAAAGAATTCCAGAAAGCGTGCCTAACCCCAGATGACTCCGACACAACCTTCCATCGTCCTGGCCGGTGGCGGAACAGCCGGCCATATCAGCCCGTTGCTCGCCATCGCGGCGGCCCTGCGCAGCGCAGCCCCCGATGCTTCAATCCTGGCGGTCGGAACGCCGTCGGGAATGGAAACCCGGCTGGTTCCCGCCGCCGGCGTCCAGCTGGCGACGATCGACCGGGTGCCGTTTCCCCGCAGGCCATCCGCGGACCTGCTTCGCCTGCCGGCCCGGCTCGCCGGTGCCGTCCGGCAGGCCGGCGCCATCCTGGACCGGGCGCAGGCCGACGTGCTGGTGGGCGTAGGCGGATACGTCTGCACGCCCATGTACCTGGCGGCGCGGAAGCGCGGCATACCCCTGGTGATCCATGAGGCGAACGCCCGGCCGGGACTGGCCAACCGGGTGGGGGCCTTCCTCAAAGGCCGGGTTGCCGTGGCTTTCGAGGGCACCCCGCTGCGCAATGCGGTGCACGTCGGCATGCCCATGCGCAAGGAGATTTCCGGCCTGGACCGGAAGACTGCCCGCACCGCCGCCCGCGAGGCCCTTGGACTGGATCCCCACCGGCCCACCCTGATCGTCACCGGCGGGTCCTCCGGCGCACAGAGCATCAACCGGACCATCGCAGCCTCCGTGGCCCTTCTTGCGGAGGCCGGTATCCAGACCCTCCACGTCACCGGCCGCGGAAAAACCGTCCTGGACCAGACCGGACAGCCCCTTGCCGCTGAGGGTTACCGGCAGGTGGAGTACGTCGACGGCATGGAACGTGCCTACGCCGCCGCCGACCTCCTGCTGGCCCGGTCCGGGGCTGCCACGGTCTGTGAAGTCGCTGCCGTCGGAGTTCCGGCGGTCCTGGTGCCCCTGCCCATCGGCAACGGGGAGCAGGCACTGAACGCAGCGGGGCTGGTTGCCGCAGGTGGCGCAGTACTGGTGGCCGACCGCGACTTCACCCCGGAATGGGTTGCGCGCGAACTGGTTCCGCTGATCACCGATAAAGCACGGCTTGCCGCCATGGAAGCGAAGTCCTACCGGCTCGGCATCCGAAACGCCGACCAGCGCATGGCTGGTCTTGTCCTGGAAGCGGTATCTGCATGAACGCCCACAACACCCCCAGCCTGGAATCCCTTGGCAAGGTGCACTTCATCGGCATTGGGGGAGTAGGAATGTCCGCCGTGGCCCGCATCATGGTGGCGCGCGGCGTCCCGGTCAGCGGCTCCGACGCCAAGGACCTGCCCGTGATGGCGGACCTCGCCGCGGCCGGTGCGCGCATCGCCGTCGGTTACGCCGCCGGCAACCTGGCGGACGCGCAGACCGTGGTGGCCGGCTCGGCAATCCGTGAAGACAATCCCGAACTGGCGGCAGCCCGCAAGGCGGGCCTGCCCGTCCTGCACCGGTCCCAGGCGCTGGCAGCCACCATGGGTGGTGACACCGTGGTCACGGTGGCCGGAACGCACGGCAAGTCGACCACCACGTCCATGGTCACCGTGCTGCTGCAGGCAGCGGGCCTGGACCCGTCGTTTGCGGTCGGCGCCAACATCCCCGCGCTTGGCGTCAACGCCGCGCACGGCACGTCCGGCATTTTCGTGGCCGAGGCCGACGAATCTGACGGGTCCTTCCTGAACTACCGGCCACGCATCGCCGTCGTCACCAACGTGGAGCCCGACCACCTTGACTACTACGGCACGGCCGAAGCCGTGTACGAGTCCTTCGACCGCTTCACGGCGCTGCTGCCGGCGGACGGCCTCCTGGTGGCTTGCGCGGACGACGCCGGGGCACTGGCCCTGGCGGAGCGCACCAGGGCCAGGCGCAACACCCGGGTGGTCCTGTACGGCACCAGCGAGGTTGCGGACGTCCGGCTGCACGACGACGGCCCGGGCCACGTCGCGGTGTCAGCACACGGCGCCCGGTACGGGCTGTCACTGCAGGTCCCCGGACGCCACAACGCATTGAACGCGGCCGCCGCCTTCGCCGTCGCCCTTGAACTCGGAGTGGACCCGGCGGCTGCCGCCGCCGGCCTGGCCCACTTCGCCGGCGCCTCGCGACGTTTCGAACTGAAAGGGTCGGTACGGGGCGTCCGGGTCTTTGATGACTACGCCCACCACCCCACGGAGGTACGTGCCGCCCTCACCGCCGCGCGTTCGGTGGCAGGCGGCCACAAGGTCCACGTCCTGTTCCAGCCGCACCTGTTTTCCCGCACCCGGGAGTTTGCGGCGCAGTTCGCAGACGCCCTCAACCTTGCCGATACCGCCCTGGTCCTGGACATTTATCCCGCCAGGGAGGATCCCATTCCGGGCGTCACCAGCCAGCTCATTGCCGACCACCTCACAGCGGGCGGAAGGCTGGCAGGCGGGGCGGACGCCGTCGAAACCCTGGCAAAGGCCGCCGCGGACGGGGACGTCGTCCTCACCGTCGGCGCCGGTGATGTCACGGCCTACGGCCCGCGGATTGTGGAGGCGCTGCGTGCCTAGCTCCCGCCGTCCCACCTACGCCCCGCCCCGGCGGAATGGCCGCCCCGGCGCAGCGCCCGCGGACAGCGCGGAGAAAGAACCCCGATCATCCGGGACGCCGGGCGCCTCCACGGGTGGCGATGTAATCACGGCATCCCGCAGCATCCCGGACCAGGCGCCGGCGCTCAAGGCGGCGAAGGCGGAGAAACCTTCCGGGGCAACGGTGCTGGCGTTCCCCGAGCCCAAAGGCCGGCGCCGCAGGAAGAAAGTCCTGGCAGCTGCCGGAACAGTGCTTGCGCTGGTGGTGGGGCTGCTGGCAGCCGCCAACTATTCGCCGGTCCTGGCCCTGCAGACCATCTCGGTTACGGGCACCCACTTCGTCACGCCCGCCCAGGTGCAGACGGTGCTGGAGCCACTCCGCGGCAAGCCGCTGCCCCAGATCAGCGACGACGACGTACGCGGGCTCCTCGGCTCCCTGGTCCAGGTCAAATCCGTGTCCGTCGAGGCACGGCCGCCGTCCACCCTCGCCGTTGCCGTGCATGAGCGGGTGCCTGTGGCGCTCGTCAAGCAGGGGGAGCAGTACCAGCTGGTGGACGTCGACGGCGTGCAGCTGGCCACCACCGACGATCCGGCGACGGCATCACTGCCGGTCATCGACGGCGGTGCCGGTGCGATCGGGCAGGACCTGTTCCGCGCCACTGCCGCAGTGCTGGGTGCCCTGCCGGCCGACGTCCTGGCGAAGCTCTCCAACGCGTCCGCACAGTCCGTGGATGCCGTGGAACTCAAGCTCGTCGACGGCCAGACCATCGTGTGGGGCAACGCCTCGGAGAAGGAACTCAAGGCCAAGGTCCTGGCCGCCCTCCTCAAGGCTCCGGCCGACCCCAAGAACCCGGTCAGGGTCTACGATGTCAGTGTGCCCCGGCACCCCGTGACGCGCTGAGCGCTTTCTTTCCCCGGTATTAATCCGACACGCGGACCCGGTTATTGAATGTCGGAACCAGAGGAAATACCGTCACAGACAAGAGTTACTTGACATAACTCTAACCTTCAACCGGAGGGTTAGGGTTGAGGGTTTCAAGCTCACCATCAGTTTTCGCAATAAGACACGAACAAGGGACACGTAACGTGGCAGCTCCGCAGAATTACTTGGCCGTCATCAAAGTCGTCGGCATCGGCGGCGGTGGCGTGAACGCAGTCAACCGCATGATCGAGGTCGGCCTCAGGGGTGTTGAATTCATCGCCATCAACACCGACGCCCAGGCCCTGCTCATGAGCGACGCCGACGTGAAGCTCGACGTCGGACGCGAGCTGACCCGTGGCCTCGGTGCAGGCGCCAACCCCGAGGTAGGCAAGCAGGCCGCCGAGGACCACGCGGACGAGATCGAGGAAGTCCTCCGTGGCGCCGACATGGTCTTCGTCACCGCCGGTGAGGGCGGCGGCACAGGCACCGGCGGCGCACCCGTCGTCGCCCGGATCGCACGTTCGCTCGGCGCCCTGACCATTGGCGTGGTCACCCGTCCCTTCACCTTCGAAGGCCGCCGCCGCGCCGGTTCGGCCGAGGCAGGCATCGACGCCCTGCGCGACGAGGTGGATACCCTCATCGTGATCCCCAACGACCGCCTGCTGTCCATCAGCGACCGCAACGTGTCCGTCCTTGACGCGTTCCGCTCCGCCGACCAGGTCCTGCTGTCCGGTGTTCAGGGCATCACCGACCTCATCACCACCCCCGGCCTGATCAACCTCGACTTCGCGGACGTCAAGTCAGTTATGCAGGGTGCCGGCTCGGCCCTCATGGGCATTGGCTCGGCCCGCGGTGAAGACCGCGCCGTCAAGGCGGCCGAACTGGCCATCGCCTCGCCGCTGCTGGAAGCATCAATCGACGGTGCCCACGGCGTGCTGCTGTCCATCCAGGGTGGCTCCGACCTGGGCCTGTTTGAAATCAACGAGGCCGCCCGCCTGGTCCAGGAAGTGGCCCACCCCGAGGCGAACATCATTTTCGGTGCCGTCATCGACGACGCCCTTGGTGATGAAGCACGCGTCACCGTGATTGCCGCAGGCTTTGACGACGTCAAGGCCACCTCGCCCTCCATGGACCAGTCCCAGCCGCAGGCCGCGCCCCAGCGGCCGGCCGCCCCTGCTGCTGCTCCGGCTTCGGCGCACCCGCAAAGCGGAAGCCACCAGGGGAACGGGAATCACCAGCAGAACGTCCAGCCGATCCACGCAGGCGTCGGCGCTGCGGGACTCAGCAACTGGGGTCAGCAGCGCCCGCAGGCCGTTCCGGCGGACTCCGGCTTCGACGTCGACCTGCCGTCCGTGGTGGAGCCGGACATGTCCGGCACCCACCCGGATGACCTGGATGTTCCCGACTTCCTGAAGTAGGCAGCGGCTTGTTCCATTGGCGCGCCGACATCCTCCCCGGGGTGTCGGCCGCATTCACCGATGCGGGGGCGGGAAACCTCGCCCTGCACGTGGGGGACGATCCCGCCGCGGTCCAGGAGCGCCGGTCGCGCCTGGAAGAGTCCATCGCCGCGGCGCCCGGCTCGCTGCGCTTTATGAACCAGGTCCATGGCAACACCGTGGCGATCATGGAGGCCGGGTCACCTGCCCCTGAGGCCGATGCCATGGTGTCCCGTGGCCTGCCCCTGGCGGTCATGGTGGCGGACTGCATTCCGGTGCTGCTGGCGGGGGAGTCCGCACACGGGCCCGTCTTTGCTGCCGTGCATGCCGGGCGCCCCGGCATCGCGAACGGTGTCCTTCCGGCCGCCGTGGACGGCATGAAGTCGCTTGGCGCGTCCGGGATCCGTGCCTGGCTGGGCCCATCGATCTGCGGGGCCTGCTACGAGGTCCCCGCAGCCCTGCGCGACGAGGTGTCGGCCCTGGTTCCGGAAACGCGGAGCACCACCACCTGGGGAACGCCGGCGCTGGACCTGCCCGCCGGCGCACGCGCCCAGCTTGCGGCTTCCGGCGTCGGGGTGGAGTACGCCGGCGCCTGCACTCTGGAGACGGAAACGCTCTATTCGTACCGCCGGGACCGGAACACGGGCCGCTTCGCCGGCCTGGTCTGGTGCCATGGCTGAGCGGGCGGCCAACGAGCAGGGGAATGATCCCCGCAGCGCGGAACTCGCCGAAAGGCTCGCCGTGGTGCGGAAGCGGATCGCCGCTGCGGCCGGCGCCGCCGGCCGCAGTGACCGTCCGCCCTCGCTGATCGTGGTCACCAAGTTCCACCCGGCAGAGGACATCCGGCGCCTGGCCGCCCTCGGGATCACCGACGTCGGCGAGAACCGGGACCAGGAGGCTGCCGCCAAGGCGCTGGAACTCGCCGATCTGGACCTGACCTGGCACTTCGTTGGCCAGCTGCAGACAAAGAAGGCCAAATCCGTGGCGCGCTACGCGGCCGCCGTTTACTCGGTGGACCGGCCGCAGCTTGTGGATGCGCTGGCAAAGGCTGTGCGGAACGAGATTGACTCCAACGGCCGGTCCCCGCTGGACTGCTTCATCCAGGTCAGCCTTGAGGAAAGAGAACACGACGGCGACGGCGGCACGCACCGCGGCGGGGCAGCCCCCGCCGACGTGCCCCTCCTGGCAGAGCGGATCGCCGCGGCTGACAGCCTGAGCCTGGCCGGTGTCATGGCAGTTGCGCCGCTGGGAGCACCGCCTGAACCGGCGTTCGAAAAGCTCGCCGGGGTTTCCGCCCGGCTGGTGGCAGCGTACCCCGCTGCCTCCGGCATCTCTGCAGGCATGAGCCAGGACCTGGAGGCCGCCATCAGGTTCGGGGCGACACACCTGCGAATCGGTTCCGATATTCTCGGTTCCCGTCCTGCCGTGGGGTAGCGTCGGACCTATTGGAAGTGATGGGCGGGGGACTCCAGTGCTGTCAAATCATTGGGCGGCCCGCTTACGGGACACGATTAGGAGTCGACCATGGCCGGCGCTCTGCGCAAGACAATGATCTATCTTGGGCTCGCCGACGGCGATGAGCATTACGAGTCCGAGCAACAGACCACACATAAGGATGAGGACGAACCGATGGAAGTTGACCGCGAGGAACGCCGTGCTCCGGCGCCGGTCCGCGAAGTCAGCCGCGAGGCGTCCTACGCCCCTGAAGAGGAATACCGCGCCCCTGTGACCCCCATTAAGCGTGCGGCCTCGAGCCGCGAAGAGAACACCGGTCTGCGCCAGATCACCACCATCCACCCCCGCTCCTACAACGATGCCAAGCTCATCGGCGAGAGCTTCCGGGACGGCATCCCGGTGATCATGAACGTCACGGACATGGGCGAGGCCGACGCCAAGCGCCTGGTGGACTTCTCGGCAGGGCTCGTCTTTGGCCTGCGGGGAAGCATTGAACGGGTCACCAACAAGGTGTTCCTGCTCTCACCGTCCTACGTCGAAGTGATCGGTGACGACAAGAAGGCCAGCGACACGCAGGCCAGCTTCTTCAACCAGAGCTAAGCCCCATCGGCTGCGCGGAGATGCCAGGCAGGGACACCTGCCTGGCATCTGTGCTGAAATAGACAAGACAACAGCAGTACGGCAGCGGCCGCCACAATGGACGGGCCGCACGAATATGGAGATATGAAATAAGTCATGGGAATTGTTTTCGGACTTCTCTATCTCGCCCTGCTGCTGTTCTTTGTGGCCCTCATCATCCGCCTGGTCTTCGACTGGGTACAGATGTTTGCGCGGGAATGGCGGCCGCGGGGTGCGGCCCTGGTGGTGGCACACGCCGTCTACTCCATCACGGACCCCCCACTGAAGGGGCTGCGGCGGCTGATTCCGCCACTCCGCCTCGGCGGCGTCTCCCTGGACCTGGGCTTCCTGATCCTGTTCATCGGTGTCAGTATCGCGATGAGCGTCACCAGGGGACTGGCCTGATTTTTCCCCGCCGGACCCCGCAATGCAGTGTGTTCCTTCCCGGAACGGCTACTGTAAAGCGAAGAAACCTCCCGTTTGACACCGCAGTGTTGAATTAGAGTAAGCAGACCAAATTTAGGTACCTTAGTTTTGACGGCCGGAAGGCCTACTGACTAACCAGACCAGTGAGGTGACCAGATGGCTTTGACGCCAGAAGACGTTGTCAACAAGCGCTTTCAGCCCACCAAGTTCCGCGAGGGCTATGACCAGGACGAGGTTGACGACTTCCTGGACGAAATCGTCGTTGAACTCCGCCGCCTGAACCAGGAAAACGACGAGCTCCGCAAGAAGCTCGCCGAAGCAGGTTCCAGCGTTCCGGCAAGCTCCGCTGCCGCCCCCGTGGTGGAAAAGGTCCCCGCGCCGGTCAAGGCCGACAAGGACGAAGCCCGCGAGAAGGCAGAAGCCGACGCGAAGGCTGCCGAAGCCAGCAAGAAGAAGGACGTCCAGCCGGCCGCTCCGGCCGCCGCCGCGCCCGTTGCACAGGCTCCCGCCGCTACTGCTTCCGCCGAGTCCGCTGCTGGCCTGCTGGCCATGGCACAGCAGATGCACGACCGCCACGTCGCCGACGGCCAGGCCCAGAAGGACAAGATCATCGCCGAGGCGCAGATCGAAGCCAGCAGCCTCGTCAACGATGCCCAGGAAAAGTCCCGCAAGATCCTCGGCGCCCTGGAGCAGCAGCGCTCCGTCCTGGAACGCAAGGTAGAGCAGCTCCGCGGCTTCGAACGCGACTACCGCTCACGCCTGAAGGCCTACATCGAGGGCCAGCTCCGCGACCTGGATGCCCGCGGCTCCGTCGCGACGCCGGAAGTCAGCGAAGCCAACTAAGTCTGGCAGCACGTATTCTGAAAGCCGGTGGCTGAGGATTCCTCGGCCACCGGCTTTTGGCATTGACACCCAGTTCCACGAATTGAAAGCACCATGACTGACGAACTTGCCGCCGACGCGGCACGCCCTGTCCCATCCTCGCCGCGCCCCCGCCGGGCGGTGCTGCTGTCCCTGTTCGCGGGGTTCGCGGTCTTCGCCTACGTCCTGGACCAGCTGACCAAGCTGTGGGTCACCTCCACCATGGTGGAAGGCGAACGGATCCCGGTGCTGCCGCCCCTGCTCCACTGGTACTTCATCCGGAACTCCGGCGCCGCGTTCTCCATCGGCGAGAACGTCACTTGGGTGTTTTCCATCATCATGGCCGGCGTGGCCGTCGCCATCCTTTTCCAAATCCGCCGGCTGGGCTCCGCCTGGTGGTCCCTTGCCCTGGGCCTGCTGCTCGGCGGGGCGCTGGGGAACCTCACGGACCGGCTCTTCCGTGAACCGTCCTTCGGCATGGGACACGTGGTGGACTTCATCCAGTTTCCCAATTTCGCCATTTTCAACATCGCGGACTCCGCGGTGGTGTCCGCCGTCGCCATCATCTGCATCCTGACCATCCGCGGGATCGCCCTGGACGGTACACGGCTGGGGAGCGCACACAAGGACAAGCCGGGCCATGACTGACCGCATTGTCGTCGCCGCAGAATACGCCGGGGCGCGGGCGGACGCCGGCCTGGCAGGCCTCCTGGGAGTGTCCCGTTCCGTCGCCGCATCCCTTCTCGCGGACGGCCACGTCCTCAACCGGGGCAAGGCCCTGGGCAAGTCGGCAAAACTCGTGGCCGGGGACACTCTCGAGGTCACCGTCCCGGAACGGCGGGACCCGCTTGAAGTCGTGGAGGAAGTTGTGGAAGGCCTGAACATCCTGCTCGACGACGATGATTTCGTCGTCGTCGACAAACCCGTCGGCGTGGCCGCCCATCCCTCACCGGGCTGGGTGGGGCCCACTGTGGTGGGCGGCCTTGCCGCTGCCGGCTACCGGATCTCCACTTCAGGCGCCCCCGAACGGGCAGGCATCGTCCACCGGCTCGACGTCGGTACCTCCGGCGTGATGGTGGTGGCCAAATCCGAGCGCGCCTACACCGCCCTTAAGCGCGCCTTCAAGGAGCGCACGGTGGACAAGGTCTACCACGCGGTGGTGCAGGGCCTTCCGGACCCCCTGACGGGCACCATCGATGCCCCCATCGGCCGCCACCCCGGGCACGACTGGCGTTTCGCCGTCATCGAGGACGGGCGGCCCTCCGTAACCCACTACGAGGTGTTGGAGGCGTTCGGCAAGGCCAGCCTGGTGGAAGTCCACCTTGAGACCGGCCGCACGCACCAGATCCGGGTGCATTTCTCCGCGCTCCGCCACCCCTGCGCAGGTGACCTCACCTACGGCGCCGATCCCCGCCTGGCCGCCACCCTGGGGCTCACGCGGCAGTGGCTGCACGCCCGCCAACTGGCCTTTGACCACCCTGTGACGGGGGAGCGCGTGACGGTCACCAGCGAGTACCCGCAGGACCTTTCCTACGCCCTGGAAGTGCTGGAGTCGGGCCAGGCCTGACACGGCCGGCCTGGCAGGACTGTCCGGGGGCAGCGCTTAGAATAGTGCGGTGAGTTCCAGCAATGATTCGTTTGTCCACCTGCACACCCACACCGAATATTCCATGCTGGATGGAGCTGCCCGCCTGGGGGAGCTGTTCGATGAGACCGAGCGCCTGGGTATGCCGGCCCTCGCCACCACGGACCACGGCTACTTGTTCGGAGCGTTCGACTTCTGGCGCAAAGCCACGGACAAGGGCATCAAGCCGATCATCGGTGTCGAAGCGTATGTGACGCCCGGTACTGCCCGGACGGACAAGGAACGCGTGCGCTGGGGCGATGAATCCCAGCGCAAGGACGACGTCTCCGGCGGTGGGTCCTACACCCACATGACCCTCCTGAGCTACAACAACGTGGGCATGCGGAACCTCTTCCGGGCCTCCTCCATCGCCTCCCTTGACTCTGTCTTCGGCAAGTGGCCCCGGCTGGACCGGGAACTGCTCAACACGTACTCAGAGGGACTCATCGCCACCACGGGCTGCCCCTCCGGCGAGGTCCAGACCCGGCTCCGGCTCGGCCAGTACCGCGAAGCACTCGAGGCCGCCGCCGAGTTCCGGGACATCTTCGGTGCGGAGAACTACTTCTGCGAACTGATGGACCACGGGCTGGACATCGAGCGGCGGGTCACCGGCGACCTGCTGAGGCTGGCCAAGGACCTGAACCTGCCGCTGGTGGCCACCAACGACCTCCACTACACCCACGAGCACGACGCCAAGGCGCACGAGGCCCTGCTGGCCATCCAGTCCGGCTCCACGCTGCTGGAACCCACCTATGACAACGGCGGCTCCCGGTTCGCGTTCTCCGGCAGCGGTTACTACCTGAAGTCCCCGCAGGAAATGCGGGAGCTCTTCCGCGACCACCCGGAGGCGTGCGACAACACCCTGCTCATCGCCGAACGCTGCGAAGTGTCCTTCAACACCGACGCCAACTTCATGCCGCGGTTCCCCTGCCCGCCCGGCGAGGACGAGACCTCCTGGCTGGTCAAGGAGGTGGACAAGGGCCTGCAGTACCGCTACCCGGGCGGCATCCCGGATGAAGTCCGCAAGCAGGCCGACTACGAGCTCGGCGTCATCACGTCCATGGGTTTCCCCGGCTACTTCCTGGTGGTTGCCGACTTCATCAACTGGGCCAAGAACAACGGCATCCGGGTGGGCCCCGGGCGTGGTTCGGGTGCAGGTTCCATGGTGGCCTACGCCATGCGCATCACCGACCTCGACCCCCTGCGTCACGGGCTGATCTTCGAACGGTTCCTCAACCCGGACCGCGTCTCCATGCCCGACTTCGACGTCGACTTCGATGACCGGCGCCGCTCCGAGGTCATCGACTACGTCACGCGCAAGTACGGTGACGAGCGCGTCGCGATGATCGTCACCTACGGCACCATCAAGACCAAGCAGGCACTCAAGGACTCCTCCCGCGTCCTGGGCTACCCGTTCAGCATGGGCGAGACGCTGACCAAGGCCCTGCCGCCGGCCGTGATGGCCAAGGACATTCCCCTGGCGGACATCCAGAATCCGGAGTCCAAGCGCTACAGCGAGGCAGGGGACTTCCGGCAGCTGATCGCCACCGACCCCGAAGCCGCCAAGGTCTTCGAAACGGCCCTGGGCATCGAAGGCCTGAAGCGCCAGTGGGGCGTGCACGCCGCCGGCGTCATCATGTCCTCGGACCCCATCATCGACGTCATCCCCATCATGCGCCGCTTCCAGGACGGCCAGGTGATCACCCAGTTCGACTACCCGACGTCCGAGGGCCTTGGCCTGATCAAGATGGACTTCCTGGGCCTGCGGAACCTGACGATCATTTCCGATGCCCTCGAGAACATCAAGATGAACCGCGGAATCGACCTGGACCTGGAAAACCTTGAGCTGGACGATGCCCCGTCCTATGAGCTCCTGGCCCGCGGCGACACCCTGGGCGTGTTCCAGCTCGACGGCGGTCCCATGCGGTCGCTGCTCAAGCTCATGAAGCCTGACAACTTCGAAGACATCTCCGCCGTTCTGGCGCTCTACCGTCCGGGCCCCATGGGCGCCAACGCCCACACCGACTATGCCCTGCGCAAAAACGGGATCCAGGAGGTCATCCCCATCCACCCGGAGCTGGAGGAGCCCCTCAAGGAGATCCTCGGCGGGACCTATGGCCTGATCGTGTACCAGGAGCAGGTCATGGCCGTGGCGCAGAAGCTCGCCGGCTACTCGCTGGGCCAGGCCGACATCCTCCGCCGCGCGATGGGCAAGAAGAAGAAATCCGAGCTGGACAAGCAGTTTGCCGGCTTCTCCCAGGGCATGCAGGACAACGGCTACTCCATGGAGGCCGTCAAGACCCTCTGGGACATCCTGCTGCCCTTCTCCGACTACGCCTTCAACAAAGCCCACTCGGCCGCCTATGGCGTGATCTCCTACTGGACCGCGTACCTCAAGGCCCATTACGCGCCGGAGTATATGGCGGCGCTGCTGACCTCGGTGGGCGATGACAAGGACAAGTCGGCCATCTACCTCAACGAGTGCCGGCGCATGGGCATCACGGTGCTTCCGCCGGACGTCAATGAGTCCGCCCTGAACTTCACCCCGGTGGGCAACGACATCCGCTTCGGCATGGGCGCCATCCGCAACGTGGGCGTCAACGCCGTGGAAGCCATGGTGGCGGCCCGCGAAAGCGAGGGTGCGTTCACCTCCTTCAAGGACTACCTGATGAAGGTCCCGGCCGTGGTCTGCAACAAGCGGACCATCGAGTCCCTGATCAAATCCGGCGCCTTCGACTCGCTGGGCCACCACCGCCGCGCCCTGGCGATGATCCACGAAGAGGCCATCGACTCCGTCATCACCCTCAAGCGCAACGAGGCCATCGGCCAGTTCGACCTCTTCGCCGGCTTCGAAGACGCCGGGGCGGAATCGTCCTCCCTGAGCATCGAGATCCCGGACCTGCCCGAGTGGGAAAAGAAGGACAAGCTCTCCTTCGAACGGGACATGCTGGGCCTGTACGTGTCGGACCATCCGCTGCAGGGCCTGGAGGGCCTCCTGGCCCAGCATGCAGAGATGAGCATTACCTCCATCATCGGCGAGGACGGGCCGCAGGACGGAGCAATCATCACCATCGCCGGCATGATCACGTCACTGAGCCGCCGCATCGCGAAGGCCAGCGGCAATGCCTATGCCCGGGCCGAGGTGGAGGACCTGGGCGGCTCGATCGAGGTCATGTTCTTCGGGCAGGTCTATGGGCCGATCGCCTCCGTGCTGGCCGAGGACCTGATCGTGGTGGTCAAGGGCCGGTTGCAGAAGCGCGACGACGGCGCCATCACGCTGAACTGCATGGAGCTGTCCGTTCCGGACCTGAGCGAAGGGCTGAACGGGCCCCTGGTCATCACCATGCCCACCCACAAGGCCACCGAGGCCGTGGTCACGGAACTCGGCGATGTCCTGCGCACCCACCGGGGCAACTCGGAGGTGCGGCTGCACCTGCAGGGCGACACCCGGACCGAAATCATGGGCCTGCCCGTCCACCTGCGGGTGAACCCCAGCCCGTCGCTGTTCGGCGACCTGAAGGTCCTGCTGGGCCCGGCCTGCCTCGACGCCTGACAAACAGGCGGCCGACGGCGGGAATCACCTCCCGCCGTCGGCCGCCTTATTTGTGCTGCGCCGGTCCGTGGGCGTCAGATCTCGTAATCCAGCGGCACCGGCTGCCCGTAGGCGCCGCCGTGGTACAGCAACGGCGATCCTTCGCCGCCCACCTGGCCGTCCACCACCTGGACCACCACCACGGCGTTGTTCTCGAAGGAGAGCCGCATCTGGATCTCGCCGATCAGCCAGCCGGCAACATCCTTGAGGATGGGCACCCCGTGCGGACCGATTTCCCAGTGGTTGCCTTCGAAGCGGTTGCCGGGGCGGGCAAAGCGGGCCGCCAGCTCCTGGTTCTCCAGGCCCAGCATGTGCACCCCCAGGTACTGGGTGTTGGCCACCGCGGGCCAGGACCTGGAGCTGCGCGCCATGTTGAACGTGAAGCGCGGCGGTTTCGCTGACAGGGACGCCACGGAGGTTGCCGTGAAGCCGTAGGGCTCATCCTGGTAGTTCACGGTGATGATGGCGACGCCCGCGGCATGGCGGCGGAACATCTCCTTGAACGTCTGCTCGAACGGCTCGCTGTTGTCGGTCACCGGAACTCCTGAACTAAGTGGCGTAACTCTTTCCCCAAGCGTATTGGCCCACGGTCACGGCGGGAAAACAGGCGGGGGCAGCACCGCCGCGGATTGCCTTGCAGGAACCTTTGTTAAGGTGTGTTGCATGACGAACTTCGCCCGCCCCGCCAGGCGGCTGCTGCCATGGTCCCTGCTGCTGGTCCCGGCGGCCGCGGGCATTCCGGCGGGAATCCTCTGGTGGGTACTTGCACCGGGCGGATTGAACCTGATCACCCGCGACCCAGCCCTGGGGGCCGGCAACGTGCCCCTGGTCTGGCTGCCGCGCGATCTCACGCTCGCAGGCATCCTGGTGCTGGCCGGCTGCCTGCTGGCCGTATTCCTGGCGGACGGCAAGCGCCCGGACCCGCAGGCGGCACTGCTCACCGGCCTGGCCGGGGCGTTCGCAGGCAGCGCCGTGGCATGGGGAACAGGTGTCCTCGCGGGACGGCTGTGGGGTCCGGCCGTCGACACGTCGGCAAACGCCAGCATCGCCTTCTCCCTGCGGGCGTGGCCGGTCCTGCTGCTCTGGCCCGCCGCCACGGCCGTGTCGGTCTTCATCCTGGAACTGGTGGGCGCCACGGGCAGAAAGACTGATCCCGCCGGCGCGGAAACAGCGGGCATGCACAGCCCCGTAAAATAGAGCGGTGACCACATCCCCGGAGTTTCCCGCCCCCGTGACAGCCGCCGTCGACTTCCGCACCATTGACCTTCGGGGCCGCCACCTCAGTCTCCCGGCACTGCGCGCCGCGGTGCCCCGCGCCAAGGGACAGACCGTGGCGGACGCCGAGGAAAAGGTCCTGCAGATCATTTCCGCCGTCCGGGAGCGCGGCTTCGCGGCGCTGGCCGAGCTGGCCGAACGGTTCGACGGCGTGGCGCAGGAGCACCCGCTGGTCCCCGGGGAGGCAATCGCCGCAGCGCTGGACCAGCTGGATCCCGCCGTCCGGGCTGCGCTGGAGGAATCCATCAGCCGGGCACGGAAGTTCGCGGACGGCCAGCGCCCCCTCAATGTCGACGTCGAACTGGGCGACGGCGCAGTGGTCAGCCAGAACTGGGTTCCGGTGGCCCGCGTGGGGCTGTACGTTCCCGGCGGCCTTGCCGTGTACCCGTCATCGGTAATCATGAACGTCGTACCCGCACTGGCGGCGGGCGTGGAGTCCATCGCCCTGGCCTCGCCGCCCCAGAAGAAGTTCGGCGGCCTGCCGCACCCCACCATCCTGGCGGCAGCGGCGCTGCTGGGCATCACTGAGGTCTACGCCATCGGCGGGGCCCAGGCCATTGCCGCCTTCGCCTACGGCGTCGAAGCAACGGAGGCAAGCCCGGCCCTGGAGCCCGTGGACGTGGTCACCGGCCCCGGCAACATCTTCGTGGCCACGGCCAAACGCCTGGTCAAGGGCGTCGTCGGCATTGATTCCGAGGCCGGAACCACCGAGATCGCCATCCTGGCGGACGACTCCGCCCAGCCCGCGCTGGTTGCCGCCGACCTGCTCAGCCAGGCGGAGCACGATCCGAAAGCAGCCTCGGTCCTCATTACCGATTCCGAGGACCTGGCCGCCGCCGTGCGCGCTGAACTGGCACTGCAGGCCGCCGCCACCAAGCACTCGGCCAGGGTGCAGGAGGCGCTGTCCGGTCCCCAGTCCGGCGTCGTGCTGGTGGACGGCCTCGAGCAGGGAATCGCTGCCTGTGACGCCTACGCAGCGGAGCACCTGGAAATCATGACCCGGGACGCTGCCGCCGTGGCCGCACGCATCCGGAACGCGGGCGCGATCTTCGTGGGCGACTACAGCCCCGTCAGCCTTGGCGACTACTGCGCCGGCTCCAACCACGTGCTGCCCACCAGCGGGACGGCAGCTTTTTCCTCCGGGCTGAACGTGACCACTTTCCTGCGCGCCATCCAGGTGGTCAACTACAGCCGGGAAGCCCTGGCCGAGGTCAGCGGGCACATCGTGAGCCTGTCCCGGGCCGAGGATCTTCCGGCCCACGGGGACGCGGTGACGGCCCGGTTCCCGGGCGATCGGTGATACCACTACATGTAGTAATTACAGGATTGTTATTACCCCACATCTGCCCGTAAACTGGGTACGCCACGGCATCGCCCCCCGGCGGTGCCGGCGGCGTCCAACGCCGTTGCACACCACAAGCGAAAAGGGGGAACGCCATGTACTGCCCGTTCTGCCGCAACCCTGATTCCCGCGTGGTGGACAGCCGGATGGCTGACGACGGCTCGGCCATCCGAAGGCGCCGGCAATGCCCTGAATGCGGCCGCCGGTTCACCACGGTGGAAACCACCAGCCTGTCCGTGATCAAGCGGTCCGGCGTGGGCGAGCCCTTCAGCCGCAGCAAGGTGATCAACGGCGTGCGCAAGGCGTGCCAGGGGCGTCCCGTGAGCGAGGATGACCTCGCCATGCTGGCCCAGGAAGTCGAAGAGCAAATCCGTGCATCGGGCGCCGCTGAAATTGATGCGCACGAGGTTGGCCTGGTGATCCTCGGGCCGCTGCAGAAACTCGACGAGGTAGCGTACCTTCGCTTCGCCAGCGTGTACCAGGCCTTTGAGTCCCTCGAGGACTTCGAGACTGCCATTGCCCTGCTCCGCCACGAGGCCGGGGAAGGCGTCAAGGGCGCAGCCAAGAGCTCCGAGAAGAGCCCCCTCTAAAACTCCGGTGGCGGCAGCGGAGGGGAAGCCGCAGCCGCCACCGGCACCACTCCCTACTTGGCCAGGTTGTGCTGGAGCGCGATTTCCAGCGCCGCACCCACAATGCCTGCCTCGTTGCGGAGCACCGCCGGGACAATCGGGGTGCGGAGCCTGAGGTTGGGAAGGTACTCGTCGGCGCGCTTTGAAATCCCGCCCCCCACGATGAACAGTTCCGGCGAGAACAGGAACTCCACGTGCGAGAAGTAGCGCTGCAGGAGAACGCTGTACTCGTCCCAGGACAGCCCGTCCCGTTCGCGGGCAACAGCGGACGCCTTCGATTCGGCGTCGTGGCCGTCAATTTCAAGGTGCCCCAGCTCTGCGTTGGGGACCAGCTTTCCGTCGAAGATGAAGGCTGAGCCGATGCCGGTGCCCAGGGTGATCACCAGGACCGTGCCGGAGACACCCGCGCCGGCACCGAAACGTGCTTCTGCCAGGCCTGCGGCGTCCGCATCATTGATGACTTCCACCGGCCGGCCGAGCCGGGCCGTGAGGAGGGCGTCGATGTCCGTGTCCAGCCAGCTTTTGTCCACATTGGCTGCGGAGTGGACCACGCCGTGCTGGATGATGCCGGGAAAGGTCACGCCCACGGGGGAGCCCGCTTCCGGGGCCTCGGGGCGTGCCGAGAGTTCGGCCACCACCAGGGCCACGGCCTCGGCTACGGCCTCAGGGGTGGCGGGCTGCGGGGTGGGCACCCGGAAGCGTTCTCCGAGGAGCTTGCCCTTTTTCAGGTCGACAATGCCGCCCTTGATGCCCGTACCACCGATGTCGATGCCGATCAGCGGTGCGTTCTTGTGCGACTTCTCGTCCTTCTTGGCCAATGGGATTCCGTTCTTGACAGGGGCGGGCAGGAAAAGGGGCGGCTTTGGGGGCGGCCCGTAACAGGTGTCCGGTCTGCACCGGCAGCATGCCCAGGGGGCATGGGCCGGGCTACGGCAGGGTAAGGATTTCGGCGCCGGTCTCGGTGACCAGCAGGGTGTGCTCGAATTGGGCGGTGCGCTTCCGGTCCCGTGTGACCACGGTCCAGTCATCGCTCCACATGTCCCACTCCACGGTGCCCAGCGTGAGCATCGGTTCGATGGTGAACACCATTCCCGTTTCGATCACGGTGTTGTAGGCAGGGGCGGCATCGTAGTGCGGGATGATGAGCCCGGTGTGGAAGGCCTCTCCGACGCCATGGCCGGTGAAGTCGCGGACCACGCCGTAGCCAAAGCGCTTGGCATAGGACTGGATGGCCCTGCCGATGACGTTGATTTCACGCCCCGGCGCCACAGCCTTGATGGCCCGGTTCAGCGACTCCTGCGTACGCTCCACCAGGAGCCGGGATTCCTCGTCCACGTCCCCCACCAGGAACGTGTAGTTGGTGTCTCCGTGGACGCCGTTGAGGTAGGCCGTGATGTCGATGTTCAGGATGTCGCCGTCCTGGACCACGGTGCTGTCCGGGATGCCGTGGCAGATGACCTCGTTCAAGGAGGAACACAACGACTTGGGGAATCCGCGGTAACCGAGCGTGGACGGGTAGGCGTTGTGGTCCAGCAGGAATTCGTGGCCCACTTTGTCCAGTTCGTCGGTGGTGACACCCGGCTGGATGTGCTTGCCCACTTCCACGATGGCCTGCGCCGCGATTTTCCCGGCAATCCGGATCTTCTCGATGGTCTCCGCAGACTTGACTTCGGAGCCGGTGAATTTTGCGGGTGCCGGCTTGCCGACGTATTCCGGACGGGGGATGGACGCCGGGACGGGACGCTGCGGACTCAGGGTACCCGGGGTGAGGGTGCCGATGGGTGCAGTCGAGGCAAGGGAAGGCATAGATTGATCATATAAGGCACCACAGAACGCCTAACAACCGACAAGCTGGGGAGGGCGCGCGTAAGTGTTTGTGTTACGTGGATCACCCTGGTTTTCCTGTCGCCGGAACGAGGAGCAACGATGACTGAGTACTGGTTCAACATCAACACCCACGAAGTGGAAGAGGACCGGCTGTCGGACTGGAGCCAGCTCATTGGGCCCTACAAGACCCGCGAAGAAGCGGAGCATGCCATCGAGAAGGTCCGGGCGCGCAACGAGGCCTGGGAAAAAGGCGACGACGACTGACGGGCTGCTTCCTGCCTAGAACGTGTGTTCCGGGCCGGGGAACGTGCCGGACCGGACGTCGTCCCCGTAGGCGGTGGCGGCGTCGTGCAGTGTGCTGCGCAAGTCCGCGTACTGCTTGACGAATTTTGCCATCCGGCCGCCGCGAAGCCCGGCCATGTCCTGCCAGACAAGGACCTGGCCCGTGGTGGCGTTCCCCGCCCCGATGCCCACCGTGGGGACGGCCACGGCGGCGTCAACCGCCGCAGCAGTCTCCGCCGGCACCATCTCCATCAGCACGCAAAACGCCCCGGCCTCTTCAAGGGCTCGGGCGTCCTCGATCAGCCGTTGGGCGTCGTCGCCTCGGCCCTGCACGCGGTAACCGCCCAGGGCGTGTTCGCTCTGGGGCGTGAAGCCGATGTGGGCCATCACCGGGATGCCTGCCTGCACCATCGCGCGGACCGTGGGGGCGTAGTACTTCCCGCCCTCGATCTTTACCGCGTGGGCCAGCCCTTCCTTCAGGAACCTGACTCCGGCGGCGACGGCCTGCTCCGCACTGACCTCGTAGCTGCCGAACGGAAGGTCAGCCACCACCAGGGCACGCTTGGCGGACCTGGCCACCGCCCGGCAGAGGGGGAGCAGTTCGTCAACGGTCACCGGGAGGCTGGTCTCATTGCCAAAGACGTTGTTGGACGCCGAGTCGCCGACCAGGAGCACCTCGATGCCGGCAGCATCGAAAATCTCGGCCGTGTACTGCTCGTACGCCGTGAGCATGGCGAACCTGCTGCCGTCACGCTTGGCCTGCTGCAGGTGGTGGATGCGGACCTTGGCGGGCTTCCGTTCGGCAGGAACCGGCACGCCGGGGCCGTTGCCGTACGGGGCGGGTGCTTCTGCGGACGCGCTGGAGTCGGAGCTGTTGGAGGCCATGGGATGAGCGTAGTGCGGTACCGGCCGTCCTAGCTACCGCGGGCATCCCGGCAAAAAGGTGATAAGCGCCATAGCTCCGGGCCGGAGCGGGCTGCCAGGTATCGCTGGAAACCGCGCCTGGGGGCATGTTTTGGGGACCGCCAGGTTAATGCTGTGTTACGCACGGCGCAGGCTCAAGCATCGGCGCCGAATGATTAGTACAGTGATGATGAACTGCTGCCGGCTTTCCCCTTTGCGCGGACCCCGGAGCAAGACGTTGACCGGAGAAGAGGCCATCATGGACCGCCAGCAAGAGTTTGTCCTGCGCACAATCGAAGAGCGCGACGTACGTTTCGTGCGCCTGTGGTTCACCGACGTCGTGGGTTCGCTGAAGTCCGTGGCGCTGGCACCGGCGGAGGTTGAGGGCGCATTTGAGGAAGGCCTGGGGTTCGACGGTTCCTCCATCGAAGGCCTGGCCCGCGTCTTCGAATCCGACATGCTGGCCCAGCCGGATCCCGCCACCTTCCAGATCCTGCCGTGGCGCGGCGAGACGGAGCAGACGTCCAGGATGTTCTGCGACATCCTGACCCCCGACGGCGAGCCCTCCGCTGCCGATCCGCGCAACGTGCTCAAGCGGACCCTTGCCAAGGCCGCGGACATGGGCTTCACCTGCTACACCCACCCCGAGATCGAGTTCTACCTGCTTAAGTCGCACGAGCCGGGTCCGAACGGTGCTCCTGTTCCGGTGGACGAGGGCGGCTACTTTGACCATGTCCCCGGCGGCGTGGCCCAGGATTTCCGGCGCACCGCCGTGACCATGCTGGAATCGGTCGGCATTTCCGTGGAATTCAGCCACCACGAGGCAGGCCCGGGCCAGAACGAGATCGATCTCCGCTACGCGGACGCCCTGCAGACGGCGGACAACATCATGACGTTCCGCACCGTTATCAAGGAAGTGGCGCTGCAGCAGGGCACCTACGCCACGTTCATGCCCAAGCCGTTCACCGACCACCCCGGGTCCGGCATGCACACGCACTTCTCCCTGTTCGAGGGCGACAGCAACGCGTTCTTCGAAGCAGGGGCAGAGTTCCAGCTGTCCAAGACCGCCCGGCAGTTCATCGCCGGCATCCTCAAGCACGCCCCGGAATTCACGGCCGTCACCAACCAGTTCGTCAACTCCTACAAGCGCCTGTGGGGCGGCGGCGAGGCGCCCAGCTACCTCAGCTGGGGCCACAACAACCGCTCAGCGCTGGTCCGCGTGCCCCTGTACAAGCCCGGCAAGGGCCAGTCCGCCCGGATCGAGTACCGCGGCATCGACTCCGCCGCGAACCCGTACCTTGCCTACGCCGTGCTGCTCGGCGCGGGCCTGAAGGGCATCGAGGAGGGCTACGACCTTCCGGCCGCGGCAGAGGATGATGTCTGGTCACTGAGCTCCGCGGAACGCCGCGCCATGGGCCATGACCCGCTCCCGGCCAGCCTGCACGATGCCATTCGTTCGATGGAGGACTCGGAGCTAATGCCGCAGATCCTGGGCGAACAGGTCTACGAGCACTTCCTGCGCAACAAGCGGGCCGAATGGCAGGACTACCGGCTTCAGGTGACGCCCTACGAGCTGCAGCGCAACCTCGGCATCCTCTAGGTGCCCGGCGTGAGCCTGGCACGCCGCCTGATCGCGGCCGGATTCAGCGACCTGGAGAAGGGCGAACGGTTCCTTGCCGCGCGCGAACTTGAGGGGCTGGACCAGGACAGGCTCTTTGCCGGGCTGCAGCTGGCGGCGAGCCCGGACACTGCCCTGCAGTCGCTGGTCCGGCTGATTGAAAAGCACCCGCAGCTGCGGGACCTGGCGGCCGCTGACGCGGAGGACAGCGAGCCCATGTACCGGGTCCTGGGCGCTTCCGAGGCCCTGGGGGAGTTCCTCATCAGGCACCCGGAGCATCTGGAGGCCTTCCGGGTCCGGGCCAGTCCCGAGCCGCTGCCCGCCGACCCGGGCAGGCTGCGCACCACCCTCCTGCAGGCCGTGGGTGCCGACCCCCGCGCCGCACGTCCCGTGGCCGCCTCCACCGGCGCGGACGCCTACGCTGCCCTGCGCACGGCCTACCGGCGCGGACTGGTGGACCTCGCCGTCAAGGACCTCTGCGCCGCGGACCCGCTGGACTTCCTGCCATCGGTGGGCGGTGAACTTGCGGACCTGGCCGCGGCCGCCATTGAGGCTGCCCTCGCCGTCTCCCGCGCTGAAGCGGCGGAGCAGCACAGCGCAGCCGACGTCGCCGACGTCGGCCTGGCAGTCATCGGCATGGGCAAATGCGGAGCCCGGGAACTGAACTACATCTCCGACGTCGACGTCATCTACGTCGTGGACGCCGGCAGCCTGGAGGATGCCCAGGCCAACACCATCGGCACGGCGCTGGCAAGCGGCATCTCCCGGGCGATCTCCTCGGTTGCGAGGGAGCCCGGACTGTGGGAGGTGGATGCGAACCTGAGGCCCGAGGGCAAGCCGGGGCCGCTGGTCCGCACCCTCGCCTCCCACGAGACGTACTACGCCAGGTGGGCCGAAAGCTGGGAATTCCAGGCGCTGCTCAAGGCCCGTGCCATTGCGGGCGACGCCGCGCTTGGCCGGGCGTACGAGGAAGCCGTGGCGCCGCTGATCTGGAGCTCGGCCGGGCGGGAGGGCTTCGTGGAGTCCGTCCAGGCGATGCGGCGCCGGGTCACGGAGAACATTCCGGCGGCCGAGGAGCAGCGCCAGATCAAGCTGGGCCGCGGCGGACTGCGCGACGTTGAATTCACCGTCCAGCTGCTCCAGCTGGTGCACGGCAAGGCGGATGAGACATTACGGCGGCGGGACACCACCTCTGCGATCGCTGCCCTTTCAGCGGGCGGTTACATTGGCCGTTCCGACGCGGCGGCCTTTGACAATGCCTACCGCTACCTGCGGCTCCTGGAGCACCGGATCCAGCTGTTCCAGCTGCGCCGGACCCACCTTATGCCGGTGGCGGAGCCGGCACTGCGCTCTTTGGCCAAAGCCGTCCTGGGGCCGTTCTCCAACGAACGGCCCAGCCCGGACTCCCTGCTGTCCGCGTGGCAACGGACCAAGCGCTCGGTCCGTGAACTGCACGAGCGTATCTTCTACCGGCCGCTGCTGAACACGGCAGCCAAACTCAGCAGCGAGGACGCCAGGCTGACCCCGGAAGCGGCGCAGGGACGGCTTGCGGCGCTCGGATACCGGGACCCGCAGGGGGCGATGCGCCACATTGAGGCGCTGACGGCCGGAGTGAGCCGCCGGGCCGCCCTGCAGCGCCAGCTTCTGCCCATCCTGCTCGACTGGCTCGCCGAGGGCGTGGACCCGGACGCCGGCCTTCTGGCCTTCCGCCGCGTCAGCGAGGCACTGGGCACCACACACTGGTACCTTGGCCTGCTCCGCGACTCCAACGCCGCCGCCGAACGCCTGTGCCACATGCTGTCCAACTCACGGCTGATCGCGGACCTGCTGGAGGTCTCGCCGGAGTCGGTGGCATGGCTGGGACAGGACAAGGACCTGGTTCCCGTGGGCTTTGAAGCCCAGTGGCAGGAGATCACGGCAAAGATGTCCCGGCACGAGGACCCGGAGAGTGCCATGCGCCTGATCCGGCTGATCCGGCGGCGGGAAATCCTGCGCATCGCCATCGCAGATTCCGCCGGCGTCCTGGACCAGGAACAGGTGGGCAGGGCCCTGGCAGACACGGACCGCGCCGCCGTCCTGGGCGCGCTGCGGGTGGCGGAAGGAATAGTCTCAGCCGGCGGCCCGCTCAAAACCACGGTGCTGGTGGTGGCCATGGGCCGGCAGGGCGGCCGGGAGATCGGCTACGGCTCCGACGCCGACGTCATGTACGTCCACCGGGCGCTGCCCGGCTTTACCGAGGCGGAGGCGCAGGAACAGGCCGCCCGCATCGTGGCCAAGGTGTCCAGCCTCCTCACCCAGCCGCTGAAGCCGGCCATCATGGCCGAACGGGTCCTCCAGATGGACGCCGACCTCCGTCCCGAGGGCAAGAACGGGGCCATGGTGCGCTCCCTGGACTCCTTCGCGGAGTATTACCGCCGCTGGTCCCTGATCTGGGAAGCACAGGCACTCCTGCGGGCACGGCCCATGGCCGGCGATGATGCCCTGGCCGCTGATTTCCTCAAGCTGATCGATCCCATCCGCTACCCGGAAACCGTGGCGGAGCAGGACGTACGGGAGATCAGGCGCATCAAGGCCAGGGTGGAATCGGAGCGGCTGCCGCGCGGCGCCGACCCTGCACGGCACCTCAAACTCGGCCGCGGCGGCCTCAGTGACGTCGAGTGGCTGGTGCAGCTGCTGCAGCTCCAGCACGCCGGGAAACACCCGGAACTCCGGACCACGTCCACCCTGGAAGCCCTCACCGCAGCAGCCGAACTTGGACTGCTGGATGCTGCTGACGCCGGTTTGCTGGCTGAGGCCTGGCGGTTGGCCAGCCGCATCCGGTCCGCCAATGTCATCTGGAACGGCAAGGCCTCCGATCTCCTGCCGTCCTCCCGCCGCGACCTCGAGGCCGTGGCGCGCTGGTGCGGCTACGAGCCGGGACACGCCGCCGCGCTGGAGGAAGACTATCTGCGGGTGAGCCGCCGCGCCCGGGCCGTTTTTGAACGTGTCTTCTATGGGCACTGACTGGGTCTGGCTTATCCCGCTCCGGGACCTGGACGCGGATGCCCGCGCCATCCAGTTGGGCGCCATCGCGGACATGTCGCTCCTGGCAGGCCAGGAACGGTTCGTGGGTGACCCCCTCCGCATGGCGCTGGCAGGCCTGGCCGAAGAATCACGGCACCCCTACGTCGTGGAGGCAGGCGGGAACGCAGCCGGTGTCCTGACCCTCCAGGCGGGGGCCGCCGGTCTTGCCGGGTGGCCCGACGACAGCTCAGCCTGGCTGCTGCGGGGCTTCCTCATCGACAGCCGGCACCAGGGCAGGGGGCTGGGCACGCTGGCAGCCACCGCCGCTGTGGAGGCTGCCCGCAAGCTCACCGCCCGGCACCAAAGCGGCGAGTCCGGCGTCGTACTTTCCGTCAATGAGGACAACCATGCGGGCCTCTCCGCGTACCGCCGCGCCGGATTTGTCGACGCAGGGCCGTACCTGGGCGGTTCCGCGGGGCCGCAGCGGACCATGTTCCACAGCTTCGCTGCCGCCGCACCGGCGTAACGCGCCGGACCGGCATTGCGCTTAGCAAGCGTTTGCCCGATTATGTGGTTGGCGGTGTTCTCCAACCTTGTTGGGGGGAAGGCTGGACAGTCTTCGTCTCGGGGGGCATTCGTCAGGGGGTCCGGCTCCCGGTCTCAGCACGTCTGGAGGCGGGCCCCCACCTTACGGTCTCCGCCCGCGGCCTTGACGGCCAGGACAACGCAAAAGGCGGCCACCGGATGAACCGGTGGCCGCCACTCACCCCGACGCATGTGCCTGCACTCGATGGGACAGTAGACGTGACAACCGCTGTTTACGCCGCCGTCGCCGTGAAGTCTGACGGAACTGTTCGCGCTTGGGGGGAGGGCCTTAAAGGTCAACTGGGCACCGGTTCCACCAGCAGTACTTTGAACCCCACCCTCATAAGTCTCGCCCCATAAACCACAACCCACGTCCTGCTGGCCAGCAGGACGTGGGCTGTCATAAGGGCCTAGGTGCACTGATCCAACCCCCTGTACGCTCCCAGACACCAGCACGAGCCGCGGGTCGGCGTGCTCATACTCGGTGCCGCCCTGGACGAATTTGGTTGGTGCATCGAAGAGTCGCACACGTCCAAGTATGGGCGTATGGGGCAATGCGAGTACTGAATACTGGTGTGATCCGGCTCTCGGCGATGCTTGAATGGTTGCCGGCGGGCGAGTCCATCCGAGACCGGGGCTCAACCCCAGCCCCCGTAGGAAAATAATGCCTCATCCCCGGAGGAACGACGTGGACGTCATCGCATTCCTTGAAGCCCGAATCCGCGATGATGAGGACGCGGCCCGCATCGGCCTCGGCGGCTCGGGCGCCACCCCAAGCTCGTCGAATACTCCCGACATCAGCGGCAGCGCGGAACTCCTGCGGCCGCTGCGCCAAAGGGTCCTCGATGAGAGCGCGGCCAAGCGCGCCATACTGCTGCACTGCATGTTGCACCACAGTGATTCGGGCGGGGAAGTCCTTGCGATACTCGCCCGGGTCTACAGGAATCACCCTGATTACCGCGAGTGTTGGCCGTCGCCAAGGAAGTCGGAATGGCCACCGCAAGGCGGCCACGCGGCATAGTCGAAAAGGCCCCCCACCTCGGAAGAAGCTCGGGCGCTGAGCAATTGGTGCTAGACGCTTACCCGCGCATGGGGTGAGGGCATCGAAGACGTGGGGGAGCTTGTGCAGCGTACGGGACGGAAGCAAGCCGAGGTAGCCGCTGCGCTCGATGTGAACGTGAGTACGGCTGCGGCACCGCCTGGAAGGCGAGGACCCGCTTCGAAACCTAACAAGTTCGATGTCAGTGAACCTGCCGAGCAGGGCTGAAGTAGAGGCATTCATGCGGACTGAGGTTTCCTTACTGGACTGGCGCAGCAAAAAGGCCGGTCTTCGGGGTAAACCCAACGACCGGCCTTTTCTCTGTGAGGATTCTTGCGGACTGCTGGCGGCCTATGCCCGCTTTAGCCGCGTGATCTAGCTAGACGCCGTAGTAGAGCTCGAACTCGTAGGGGTTCGGGCGCAGGGACAGCGGGCGGATCTCGTTTTCGTACTTGTATTCGATCCAGGTGTCGATCAGGTCCTGGGTGAAGACGCCACCGGCCTGCAGGAACTCGTTGTCCTCGCGCAGGGCCTCCAGGGCTTCCTCGAGGGTGCCCGGAGCCTTGGGGATGTCCTTGGCTTCCTCGGCCGGGAGCTCGTAGAGGTCCTTGTCGATGGGAGCCGGGGGCTCGATGCGGTTGCGGATGCCGTCAATGCCGGCCATCAGCTGGGCAGCGAAGGCCAGGTAAGGGTTGGAGGAGGGGTCCGGAGCGCGGAATTCGATGCGCTTGGCCTTCGGGTTGGAGCCCGTGATGGGGATGCGGATACCGGCGGAGCGGTTGCCCTGCGAGTAGACCATGTTAACCGGAGCCTCGAAGCCCTTGACCAGGCGACGGTAGGAGTTCACCGTCGGGTTGGTGAAGGCCAGGACGGCGGAGGAGTGCTGGAGCAGGCCGCCGATGTACCAGCGGGCGGTGTCGGACAGGCCGGCGTAGCCCTTCTCGTCGTAGAACAGCGGCTCGCCACCGTTCCACAGCGACTGGTGGCAGTGCATGCCCGAGCCGTTGTCGCCGAAGACAGGCTTCGGCATGAAGGTAACGGACTTGCCCCAGGCGTCAGCGGTGTTCTTGATGACGTACTTGAACTTCTGCAGGTCATCGGCAGCGTGGGTCAGCGTGGTGAACTTGTAGTTGATCTCGGCCTGGCCGGCGGACCCAACTTCGTGGTGGCTGCGCTCGACCTCGAGGCCGGCTTCGTCCAGGGCAACGCACATGGCGTCGCGCAGGTCAGCCTGCTTGTCGGTCGGGGAGACCGGGAAGTAGCCGCCCTTGACGGGGGTCTTGTAGCCCAGGTTGCCGCCTTCTTCCTCGCGGCCGCTGTTCCAGTGGGCTTCTTCGGAGTCGATCTTGTAGAAGCTGCCCTCGGGGGAGGACTGGTACTGGACGTTGTCGAACACGAAGAACTCGGCTTCGGGAGCGAAGAATGCGGTGTCGGCGATGCCGGTGGAGGCCAGGTAGGCCTCGGCCTTCTCGGCCACGCCGCGGGGGTCGCGGTGGTACGGGTCACCGGTGCGCGGGTTGACGATCGAGAAGTTCAGCGCGAGGGTCTTCTCCATGCGGAAGGTGTCCAGGAACGCGGTGGTGACGTCCGGGATCAGCTGCATGTCAGATTCGGCGATGCCCTGGAATCCGCGGATGGAGGAACCGTCGAAGAGCTGTCCGTTGACGAAGAAATCAGCGTCAACACTCTTCGCGGGGACGTTGAAGTGCTGCTGGACACCCGGAAGGTCGGTGAAGCGGATATCGACGAACTTTACATCTTCGTCCTTGATGAACTTGAGGACTTCGTCCGCAGTCTTGAACATCTATGCTCCTAACGCATATGTAAATATCTGGCATGCACGCCATGTGATCCAGCGCAATCCAAAATCAGGGAGAACGCATGTTGTCCCTGTCGCGTGTACCTGCCGGGGGATTGCTTGAAACTTCTAACAGACTATGGATCGGGCATTTCCCGTCCATGTCCGCATTGTTTCGGGCAGGTTACAGAATGCCCTGCTATGACCACGGTATCGTCCGTCCACACTGTGGTCGAGTCCCATCCACACTGTGGGCGCGCTGCTCGCCCCGGGGTCGGTAAACTTGGACGGTGGTAGATCGCAAAGACATTGGCTCCTGGCTCACCGGACCTGACACCTCCGGCATCTCAAAGTATCCGGGGGAGCGCCTGGGACTGCCGGAGTCCGGTCCCGGCTCCATTGCCCGGGCAGGGCGCAGGATCGTTGCGATCATGATCGACTGGGGCATCGCACTGCTCATCAGCAACTTTGCCTTTGGCGGCGATTCCTGGGCCACGCTGGCGGTCTTCGCCATCGAACAGACCCTGCTGGTGGGCACCCTCGGGTACAGCATCGGGCACCGCATCATGGGCATCGCGGTGATCAAGCCGGGAGGCGGCACTCCGGGGCCGCTGGCTGGCCTGGTCAGGGCAGTGCTCCTCTGCCTGGTCATCCCCGCAGTTATTTTCGACCCGGACCAGCGCGGCCTGCACGACAAGGCCATGAATACGCTCCTCATCCGGCGATAAGGCACGGGCCTCCCGCGGGCAGCGGCGCTCCAAGGGCAGCCGCACCAAGGTACCCGCCGCTCTAAGCACCCGCCGGGTTCTTCCGCCGGAAGGCCCGCGCATTCGTGACGATCACGCCGCCGACCACGATGGCGCCGCCCACAAACTGCGCGGCTGTGTGGACCTGTCCGGCGAGAATGGTCAGGACTGCGGTGAAGACGGTGATCAGGTTGAGGAACACGCCGGCACCGGCCGCCGGCAGGACCGTCAGGGCGCGGTTCCACAGCACGTAGGACAGTACCGACGGAAAAATGGCGATGAAGAGCAATGACGCCAACGCACTGCCCGTCCCGGGAAAAGCCAGGCCGCCCGTCGCGAAACGCACAGGGGCCAGCAGGGCCACCGCCACGGCTGCCTGCACTGCGGTGGCTGTGATCGGCGGGATCTTAGGTGCCAGGCGGCCAACGACCGTGTAGGCCGTCCAGACAACCACTGCCCCCACCATCAGCACCTCGCCGGTGCCGAAGCCGGCAGTGGCCAGCCGGCCCACGTTCCCTCCACTGATGACGATGAGGACGCCGGCCAGTGCCATCACAACGCCGGCCACCGCCATGGGCGTGAGCCGCTCGCGCAGGAACACTGCGGCCGCCAGCGTGATCAGCGCCGGATTGAAGGCGTTGATCAGCGAGGCATTGAATGCATCGGTGTGTTGCAGGGCGAAGTACAGGAGAAGGTTGTAGCCGAGCAGCCCGCACACGCTGAGCGCCAGCAGCCACGGCCACGCAGCCGCGACGGACCGCCAGCAGGGCTTCTCCACAAACTGGGCTATCAGCAGCAGCGGCACCAGTGCGATCGCCCACCGCAGGAAGACCAGGCTCAGGGGGTCGATGCTGTGGACGGCGCCGGCGCCCACCACGTAGTTGCCGGCCCAGAACAGGGTCGCCCCCAGCAGGGAGAGGAGGGCGATTACCCGCCTGCGCCCCTGCGCGCGCGTGTCCGGCGTCCCCGCCTCCTGCGGTGGCTGGGCCTTCGGTCCCTGCTCAACGGGGTCCACGGCGGCAGGCCAGTTCCGCTAGGCGCGGCTGGACTCGAGGGCAGGGGCGTCCGCTGCGGCGGCAGCGCTGAGGTACCCGCGGCGTCCGGCCCAGCGTTCGAAAAGGAGGGTGGCGAACGGGAAGATTGCCGAGACACCTGCCAGCACGGCCACCAGGAACGGCCAGCGCTGCACCCGCCACAGCATGAGCGCGGCGACCCCGTAACCGATGAACAGGGCACCGTGGACAGGGCCTGCCACCTGGACGCCGAGCTCCGTGGTGCCGGCAATCCATTTGAAATACATGCCGGCGAGGAGCGCAGCCCAACTGCAGGCCTCGGCCACGGCGAGGATGCGGAAGGCGCGGATCACTGTTGTCCTGAGGGGCATGGTCATGTCCTGTCGTCGGGCGGTGCGCTGGCCGCAGATGTGATGGAGGGCTGCGCGCGGCTGTTCGGGCACAAAGAAAAACGCCCCGGCTGCCGGCAGTGCCGGTACCGGGGCGTTGAACCAGCTAGCGTCCGCGGTTGGGACGGGCCTTGTAGGGGTCGATGCCCTTGGGAATGGGAAGCCTGGTACCCATGGACGCGATGCGCTTGGATACCGTGCTGACTTCAAGTTTGGTCAGTTCGTTCTTCATCTTGCCCATCTGCTTGGCCACCTGGCTCAGCGGCACCTGGCCTTCGCCGCGGCCGGTCTGGATGGTGTGGACAGGAACGTTGGGCAGGATGCGCGCCAGGCGCTTGCGCTCGGCGTCGAGCAGTGGCTTCACCCGGTGGGTGGGGCCTTCGCTGACAAGGACGACGCCGGGACGGCCTACAGCGCGGAACACGGCATCCTGCGTGCGCGGGTTGACGGCCACGGGCTGCTCTTCGGTGATCCAGCCGCGGCGGAGCGTGCCCAAGGCAGCGCCCGAAGCTCCGGGCTGGTTTTCGATCTGCGCGAACGCTGCACGCTCAGCGCGGCGGGACAGAATGAAGGTGGCCGCCAGCAGGCCGAGCGGAATGCCGATGATCAGGCCGGTAATCCAGTTATCCAGCCAGAAACCCACCAGGAAGCTCACGGCCACAACACCGAGGAACACCAGCAGCATGAGCCACGGAACCATGGGGTCGTGGCGGCGGGTCATGGTGAAGACCTCACCGATCTGCTTGAGCCTGCTGGGCTTCTTGGCCTTAGCTTCCTTGGGCTTGCGCGTGAACAGGCCGCGCTTCACCGCGCTGGAGCCCGCCGGGGTGGAGTTGCTGGAGTCAGGGGATTTCGCCATAGTGCCTCAATTCTACGTGACTTAAACCAAAGGGCCGGACGCTGGATTCTTCCAGCGCCCGGCCCTCTGCCACTTCACAAAGGTGAGGTCACGAGTGTGCAGCGAGGAGGGTGCTGGCTTCCTGGCGGGTGGTGCCGGAGTCCTGGATGCCTTCTGCGATGTGGGCGAGTTCGGCGGGGATGTCGCGGCCTTTTTTGCGCATGGCGGTGGCCCAGAGGCGGCCGGCGCGGTAGGAGGAGCGG
>NZ_JBWJAR010000015.1:0-105417 GCF_056389225.1 Pseudarthrobacter sp. rb | reverse complement strand
CCGCTCTTAGGGCTCCTCCCGGGCCGATTTGCGAACGCCGATAATGGATATTCCGTCAAGCTAGGGGAGGGGCGTTGCCCTGTCCATGACTAGCGAAGCGGCCACCCGCTGCAGGGCAACTGGTCGGTGCAACCCGCATGCAGGACCCCCGCTGTACTGTTGGCCGGTGTAGCTAGCCCATGGCCGGTGCGGTGGACGTCCGGGCGGCGAACTGCCGGCGGGCCCAGCGGGCGAGCTTCTTGCCCTTGCCCTTCCACCAGTTGTCCTCGTCCTTGTTGTAGTGGAAGCGGAAGACGATGGCCACCAGCACGAACATGCCCATCACCACGTCAACCCAGGACGACATCACCAGGGCGATGAAGACGGTCAAGGCGTTGGCCATGACCGACGGAATGGCCAAGGTCCGGAACACGGTGCTGGCCACGAAGCGCCGGTGTGACCTCGGGACGGACAACTCGCGGACCATGTCGAAGCAGACGCAGACCACCACGATGGTCTGGCCGATGGCCAGCAGGACCTGTCCTGGCACGGAGCCGCTGAAGGCAGCCACGGCTTCCATTCCCAGGCTCACGGCCGGGCCTTGCTGCTAAGAGCTTTGCTGAGAACTTTAAACACGGAAAACCCCCAGAACTTGCGGAACCATCGCCGCTGATCCGGCGATGGTTCCATTCAAGTTTCAGGGGGCTTTTCCGTCACGAGTAGTGGGTACTCTAATTTCGCGGAACGCCGGAATGCGGTACCTGCCGGCCTGGGTCCTACTGGCTTGGTTCTACTGCCCGATGGCCCGCGGCCGCCACACCACCATGGCCTGCGACCGTGGCCGGGGCCGCTGCCCACGCGCCAGGCTCACCACGTCACCGGCGGCGCCGGCGGCAAAGATCCGGGAGTCCACCGCCCGCGGACGGCGGCCCAGTTCCTCGGTGAGTTCCGAGATCCGGCTTTGGAGCGCGGCCACCTGGTTTTCGAGTTCCAGGATGCGCTTGATCCCCTCCAGCGACACACCCTCGTGGGACAGCCGCTGCACTTCGCGCAGCATGTTCACGTCACGCTGCGAGTAGCGCCGGGACTTGCCCGGGGCACGGCTGGGCTTCACGATGCCGAGCCTGTCGTACTGCCGCAGGGTCTGCGGGTGCATGTCCGCCAGCTCGGCAGCCACGGAGATCACGAAGATCGGCTGGTCAGCACTGATGTCCACGGCTCACCTCCGCTCCTAGAGCCGGGCCTTGGCTGCCAGGCCCTCACGGACATCCGCCGACGACGTGGCCTCGGCGAACGCCTTGACCGCAGCTTCGGCATCCTTGTTGAGATTCTTGGGAACCGCGACGTCGATGGTCACCAGGAGGTCGCCTGTGGCCTTGGACGTCTTCACGCCTTTGCCCTTGACCCGCAGGGTACGGCCCGACGGTGTGCCGGCCGGAACGCGCACCTTGACCTTCTCGCCGTCGATGGTGGGAACCTCAATGTCCGCTCCCAAAGCAGCCTCCGGGAAAGTGACGGGTACGTGGATGCGGAGGTTGTCGCCGTCGCGCGTGTAGAAGGCGTGGGGCTGGACGGAAACGGACACCACCAGATCGCCGTTGCCGGCGGCACCGGGCTGGCCCTTGCCGCGCACACGGACCTTCTGGCCGTCCTTGATGCCGGCCGGAACGCGGACGTCGATGACCTCGCCGCTGGGCTCGCGCAGGCCGATGGTGGTCCCGCGGATGGACCCGGCGAAGGAAATGCTGGTGGTCGCGGTACGGTCGGCACCCTTCTGCGGGGTGCGCTGGAAACCGGGTGCGCCGCCGAAGCCGCCGAAGAGGTCTGCGAACTCGGGCGGGATCCCGCCGCCGGCGGGGTTGAACCCTCCGGCGTGACGCCCGGTGTTGCCGGTGAACAGGCCGCCGAACATGTCCTCGAAACCGCCGTTCGTGGCGCCGGCGCCGCCGGGAGCAAAACGTGCACCGCTGCCCATGGCCCGGATCGCGTCATACTGCTGGCGCTCATCAGGATCCGAAAGCACCGAATAGGCCTCGGAGATGTCCTTGAACTTCTTTTCGGAAGCAGCGTTCCCCGCGTTCGTATCAGGGTGGTGCTGCCGCGCAAGCTTCCGGTAGGCCTTCTTGATATCGGCTTCGGAAGCGTCCTTGGCAACACCAAGGATCTTGTAAAAGTCCTTGTCCACCCAATCCTGGCTAGCCATTGGCGTTTCCTTTCAAAAGTTATGGGTCGGTGGTTGAGCCAGCCGGAACCGGCCGGCTCAACCACCGAAGGTAATGCTACGCAGGGACAGCGACGATGACCTGGGCTGCGCGGAGGACGCGTTCTCCTGATTTGTAGCCTGAGCGGAGGACCTGGCTGACGGTGTCAACCTCGATGTCCTCGCCGGGCTGCTGGATCAGGGCCTCGTGGATCGTGGGATCGAACTCCACACCGGTCTCGTTGATGCGGACCAGGCCGTAGGTCTTCAGCGCGTTCTCCAGTTTCGTGGCGATCGCGGCGAAGGGACCGTCGGTCAGGTCACCGTGCTGCCGCGCGGCATCGACGTCGTCCAGGACCGGGAGCAGGGAGTTCAGGACGCCGATGACGGCCATTTCCCCTGCCACGGCGCGGTCGCGTTCAACCCGCTTGCGGTAGTTGACGTACTCAGCCTGGAGGCGGAGCAGGTCATTGCGCAGTTCGGCTGCCTCGGCGTTGCCGGTGGACCCTGCCGGAGCCCCCTGGGCCACGGATTCCTCGGCCGGCACGTCCACGCCGTTGAGAATCTCCTCGGCCTGGGCCAGCGCGTCGCCGTCGGAATCCGCTGCTCCGGCCTGGGCGCCGGCCCCGGGGGCGGACTGGCCGCCCTCGGGGTGCCGGGCCTGCCCGGTCACCGGGTCAACCTTGCGGTGGTCCCGGATGACCGGCTCCTGGCCGTTGCCCTGCGTGTTCTGCTGGCCGGCGGATGCGTTGTGCTCTTCCTCGTTACCGTGGTGCGGCATGGTTTACTTCTTCGCTTCGTCTTCGTCGATGATCTCGGCGTCGACGATGTCTTCGTCGGAGGAACCTGCCGAAGCTCCGGCGGCACCCTCAGCGCCGGGAGCGGCTGCACCGTCCGGGGAACCGGCCTGGGAGTAGATGGCCTCGCCGAGCTTGGTCTGGGAAGCCTGCAGCTTCTCGAACGCGGTCTTCACGGCGGCATCGTCGGTGCCTTCGAGGGCCTTCTTGAGGGCGTCGACGTCGGCCTGGACCTCGGTCTTGACCTCTTCGGGCAGCTTGTCCGCGTTGTCGGCGATCAGCTTGTCCACGGAGTAGGCCAGCTGCTCGGCCGTGTTGCGGGTGTCGGTCGCCTCGCGGCGGGCCTTGTCCTCGGCTGCGTGCTCTTCGGCGTCACGGACCATGCGGTCGATGTCTTCCTTGGAGAGGCTGGAGCCACCGGTGATGGTCATGGACTGTTCCTTGCCGGTGCCCTTGTCCTTTGCGGAGACGTGGACGATGCCGTTGGCGTCGATGTCGAACGTGACCTCAACCTGGGGAACGCCGCGCGGTGCGGGAGCGATGCCGGTCAGCTCGAACGTGCCCAGCGGTTTGTTGTCCCGGGTGAACTCGCGCTCGCCCTGGAAGACCTGGATGGCCACGGACGGCTGGTTGTCGTCGGCGGTGGTGAAGGTCTCGGACCGCTTGGTGGGGATGGCGGTGTTGCGCTCGATCAGGTGCGTCATCACGCCACCCTTGGTCTCGATGCCGAGGGACAGCGGGGTGACGTCGATCAGGAGGACGTCCTTGCGCTCACCCTTCAGCACACCGGCCTGCAGGGCTGCGCCGACTGCCACGACCTCGTCCGGGTTGACGCCCTTGTTGGGTTCCTTGCCGCCGGCCAGTTCCTTCACCAGCTCGGACACGGCGGGCATACGGGTTGAACCGCCCACCAGCACGATGTGGTTGATGTCGGAAAGCTTGATGCCGGCTTCCTTGATGACGTCGTGGAACGGCTTCTTGGTGCGCTCCAGCAGGTCCTTGGTGAGGTCCTGGAACTTGGCGCGGGTCAGCTGCTCGTCCAGGTGGACCGGGCCGTCGGGGGTGACGGACAGGTACTGGAGGGAGACGTTGGTGCTGGACGAGGAGGAGAGTTCCTTCTTGGCCTGCTCGGCTGCTTCGCGGAGGCGCTGCAGGGCGATCTTGTCCTTGGAGAGGTCGATGCCCTTCACCTTGAGCTGGTTCAGCAGGTAGTCGACAACCCGCTGGTCCCAGTCGTCGCCACCGAGCCGGTTGTCACCGGCGGTGGCGCGCACCTGGATGGTGGAGAAGTTGTCTTCGTCCTTGCCGACTTCCAGCAGGGAGACGTCGAAGGTACCGCCGCCGAGGTCGAAGACCAGGATGAGTTCGTCTTCCTTGCCCTTGTCCAGGCCGTAGGCGAGTGCTGCGGCGGTGGGCTCGTTGACGATGCGCAGGACGTTCAGGCCTGCGATCTCGCCGGCTTCCTTGGTGGCCTGGCGCTCGGCGTCGTTGAAGTAGGCCGGGACGGTGATGACGGCGTCGGTGACCTTTTCACCCAGGTAGGACTCGGCGTCGTTCTTCAGCTTCATGAGGATACGCGCGGAGATTTCCTGCGGGGTGTACTTCTTGGAGTCGATGTCCACCTTCCAGTCGGTGCCCATGTGGCGCTTGACCGAAGCGATGGTGCGCTCGATGTTGTTGACGGCCTGGCGCTTGGCGATCTCGCCAACCAGGACCTCGCCGGACTTGGAGAATGCAACGACCGACGGCGTGGTGCGGCCACCCTCGGCGTTGGCAATAACGGTGGGCTCGCCACCTTCGAGAACGGAGACGACGGAGTTGGTGGTTCCGAGGTCGATACCTACTGCACGTGACATGTGTTGCTTCCTTCTTTCCTTGGAAACTGGTTGGCGCCCTAAGCGTTGAGCGTTCTGCACTCAACTCTACTCAGCCGCCAAAGGATGTCAACACAAGTTGAGTGAACTACGCTCAACTTTGCTCAGGGCGTACAACAGCGCACGACGGCGGCACGCGCCGGCGGGGCGGAGGCGTCAGTCCGCGCCGGGCGCGTCCAGGACCGCGGCGAGCAATCCGGGGAACCGGGCATCAAGGTCCTCGGCGCGCAGGGTCAGCCTGCGGCCGCGCCCGTTGGCCTCGTTTCGGATGATGCCTGCCTCGCGGAGCACCTTCATTAGGTGGGACTTGGTGGACTTGGGCATCTCCGGATTGCTCAGGGCGCATTCGGCCATGTCGAGGGGGCCGGCACGGAGCTGGCGTGCGATTTCCAGCCGGTCGGGATCGCTCAGGGCGAAGAGCACACTGGGCAAATGGAGGTCCGCGCGTTCGGGATGGGTGAGGTTCGCCGGTGTAGCCACGGTTCGACTTTAGTTGAACCATCGCGGACATGCCAGTAGTCTGAGGTTTCGATTATTTTCGAACCAACCACACCCCCAATGCAGAAGGCGGCATGTTGTGACGCACTCACCCGCAGTCCGGCCCAGAGAGTCGCACCGACGGCTGGGTTTCGTCCTCATTGCCGCCGCCACGGCAGCCATGATGGCCGGAGCCAGCGCGCCGTCCCCGTTCTACCCCACCCTGCAGGAGCAGCTGCACCTGCTGCCGGTGGCCACCACCGGGATCTTCGCCGTCTACGCCGTGGCCCTCCTGGCGGCCCTGCTGGTCTTCGGTTCCATCTCCGACCACCTCGGCCGCCGCCCGGTCATCAGCGCGGCATTCCTCCTGCTCGCCGGCAGCGTCGTGACCTTCCTGGCAGCCGATTCGCTGGCGATGCTGCTGGCGGCCCGCGTCCTCCAGGGGGTGGCCAGCGGCATCCTCCTCACCACGCTCTCCGCGGCCATCGCCGATCTGGAACCGGAGGATGACCCGGGCTCCAGCGCCGCCTGGAACACGGTGGCACCCCTGGGGGGCCTGGCCCTGGGCGCGCTGGCATCGGGCCTGCTGCTGGACCTCCTCGCGGAGCCCCGCGTGCTGGTGTTCGTCTCGCTCTCGGTCCTGTACGTGGCGTTCGCCGCACTGGTGTGGGCCTGCCCGGAAACCTCACCCCGCACGGCCGGGGCGGCGGCTTCACTCAAGCCGCACCTGACCCTGCCGCCGGCCGCACGCCGCGCATTCCTCACCGGCGCCCCGGCCGTTTTTGCCGGCTGGGCCACGGGCGGGCTGTACCTCTCCCTTGGCGCCGCGATCGTGCACACCACTTTCGGCATCCGGGAGCATCTGTGGCAGGGCATGGTGATCACCATCCTGGCGGGGACAGGAGCCGCGTCGGCGGCCTTCCTGCACCGCTTTGGAGCCCGCACCATCACCATTTTCGGCACCACGGCGCTGGCCGTGGGGACCGCACTGTCGCTGCTGGCCCTCGGCCTGGATTCGTTTGGCCTGTTCCTGGCCGCTGTGGTGGTGGCAGGCGCCGGTTTCGGCACTGCCTTCATGGGCGTCATCCGGTCCATCAGCCCCCTGGTGGAGGATCATGAACGCGCCGGGACTTTTGCCTCGCTCTTCGTCGTGGCCTACACGGCCTTCGGCGTTCCGGCAGTGCTGGCAGGCCTGCTTGCCCCCATCCTGTCCCTCCCGGTCACCACCTACGCCTATGGAAGCCTGGTGACGGTCCTGGCTGCGGTGGCAGCCATCAGCCGCGCCCGCAGCAAGGACGCCCAACCCACCAACGAGGACGGCCTGGTAGCGGCGGACGCCGTCGGATAAGGAGACCCTTGCGGGTGCCTACCGGCTGGAGTCGGGGCGCCCATGGAGCGGTCCGCGCTCCTCATCGGTCGCCTGGACCTGGCCGTCGGTGAGGCCCTCGCGGACGGCACGCTCCGTCCGGGCGCCTCCGGTGGTGCCGGCGTCGCCGTAGTCGCCTTCCTCGTATTCGCCATCCGAAACGTCACGGTCGGGCTCGTTGAGGGTGCCGGCGTCGCCATAGTCCCCGTCCACGTACTGGCCGCCCTCCCCCTCCAGACCGGGTGCGCTGCCGCCCTTGCGGGGCTCCTCGGCTGCAACTTCAGGATTTTCAGTCATGGTGCATCTCTCCTTCGAGGCTCCGCGTCCGTCCGGGCGCACTGGCAGTCTATCGACGGGGCGGGCGCACCAACAGGCCTTGAACCGCCCCCCCCATCAGGAGGGCTGCACCGACAGCCCCGCGGTCCCTGCCAGGACGGCGAGGTGATGGTCGAAGAGTTCATGCGGTGCCCGGAAGGTGTCCGGCCCGTACTGGTTGAACACTTCGAAGCTGACGGCACCAAACAGGGAGCTCCACACCAAAACGCCCCGCGCCACCAGCTCGTCCGGAATGGCCAGCCCGAATTCCCGGCGGATGGCCTCCAGGTCGGCGGCCAGGGTGGGCGGAAGCTGCGGGGATGGTCCCGCAACCGCCAACTGCCCCGCCCGGGAGGCGGCGTCCAGGATGCCGATGAGGCTGACGATGACGCGCGTGCCGGGGCCCGTGGTGCGTTCGGCCGGGGCGTTGTAGCCGGGAACCGGGCTGCCGAACAGAAGCGCATAGCTGGCAGGCTCGCGCAGCGCCCACGTCCTGACGGCTCCACCCAGGGCCAGGAACCGGCCAAGATGATCGCCCTCCGGCGCCGCCGCAACGGCCGCGTCCACCTCATCCCCCAGTTCGCCGAAGGCATCGATAAGCAGCAGCGTAAGCAGTTCGTCCCGGCTCTCCACGTAGCGGTAAACGGCGGAGGACACCACTCCCAGATCCCTTGCCACGGCCCGCAGGGAGAGGGCCGCCGCACCGTCGGTTGCCAGGTGCTGCCTGCCCAGCCGGACAATGTCCGCCACGGTCTGCGACCGCGCGCGCTGCCGGGGCGTAAGGGGCCGGGGCTGGTGGGCGGTTGTTCCGCGGGCATCATCCATGACCCCAGCATGCCACAAGCGAGAGCGCGGGGAGCTAAAGAGAGCACTGCTCTTTACTTTGCGATCCTGGACGCGCATTCTTGTTTTCGAGAGCACTGCTCTCATTTACTGAAAGGGAGACAGAAGTGCCTGACGTATATGTTGTGACCGGGGCGGGACCCGTGGGCTGGACGGTAGCGGAACAATTGGCGGACCGGGGACGGCAGGTGCGCGTCCTGACCCGGTCGGGCAGCGGACCGGACCACCCGCTCATCGAGCGCATCAGCGGGGATGCCAAGGATCCGGCGGTTCTGCGCACTGCCTTTGCCGGCGCCAAAGCCGTCTTCCACTGCATCCACGGATCGGCGTACACCGCGGCGGCATGGCGGGCGGAGCTGCCTGCCGCCGAGCAGGCAGTGCTCAGCGCCGCGCAGGAGGTGGGCGCCGTCGTCGTCTTCCCTGAAAGCCTCTACTCCTACAGCGAGCCGGACCGCGTGATCACCGAGGCCGGCCCGCGCCGGGCCACCGGGGGCAAGCGCGGTGTGCGGACGGACCTGCTGCAGGACCGCGAGGCCTCAGCCACGCCCACGGTAAGCGTGGTGGCCGGCGACTTCTTTGGGCCGCGCGTCCGGATGGCGCACGCCGGCGAGCGCATGGTGGCGCCGGTCCTTGCAGGAAAGAACGTCAGCGTGATGGGAAGCGCCAGCCAGCCGCACTCGTTCACCTACGTACCCGACCTGGCCGGCGCCATGATCGCGGCCGCTGACCAACCGTCCGCCTGGAACGCCGTGTGGCATGCCCCGACGGGGCCGGCGCGCACGCAGAAGGAACTTGCTGGGGCCTTCGCTGCGGCGGCGGGACGGCCCGCCCCGAAGGTGCGCGTCCTTCCCGGCTGGACACTCCGGGCGGCGGCGCTCGTTTCAGCCGGCGCCCGCGAGCTGGCGGAGATGCTGTACCAGTTTGAGCGGCCCTTCGTCATGGACTCCGCAGCTTCCGAGGCCGCGCTTGGCGTCAGCCACACGCCGCTGGAAACGGCTGCTGCCGCCACCGTGGAATGGTGGCGGCAGCAGCGTTAATCCGGGCGCAACGCAGGGGCTAGCGGGTGGGAACCTCTTCCCGGGGCTCGACGCCGGGCTCCCGCGGCTGCACGGCGTCCCGGCCATCGGTCCGCCCCAGCTTGCTGGGCCACCAGATCTTCGGCCCGATGTCGTAGGCCAGGGCCGGCACCAGCAGCGAGCGCACCAGCACGGTATCGAGCAGGACGCCGAATGCCACGATGAAGGCCAGCTGCACCAGGAACATGATGGGGATGACGCCAAGGGCGGCGAACGTCGCGGCCAGCACCACGCCGGCCGAGGTAATGACGCCGCCGGTCACCACCAGGCCGCGCAGGATGCCGGGCCGGGTGCCGTGCTTGAGCGATTCCTCGCGGACGCGGCTCATCAGGAAGATGTTGTAGTCCACGCCCAGGGCCACCAGAAAGACGAAGCCGAACAGCGGAACGGTGGCGTCGGCTCCCGGGAAACCGAAGAGGTTGTTGAACACGAAGGCCGACACTCCCAGCGCGGCCGCGTAGGACACCACCACGGAGAGCACCAGCAGGACCGGGGCCACAATGGAGCGCAGCAGCAGCATCAGGATGAAGAGGATCACCACCAGGACCACCGGGATGATGACCACCAGGTCATGCTGGGCGGTGGTGTTGGTGTCCAGCGCCGTGGCTGTCACGCCACCCACCAGGGCGCCGGGATCAACGGCCTTCACCTCGGTGCGCAGGGCCTTGATGGTCTCCTCCGCCTCCAGCGAGTCCGCGGCGTTCTTCAGCGTGGCGTTGATGAGGACCTTCCCGTCCCGGACGTCCGGTGCGGTGGGAGCGCCCGGGGCTCCGGTGACGGGCACGCTGCCGCGGCCCAGCAGGTAAGCCTCGCCCACGCCGTCGTCGGCTTTCACCTTGTCCAGCACCTCCGCGGCTTTGCCCTGGTCGGCAACCACGACGGCGGGGCTGCCGCTGCCGGCGTCGAAGTGGCGCGCCAACGCGTCCTGGCCGTCCACAGCGTTGGACGCGGTGAGGATGACGTCCGTCTGCGGCACGCCGTTGGCTTTCAGCTGGAACAGTCCGCCCGCGGCCACGAGGAGCAGGAGGACCGAGGCGACCCAGACGGTCCTGGGTCGCCGCGAAACGAGCGACCCGGTGGCCCGCCACAGGCCCTTCTGGCCCTCCAGTCCGGTGACCAGTTCGGGTTCACGCTGGTCTGCGGGGAGGAGCTTGGGGCGGAACGGCCAGAACGCGGCGCGGCCGAGCAGTGCCATCAGGGCGGGCAGCAGGGTCAGTGCGGCGAACAGGGCACAGAGGATGCCTGCGGCGGCCACCGGGCCCAGGGCCTTGTTGGAGTTCAGGTCGGAGAAGAGCAGGCACAGGAGCGCGATGATTACGGTGGCGCCGGAAGCCAGGATGGGCTCGAAGGACGCCTTCCAGGCGGTCAGGACGGCGGCCGTGCGGTTGGTGGTGTGGGTAAGGGCCTCGCGGAAGCGGGCCACGAAGAGCAGGGCGTAGTCGGTGGCGGCACCGATCACCAGGATGGAGAGGATGCCCTGGCTTTGTCCGTTGAGCTGGATCCAGCCCGCCTTCGCCATGCCGAAGACCAGCAGGATGGCCGCACACAGGGCAAACACGGATGTCAGCAGCACCATGATGGGCAGCAGCAGGGACCGGTAGACGATCAGGAGGATCACAAACACGGCGGAGAGGGCCACGAGCAGGAGAATGCCGTCAATGCCGCCGAAGGCCGCCGTCAGGTCTGCCGCGAGGCCTGCCGGACCGGTCACGAAGGTCCGGGCACCGTCCGGCGCCGCCTCTTCCACCGTACTGCGGAGTTCCTTGACGGCGTCCTTGATTTCGTCCGAGGACCCAATGGGAACCACGAACTGGACGGCCTTGGCGTCCTTGGACGGAATCGGGCCAATGACAGTGCTGCCCAGCTTGCGGTTCTCCAGGCCGGTCTTCAGGGTGGCCAGCTCCCCGAGCTGCTGGGGCGTGAAGGCCCCGTCCTGCTCGATGACGATGATGCCGGGAACCTCATCGGAGTCGCGGAACTTCGCCTGCCAGTCCTGCGCCTCCGTGGCTTCGGCGCTGGCGGGCAGGAAGGATGCCTGGTCGTTGGAGGAGACCTCCTCCAGGCGGCCGAAGGTGGGTCCGCCGACCCCGGCCAGTCCCAGCCACGTCAGCACCAGGACAACGGGTACCAGCCAGCGCAGCCAGAACGGAACGCGTTCCCTGCCAACTTTTGTGCGTTTCATGATGCCTTCCATGGTGAGCGTGGGGAGTAGTATTTGTTCCAGCATAGATTATCTCCATAACAGAGATAAGTGCCAGTCAAGCTTTTTTGGTGATTGGCCCCGACTGGCAGCGGCGGCAGCCGTCGATGCCCGCCGCTGGAGTAATATCCGTCAGGACGCCGGCGCAGGAAATGGGCCGGGAGCAAAGACAAGGGAGGTGGAGATGGCAGAAACAGACGCCCCCCAGCCATCCCCCTTCGAACAGGCGGGCCCGCAGTTCGGCCACCCGCTGCTCCGGATCCTGCAGGAGTTCACCATCGAGGCGAACCGGTACGTGGATGCCGCCGGGGACCGCAAGGACATGCACCGTACGGACATGAACGCACTCGCCGTGATCATGCGCCACACCGCCAGGGGCAACGTGGTCACGCCCGGGCTGCTGCGGAAGGAACTCAACCTGAGCTCCCCCGCCACCACGGCACTGATCGACCGGCTGGACAACTCCGGGCACGTGGTCAGGGAGCGGCACAGCACGGACCGGCGGCAGGTCCAGCTGAAGATGACCCCCAAGGCCTTCCAGGAGGGCGGCGCCATCTTCGCCCCGCTGGCGCAGCGCATGGGCAGTGCCATGGCCGGGTTTACTGAAGAGGAACTGGATACCGTCACCCGCTTCATGACGGCGATGATCGATGCCACCGTGGCGGCAAGGACAGAATCCGGGTAGCCTCCGCTCCCAAGGGGTAGCGTTTGGTTATGAGCGACCAGCAGCCTGAAGACGACGTCTACACGCATGGCCACCACGAGTCCGTAGTCCGCGCCCACGCCGCCAGGACTGCCGAAAATTCGGCCGCGTTCGTCCTCCCCCACCTCACACCGGGATCCACCCTGCTCGACGTCGGGTGTGGGCCGGGCACCATCACCTGCGACTTCGCAGCCCTGGTCAACCCCGGCAAAGTCACCGGCCTGGACCGTTCGCCGGACATCGTGGCACAGGCCCAGGCCCTCGCCGTCGAGCGGGAAGTGCCCAACATCGAATTTGTGGCAGGCAACATCTACGACGTGGACTTCGCCGACGAAACGTTCGACGTCGTCCACGCCCACCAGGTGCTCCAGCACCTCACAGACCCCGTCGAGGCATTGCGCGAGATGCGCCGCGTCGCCAAACCCGGCGGCATCGTGGCCGTCCGGGACGCAGACTTCCACGGCATGAGCTGGTACCCGGAGATCCCGGAACTGGACGAGTGGATGGACCTTTACCAGCGGATTGCCCGGCGCAATGGAGCAGAGCCCGACGCCGGGCGGCGGCTGGTCAGCTGGGCCCAGTCTGCGGGATTCACCGACGTCGCCCCCACCAGCAGCAACTGGCTTTACGCCACGGCGCAGCAGCGCCGCTGGCAGGCACGCGTCTGGGGTGAGCGGGTGCTCCATTCCGCCTTCGCCGAGCAGGCGCTGGAGTACGGATTCGCCAACGCGGCCGACCTCGCCCGGATCTCAGCGGGCTGGCACCGCTGGGGCTCCACGGACGACGGCTGGTTCCTGATCCCGAACGGTGAGGTCATCGCGCGGGCCTAGGTTGCATTGCCCCAGCCCTGGCCCGCCGGCCCCTGCGGCTGACGGAAAGACAGGCCTTTGCCCCCGTAAGATTGTGTAGTGCAATTTTCCCTGTGGCTGGCCCTTGCGGGTGCCGGCGCCCTGATCAGCTTCACCCCGGGCGCCGGGGCCATCAACACCATGAGCAACTCGCTGAATGCGGGGTTCCGCCGGTCCATTTGGGGAATTCTGGGCCAGCAGGCGGCGCTGGTCGTGCATGTCCTGATTGTCGCCCTCGGCGTTGGCGTGCTGGTGGCCAGCTCTCCCCTTGCCTTCAACGTGATCCGCTACGCGGGCGCGGCCTACCTGGTGTACCTGGGCATCCGCCAGTTCCTCAGCAAGCCCACGATGGCACAGGAGCAGGCCGCTGCCCTCCGGAACGAACCCGCCTGGTCCATCTTCAGGCGCGGCTTCTGGGTCAACCTGCTGAACCCGAAGGCCATCGTGTTCTTCCTGGCCTTCACCCCCCAGTTCATCCGGCCGGAACAGCCTTTGTTCACCCAGTACGCGGTGCTGACGGCCACCATTGTGGTCATCGATATTTTGGTGATGTGGTTCTTCTTTGCCGCCGCCGCCAGGTCATTCCAGCGCTTCACCAGCACGGAACGGGGCCAGCTGGTCCTCAGCAGGGTGTTCGGCGCCCTCCCTGTTCGTGGGGGTGGGCATCCTGCTGGCCCTGATCCACTGACGGGACTGGTTCGCGACGGCGCTTTACGCCAGTGTGCAGGTACCCTTTTCACGCCCAGTAATGCTTCTTTACAAGCCCGTAAAACTTTGTGAACAGGCGGCTAGCCAAAGGTGATGGGAAGCGCGCATGCTTAGTTCCATGACCTCAACGTCGAGCGCATACCGCGTCATCACTGTCTGCACGGGCAACATCTGCCGGTCCCCCATGGCCGAGCTCATGCTCCAGGCAGCGCTCGAACGCGAGGGCCTGGAGGGGCTGGTGGAGGTGGATTCCGCAGGCACCACCGGATACGAGGCCGGCCGGCCCATCGATCCCCGCGCCGCACGCCGCCTCGCAGTGACGCAACTGGCATCGGAACACCACGTGGCCCGGGAGTGGGCGCCGGAGTGGTTCCGCGAGCGCGACCTGATCCTGGCCCTGGACATTGACCACTACGCCTGGCTCAGCGAAGCCGCACCGGACCAGGAGTCCCTGGACAAGATCCGGATGCTCCGCAGCTTCGATCCCGCCATGGCCGGGAGGGACCGGCTGGAGCAGGGCATCGAGGACCCCTGGTACGGCGGGCATGCGGATTTCGACGCCGTCTGGCACCAGATCCACACGGCGCTGCCGGGCCTGGTCCAGCACATCAAGGCAGCGGTCCTGCAGAACACGCAGCTTCAGCCGCACTAGCAGCTTCCAGGCGCAATAACGGCGCAGGAAAACATGGTGCAATCCGGCAGCGCCTGGAGTATTTTGTGCTGCATGCACGCCGCACCCAGCACCGGCAGGTACACCCGTCTCCTTGGCACACTTGAGGAAGCAAAACCCCTGGACGCTGCCGTCAAGGCCGCAGAACCGCTGGCGTCGCGCCTCATGGCGCAGCCCAACATCGCCAGCCTGGTCCGCGGCGACACCACGGGCATTCCGCTGCACACCATCCTTACCGACGCACCCTTTGGCGCCTGGTGGTCGGCGGTGTTCCTGGATTTCTTTGATGACCAGGCGTCCCGCCGCTCCGCCCAGCGGCTGGTGGCCCTCGGCGTCATCACCGCCGTTCCCACCGCCCTGTCCGGCTGGGCAACCTGGTCCGGCAAGGACCGCGCCCTGAAGCGCGTCGGGATTGTGCACGCCGCCGCCAACGCGGCAGCCACCCTGGTGTACGTCGCCTCCTGGAGGGCCCGGTCCCGCGGCAACCACCGGCGGGGTGTGCGGCTGGCGCGGGCGGGGGCCGTCCTGCTGCTGGTGAGCGGGTTCCTGGGCGGCCACCTCAGCAGCGGCCGCCATGCCTCACGGCAGCGCGTCATTCATGAATGAAAGCGTCCAACGGAAAACGGTACGCTCTAGTCCATGAGCCCAGCCCCCGTCATCATCGCCGTCGACGGGCGCTCCGGCGCAGGGAAGACCACCCTCGCCGTCGAACTCGCGGCCCGGCTCCGCGCCCACCACAAGGTGTCCCTGTTCCACCTTGAGGACATCTACCCGGGCTGGGATGGGCTGGCGGCAGGCGTGGAGCGCTATGTCAGCACTGTCCTCGCGCCGCTGAGCCGTGGCGAGGCCGCCACCTGGACCAGCTGGGACTGGGAGAACCATTACGACGGCGACTCCCGGGTCACGCTGCCCGCGGAGATCGTCATCGTGGAGGGAGTGGGGGCCGCCGCGGAGGCTGCCCGGCCCATGCTTGGCGCCGTCATCTGGGCCGAGTCTCCGGACGACGTCCGCCGGACCCGGGCTTTGGGCCGCGACGGTGAAACCTACGAGCCGTACTGGGACCAGTGGGCCGCCCAGGAAGAAGAGTGGCTGGGCCGGGACGACGTCCCCGCCCACGCAGACCTCCGCGTCCAGAACCTCGCTGACGGATCAGCTCCGGCGGACCTCCTGAAGCTCCTCCCCTGCCTGCCGGCCCTGGCGCCTGCCCTGGCCCCGGAACTGTCCGCACGCCGCGGCCTGCGGCTCCATGTCGAGCGACTTGACGCCCTCCCGGACGCACCGGCACTGTTCCAGTCGCTGTACGGACGGTCGGCCAATGCCGTCTGGCTGGATTCCTCCAACGCTGACACCGCCCTGGGCGGCATCGGACAGGCAGGCCCTGGAGAAAACAGCGAAGACCCGGCGGCCCGGACTGCTGCGGAGCGCAGCAGGTTCAGCATCATGGCGGACGACGCCGGCGCCTTCGGACAGTTCATGACGCACCGTTCGGGGGTGAGCCTGATCAGCACGGGCTCCTCCACTGCCAAGGTCCCCGGCCCCTTCTTCCGCTGGCTGGACACCGTGTGGGGCCGCCGGGCCGTACGCACCCCGGACGGCTATCCCTGTGATTTCACCCTGGGCTGGCTCGGCTGCCTGGGTTACGAGCTGAAGCGCGAAACGGGCGGCAGCGACCTGTCCGCGCCCACCCCGGACGCTGCCCTGATCTTCGCCGGCAGGGCCGTGGTCCTGGACCATGCCGAAGGCGCCGCCTGGCTCCTGGCCCTGGAGGCCCCCGACTCCGTGGAGTGGCTGGCGCAGGCCAGGGCAGCAGTGGAAGCCGCCAACAGCGGGGCACGGCCGCCGTCGGATGGCCCGGCAGCGCAAGCCGGCGGCAGCACCGGCGTCGCGCCTTCCACAGCCCCGTCCTTCCGCAGCCGGGACACGGGTGCGCGGTACCGGGAGAAGATCACCGCCGCCCAGCACCAGATCGCCCAGGGAAACACGTATGAGGTTTGCCTGACCACCACGCTCGAAGCCAGCGTGCAGGCAACGTCGGTGGATCCATGGACCACCTATCTGGCGCTGCGCCGGAGGAACCCGGCCCCGTTTGCCAGCTACCTCCGGCTGGGAAACCTTGCCGTGGCCAGCACCTCGCCCGAGCGGTTCCTGAAGATCGCGTCCGACGGCGGCATGCGCGCCGAACCGATCAAGGGAACCCGGCGCCGGGCTGCTGACCCGCAGGAGGACAAGCGGTTGCGCGAGGACCTGGCCACGTCCCTGAAGGACAGGGCCGAGAACATCATGATCGTGGACCTGCTGCGCAACGACCTCAGCCATTTCGCGGAGCCCGGTTCCGTGACGGTCAGCCGGCTCTGCGCGATCGAAAGCTATGCCACCGTCCACCAGATGGTCAGCACCATTGACGCCCGACTCCTCCCGGGCGCACCGCGGGCCGAGGCAGTCGCTGCGTGCTTCCCGGCAGGCTCCATGACTGGCGCCCCCAAGATCAGCACCATGGCCATCCTGGACCAGCTGGAGGCAGGGCCGCGCGGGCTGTACTCAGGGGCCATCGGCTACTTCTCACTCAACGCGGCGGCCGACCTCGCCGTCGCCATCAGGACACTGGTGATCAGCACAGCCGGCGACGGAACGGCTGAACTCTCGCTCGGCGTCGGCGGTGCCATTACTTCGGATTCCGTTCCGGACGACGAATACGACGAAATCCGGACCAAGGCCTACGGGGTGCTCTCCACCCTGGGCGCCGCTTTCCCCGAAGACTGACGCTGAACCCGGGCGGTGGGGCATCCACTCCGCGGACGCCCGTTTAGGAAGACGCCCCCGGGGGTAAGCCCCTGACCTAGCTGAACCGCCCAAGCCAGGCGGCGGACCCATCCCTGGGTGCTTCAACACAAGTTAGGTATGCCGCGTGACGGAACCGTCCCCTCCCCAGAACAGCAAGGCACCGCGCAGCGTCAAGTACGTTCTCATGCTTGGCGCCCTGGCCGCGCTCCCCGCCCTCACCACGGACATGTACCTGCCCTCGCTGCCCGCCGTCGAGGCCGACCTCCACACCACCCAGACCGCTGTCCAGCTGACGTTGTCCGGAACCCTGGTGGGCGGCGGAATCGGCCAGCTGGTGATCGGTCCGTTCTCGGACCGGTTCGGCCGGCGGCTTCCGCTGCTCATCGGCATCTCGCTGCACGTAGCCATCTCGCTGCTGTGTTCCCTGACGCCGAACATCGAAACGCTGACAGGGCTGCGAGTGCTGCAGGGCTTCTTCAACGCCGCCGCTGCCGTGGTGGCACTCGCGGTGATCCGCGACCGCTTCGTCGGCTCCGACGCCGCCCGGCTGCTGTCGCGGCTGATGCTGGTCATCGGTGTGGCTCCGCTCCTGGCCCCCACTGTGGGCCAGGCCATCGCCGGGCTCTGGAACTGGCGCGCTGTCTTCTATGCACTGGCGCTCATCGGGGTGGTCCTGGTGGCAATTGTCTGGAAGTTCATGCCGGAAACGCTGCCCGGGGACAGCCGCAGCCCGGGCCACCCGCGGCACGTGGCGGCCGCCTACTGGGTGCTGCTGCGGGACAGGCACTTCATGGCGCTGGCCGTCATCCCCGGACTGGGGCTGGCCCTGATCATGAGTTACGTGGTGGGTTCGCCCTTCGTCTTCCAGAACGAGTACGGCCTCACCGCCCAGCAGTTCGCCCTCGTGTTCGCCCTGAACGGCGCCGCGCTTGTCCTTTCGGCCCAGCTCAACGCCGCCCTGGTCCGGAAGTTCCCGCCCGTCCGCCTCCTGCGCACCGCCCTCCTGGTCCAGTTGAGCCTGGCCCTGGTGCTGCTCGGCGTGGTGGCCACGGGTGCCGGCGGCGCGGTGGGCCTGGTGGCCGGCCTGTGGCTGGTCCTGTCAGCCCAGGGCATGATCCCGGCCAACGCCTCAGTGCTCGCGCTGCACAACTACGGCCACATGGCGGGAACGGCGGCGGCTGTCATCGGAGCCCTGCAGTCCGGGGTCGCCGGACTGGTGAGCCCCCTGGTTGGACTCCTGGGCGGGAATTCCCTGTCGATGGTCAGCGTCATGATTGGCAGTTGCACCGTGGCGGTGCTCGTGCTGGCCCTGGGAACCCCTGCCTACCGCAAGGGCGGCTGGCCTGAGCACGCCGGGCACGACGACGGGCAGCGGGTCAGTGCGGACTGACTGGCTCGCTGGGCCAGCGGAGTGCGGAGCCCGCCGCTGTTGGCAGGGTTACTGAACAGTGGCCGTCAGCCGGGCAACGTTGTCCACGTACCGGGCAGCGAGCGGCCGGTTGAGCCAGTCCGCCAGCTTGAGCTCATGGGAGATGTCCCGATAGGTATCCTCCACCGCCCGCATCTTGTTCACGATGTCCTCACCCAGCAACATCACTGACACCTCCAGGTTCAGAGAGAAGGACCGCATGTCCATGTTGCTGGACCCCAGGACGGCTACCTCATCGTCGATGGTGAAGTGCTTGGCGTGGAGCACGAACGGGGCCTTGTACAGGTAGATCCGGACCCCGGCTTCCAGGAGCGCCTCATAGTAGGACCGCTGGGCATGGTGGACCAGGAACTGGTCCCCCTTCTCCGAGACGAACAGTTCCACGTCCACGCCTCGCTGGGCCGCCGTGGTGATGGCGTAGAGCAGTGAATCGTCCGGCACAAAGTAGGGGCTGCAAATGGAGATGCGGTGTTGGGCCGAATAGATGAGTGTGTTGAAGAGCCGGAGGTTGTTCTCCGTGATGAAGCCGGGGCCGCTGGGCACCACCTGGGCCGTGACGTGGCCGGGTTCGGGGTTCGACGGGAGCTGCAGCTGGTGCTCCAGGGATTCGTCGGTCTCGGTCAGCCAGTCGGTGGCGAAGACGACGTTCAGGGTGGTCACGATGGGGCCGCGCAGGCACGCCATCAGTTCCACCCATTCGCGGCCTGCCTTGCGGTGCCGCGGGTTGTTGTAGGAGGGTTCGATCAGGTTCTGCGAGCCCGTGAAGGCGACTTCGCCGTCCACCACCAGGATTTTGCGGTGGTTGCGCAGGTCCGGGCGGCGCCACTGGCCGTGGATGGGCAGCAGCGGCAGCATGCGCTTCCACTGGATCTTGCCAGCGCGGAGACGGTTGAGCAGCTTCCTGTACCCCTTGATGCGCAGCGTTCCGATGTGGTCGAACAGGAGCCGCACCTCCACTCCCCGTTCGGCGGCCTCTTCCATGGCGGTGAGCAGGTCGTTGGTGACGTGGTCCGAACTCATGATGTAGAACTCGGCGTTGACGAACTTTTTCGCCTTCCGCACGGCCTTGGTCATTTCCAGGATGGAATCCGGATAGCCAGGGATCAGGTCAACAGAGTTTCCGTCCACCATGGGCAGCGAGCCCAGGGTGCGGTTGAGCTCAGCGGCGGACTTCACCCACTCAGGGCCGGGGTAGTCACTTTCCACATCCGAGAGTGCGGTGATGCCCGCCTGGACGCGCTCGTTGACCAGCTGCTGCTGTGCCCGCCGGCGGCTGGACAAGCGGAAATTGCCGAACAGCAGGAACAGGACGATGCCCACGAACGGAATGAAGAAGATACCCAGCAGCCAGGCCATGGCGGTGGTGGGGCGCCGGTTGCCGGGGATGATGCCCAGCGCAAGGATCCTGATGGCCAGGTCGGCGAAGCCCAGGAGCACCACCACCCATGTGGGCGCGGTGCCGGCAAGCGAAAAAGGCCACAACACGTCTAAAACCCCCGGGGAGATTGGGCTCCGGAGGACGGCTTCCGGCCGGTGCACTCTGCCCAGCTTATCCGCGGTCCAGCACTAAGCTGGTGCCATGACCTCTCCAGCACCCGTGGTTCTCGCCTTCCTCGATCCTGCTTTCCCCGACGGCAGGGTGGCCGATGCCGCCAAACCCCAGTTGCTGGTCACGGATCTGGGGGTCACGCGGGGCGACGGCGTCTTCGAAACCATGCTCGCCGTGGGTGGAACGGTACGGAAGATGCAGGCGCACCTGGACCGGCTTGCGGGCTCCGCCGCGGCGCTGGACCTGGCCATCCCGGACCAGGACGCGTGGCGGCGCGTTATTGCCGCTGCGGTGGACCGGTTCCGGTCCGAGAACCCGCCGGCTGACCCGGCCGCCGATGAACTGGTGGTCAAACTGGTGGTCACCCGCGGCGTTGAAGGCGAGGCGCCCACGGCCTGGGTGCAGGCGGCGCCGGCCGGGGCTGCCGGCCGCAGGCAGCGTGAAACGGGCATCGACGTCATCCTCCTTGACCGGGGTTACGACAGTGACGTGGCCGAACGGGCACCCTGGCTGCTCCTCGGCGCCAAGACCCTTTCCTACGCCGTCAACATGGCAGCGTTGCGCCATGCCCACAAACAAGGCGCCGACGACGTCATCTTCCTGTCCTCCGACGGCCGCGTGCTGGAGGGCCCCACGTCCACGGTGCTGCTTGCGCATGTGGAGCAGTCCGACGACGGCACAACAGTGAAGCGCCTCATCACTCCCCAGCTGGACAGCGGCATCCTGGCCGGGACCTCCCAGGGTGCCCTCTTCGCAGCCGCCAAGGCGGCGGGCTGGGAACTGGGCTATGGTCCGCTGGAGCCCAGGGACCTCATGGACGCGGATGCGGTCTGGCTGATCTCCAGTGTCCGCCTGCTGGCGCCCGTGAACCGGATCGACGGCAAGGAAATCGGCACCCCGTCGGTCCAGAAGGAACTGACCGCCGAGTTGAGCGGACTTTTCGCCGGCATCCACTAGGCCGCAACAAGCGGCGCAATCCCTTTTCCCACTCCCGCATCACCCGTAAGGTGTGGACCATGGACTCGCGAAACCTGCCGATTGAAAACCTGTCCTTCGACGACTGCTGGGAACTCCTCGACAATGACGCGGTGGGAAGGCTGGCCATCGTGGTGGACGAACATCCCGAGATCTTCCCCGTGAACTACGCTGTCCACCTGCGCAGCATCGTCTTCCGCACCGCACCCGGTTCAAAGCTTTGGGGCGCCCGGATGGAACGGCCGGCAGCACTGGAGATAGACGGCTACGACCCCGCCTCGGAACAAGCCTGGAGCGTAGTGGTGCGCGGCGAAACGGAGATCATCGAGGACCAGGGAGTGAAGGATGCAGTGGATGCACTCGGCCTGGAACCGTGGCAGCCGGGCGAAAAAGCCCACTACGTCCGGCTGAACGCCAAAGCCCTGACCGGACGCCGGTTCCGCGTAAACCGGCCGGACATCTGGAACACCCGCCTGCAGGACCGGCGCCGGGCATCCTTCGAATAGCGCCACCCGGGTAATCCGGCCTCCACAAGGCCACGGAGCGTCAGGCGGCGGGCCCTGCAGCCTGCCGTGACATCTGTGCTTCCAGCCCGGACAGCAGGATGCCAAGTCCCTGGTCAAGCTCCGCCTCGCCGTCGTACTCAGACAGGGCGGGAGCAAGGGCACGCAGCCTGGGGAACTCCTTGGCCGGCAGGCGGTGGAGCCCCAGGCGCAACAGCGCCTCGTTCTCTTCCGGATCCACGACATACTCCTGCAGTTCGTTCAGGATGTGCCCGTAGAGGAAGCCGTAGTAGGCGCGGTAGACGTGGAGCGCATCGGCCGGCGAGAATCCCGCCGCGCCCAGCAGGGACAGGATCTGTTCCAGGGGCCGCAGCGTGCCCAGGGGGCGCAGGCCCAGAGGCGTGGAAAGGGGCCGCGTCACCAACAGGGGAACCACATTGGGATGCTGCAGGGCAAGCGTCCGCAGGTTGTGGGCGATGCTCCGCAGCTGCGCTTTCCAGTCCGGGTCCTCCGGATGAATCGGAAGCTGGTTGAGCACCAGCTCAGAAACCCCGTCCAGCAGCGCGGCGCGGTTCTCGGCGTAGCGGTACAGGCTCATCGGGTCCCGGCCAAGCTCCTGCCCCAGGCGGCGCATGGTCAGTGCATCCAGTCCTTCGGCATCAACCAGTTCCAAGGCCTTGGCCAGCACAATGTCCCTGCTCAGCCTCGTTTTGGCCTGCCCTGGCTGGGAACTGTTGGCGGAAGTCATCAAAAAGTCCTCACTGGCGGCCCTCGTCCCGAAGTACCTGGGACGGTTGCCTCATATCTGGTCTACAGGTAAAGTCTACATCGTAGACAAGATGAACTCTTGAGCTTTTCGGGACCTCTCAGGGAAAGCGACTACATAATCCTTTGCCACCTTGTGCAGGGCATCGAGGTTCGCCGCTGGAGCCTACCGGCGGCACCACGGCACCGAGCGAAGGGACGCCTCATGGCCAATTCGCAGTTTGATCTTTTCCTCCACGAAGCCACCTACGCAGACCACGCCTCCGACACCAACCTGGACCCCGACCGCCTCTACGGCCTGTACACCAGCTGGTGCTTCGTTAACGAACAGCCCACCGGCACCGAGTCCAGTTTCTGGGCTGCCATGAAACACAAAGTCTCGGCCCGCCACAACGGCCTGCGCATGAGAGGCCCTGCTGCTGCGGACTACATCCTCAGCAGCTACCCGCGACTCGTCTAGGCTGTTTCCGGGCCTCCAACGGACCCCAGGACAACCAGCGGCGAACGATGACATGCTGCGGCACTTTTGTGCCGCAGCATTTCATGTCCGGACGCCCCCACCGGCAACCGGAGTCCGCGCCTGGGAGATCCCTAGGTGGGGATGATCCGGAAAAGGAACCTGGTGCGGACCATCACCCACAACAGGCCCAGGACCACGGCGTAGGCAGCGGTGTTGAGGAAAATGCTCTGCTGCTGGAGCGCCGGGATGTTTGTGACGACGGCGATCAGCACCACATGCATGATGAACACATAGAGCGTGGCGCGGCCCAGCGGAATCAGGAACCAGCCCAGGGCCCGCTCCACCGGTTTCCAGTAAGCGCTGAGGAACGCATAGGCGGCCACCACCAGGACCAGGACGTTGAACAGGCGGCCGGGCGCCACGTAGGTCCGGCCGAAGAGTGCGTCATACATGGTCCGGTAGGAGGCGTCCGGCATGAGCGCCAGGCGGACGTCGTAGTTGTTGGCCAGATACGGATTGCCCCAGGACAGGAAGGCCAGCGCAAACGCTGCCACAGTGCAGGCCGCCACCACCCAGGTATGGGCCGACAACCAGGCAACGATGCTGCGGCGGTAGTAGCCAACCACCAGCCCGAGCACAAAAAGCACCTGCCAGACCAGCAGGGGGAACGAGTCCTCAAACTGGGAGGGCAGGATCCTGAACCGGGTCACGGCGCCCACGGCGTACACGGCGAGCGTCGCCAGCAAGACCCAGACGGCCTTGCCGCGGTTCAGCGCCGCAAGGATCAGCGGGCTGGCCAGCAGGAGCACCACGTACAGGCCCATGACGTTGAACTGCCAGGGACCGAACTGCAGCAGCACGATGGCCGGCAGCACCTGCGGCGGCACGGGGAACTGGAACAGCGATGACATGCCGGCATAGAGGTCGTAGGTCCGGCCGGCACCACCGTGTCCCGCCCCGCCGGTCCCCTGGTCCACGAACGTGGTCAGGGCCTCGGTGTGGAAGAACGGGAGCAGGGAAAGAAGGAAGACGCCGATCAGCACGGCCAGCGCAGTCACGTACAGCTTCCCGGCACGGCGGGATGTCAGGTCCACCACCCGGCCGAAGTCCTGCTTGGCTTTGGGCCCGTACACCATGCCGACCACCAGGCCGGAGAACAGCACGAAGAGCTCCGCGCCTGACACGAAGCCCACCGCCTCCTGGGTGAGCAACTGGAACAGTGAGGCCATGCCCAGGTGGTTGACCACAACGAAGACTATGGCCAGACCGCGCAGCAGATCCACCCTCGAATCCCTGGTGGAAGGGTCCTGGTAGCTCCAGGACGTGGCGGTGTTGATCCGGCGGGGAATCTGCCACAGGGCCACCAGGAGGATGACCATGGCGGCAGCAAGGGTCCACGGGACGGCACCGGAGAGCGTATTGGCCCGCACGTAGGTGCCTGTGGACGCCACATCCGTGACAGGGCCGGTGACCATCGGTGATGCCTTCAGCCTGTCGAGCGCGGACTTGGCAACATCCGGGCTTCCCGTGAGCAGCCAGCTGATGCTTGCCACGCCGGTGTCCCGCGTGCTGGTCCGCTCGTCCCACACCACGGCGGCCGTCCCGCCGAAAGCGGGCGATGTGGCAGTGGCCACCACCTGGTCCCACCAGCCCGTCTTGATGTCCGCCTCGGGTGCCCCACCGGACGCAGGGCTGTAGAAGGCCGAGGTCTGCAGGAGGAATGGCTTTTTGCGTCCCTCGGCGTAGGTGCCGTAGAAGTTTTCGCTGCCGGATGCCGTCAGCATCTCCTGGAGTTCACCGGGACGCGGCGTGGTGTTGACGGCGGCCCCGCCGGAAGTGTCGTCGTGATAGGCGGTCAGGCCCACCCAGTCCACGGCGTCATCGCCGGGGTAATAGGGAGCATAGGCGCTGTCGCTTCCGTTCCAGGCCCCGTCCCCATTCGTATCCAGGAGGGAGAACCCCTCGCTTCCCGGCTCCGGGGCATTCCGGTTCCGTTCAAAGGGGTAGTCCTTGCCCAGGTAGGGCGCCCACACCATGGCGGCCCGGCCGCCGTCGTACTTCTTGAAGGCTGCCGCCACGGCCTGGAAGGTTTGCCGGTACGTGGCCGGCTGCTGGCCCCATGCCACCCAGCCGGTATTCATATCGGGGGCGAACCGGACCAGCAGTTGGCCTTTGAACCCCGACGCCAGGTCGCGCACTTGTGCTGCGAACGCTTCCGCCTCGGCGGTGCCGAGCTGGTCCAGGGGCACCGAGGGCTTCACCGTGAGCAGGGCGTGGGCGCCTTTGGCAGCAGTCTGCTGCAGGAAGCCGTCGATGTCGTTCCGCTCCGATTCGCGGTAGGGAATGGTGATGTCATGGCCGAAGACGGCAGGGCTGGCCCCCAGCCGGTCACTGAAGCCCGCAGCCGTATCCTCACCCCACTCGAGGACCGCCCCCAGCCAGGGCTTGCCCTTGTCCGGTGCAGCAGGCGCGGCGTGCGCCGGTCCGGCCGGGACCACCAGGGCCAGGAGGGCGATGATGGCCGCGGCGAAAAAGGCGGCGATGGAACGCGGACGGTTCCGCCGGATGGCGGCGTGGTGGTGCGATACGTGTGCCCGCATGCTGACAAGGACCCCCCGGTACTCATTGCTCTGGATACGGGGCGGCGCCCCCCCGGTAAGAACTTTATCGGCCCGCGGGCATTACCCGTGCCGTGACGCGGACGGCTCAATTACGGAACATGACGACGGCGGCGATGCGGCGGGGCGCGGCAGGTGTTACGTTTTTGGGGAGTAATGAGTACCGGTGCAAAGCCCTGACTTGCCGGTCGGCAACCCTCCCTTTCGCGGCGGGGTGCCTCAGGTGAATACTCGGCATATCGACCGATTCGAGCTGCAAGCGTGAAAGAAGGAGATCCGTCGTGTCCGACGCACCCGCCCCTGACGAAAAACTGTCCTACCGCCTGATTACCGGCGCGGACAACCGTGAATTCTGTGAGCGGATCTCCGCTGCACTCGCCGACGGCTATGTCCTGCACGGCAGCCCGGCGGCAACCTTCAACGGCACCACCGTCATCGTTGCGCAGGCAATCGTCCTTCCGGCCGCCATCGCCTCAGCCGATGCCGCCGTGGCGACCGCCGTGGACCAGCTCGATGCCGAATTTGAGGGCGAGTTCGACGGCGAGGGCCACGCATGAGCTACGCCGGAGACCTGACGCCGCAGGAAGCCTGGGCCAAGCTGGAGCAGGGCGCCATCCTGGTGGACGTCCGCACCGAGGGCGAATGGGCCCACATCGGCATCCCGGACACCAAAGCCACGGACAACGATCCCCTGTTCATCCAGTGGACCTTTCCCGGCGGTATCCCCAACCCCGACTTCGTCAGGGACCTGCAGGAGCAGGCGCCGGAGGATCCCCACGCGGAACTGCTGTTCCTGTGCCGGTCCGGCCAGCGGTCCATCGCGGCCGCAACTGCCGCCACCCAGGCCGGCTTCACCGCGTACAGCGTGCTGGAGGGCTTCGAAGGCGAGCCCGACCGCTACGGCGAGCGGACCGTCAATGGCTGGAAGAACCGCGGCCTCCCCACCAACCTCGGAAAGAACTAAGTGGCCTTCAACCCAGACGCCCCCGGCTGGAACCCCGACACCCAGGCAGTCCGCGGAGGCCTGGACCGCTCCAACTTCCAGGAAACATCCGAGGCCATCTTCCTGAACTCCGGGTTCGTCTACGAATCAGCCGCGGCAGCTGAACGCGCCTTCACCGGCGAGGACGAGCGCTTTGTCTACTCCCGCTACGGCAACCCGTCCGTGGCCACCTTCCAGGAGCGGCTCAGGCTGCTGGAAGGCACCGAAGCATGCTTCGCGACGGCGTCGGGCATGTCCGCCGTGTTCACCGCGCTGGGTGCCCTGCTGGCTGCCGGCGACCGGGTGGTGGCTGCCCGGTCACTGTTCGGTTCGTGTTTTGTGATCCTGAATGAGATCCTGCCCCGTTGGGGCGTGGAGACGGTCTTCGTGGACGGCCCGGACCTGGACCAGTGGCGCGAAGCCCTGTCCAAGCCCACCACCGCCGTCTTCTTCGAGTCCCCGTCGAACCCGATGCAGGAGATCGTGGACATCGCCGCCGTCAGTGAACTGGCGCATGCGGCCGGGGCCACCGTGGTGGCGGACAACGTCTTTGCCACTCCCCTGCTGCAGCGCTGCGGGGACCTCGGCGCCGACGTGATCGTCTACTCCGGCACCAAGCACATCGACGGGCAGGGCAGGGTGATGGGTGGCGCCATCCTGGGCACCAAGGAATTCATCGACGGACCGGTGAAGCAGCTGATGCGGCACACCGGCCCCGCGCTTTCCGCTTTCAACGCCTGGGTCCTGACCAAGGGCCTGGAGACCATGGGCCTGCGCGTCAACCACTCCTCGGCGACCGCCCTACGGCTCGCAGAATGGCTGGAGGAACAGCCGGCGGTGGGCTGGGTAAAGTACCCGCTCCTGAAGTCGCACCCGCAGTACGGGCTGGCGGCAAAGCAGATGAGTGCCGGTGGCACGGTCCTTACCTTCGAGCTCGCTCCTTCCGGCGGACGCACGGGCAAGGAAGCGGCGTTCGCGCTGCTGGACGGGCTGCGGATCATCGATATCTCCAACAACCTCGGCGATGCAAAGTCCCTGATCACGCACCCCGCCACCACTACCCACCGCGCCATGGGCCCGGACGGGCGGGCCGCGATCGGCCTGAGTGACGGCGTGGTCCGGCTCTCGGTGGGGCTCGAGGACCCGGAGGACCTTCTCCGCGACCTGGAACAGGCGCTGAAGCAGATCTAGCGGCGGCTAGGCCTGCCTGAGTCTCCAGCAGTATGTGGACCCTCTGGGCTGGGGGAAATGCGGTATCAAAGTTCAGCTTCGAAGGCGTACGACGGCGTCACGCGCCGGAGTGTGTCACGGACGCCCCACAGTTGCATGGGTTCCTTGCACCTGAAGTTCCCGAGCCGGCCGCAGGAGGCTCATGCCACCAATACCGTAATCCGAGGCGGCCAAATACAAATGTCGGTGCCTCGTTGGATGATGGCGGCATGGGAATCAGGGGTGGTGTCGGGGTGGTACTGGCGTCAATCGATGCCTCTGTTGCCGCCCTCGATTCGCTGAACAGTGAGGACTCTTTCCTTGCTGCCGGGGCCGGTGCTTGTGCCGGTGTGGATGCGTTGCAGCGGCGGTATGAGATCCGGCTGGAACGGCTGGAACTTCGGTCCCGACTTGCCGCGCAACTCAGCGCAGACCAGGCGCAGGACACTGCCGAGGCCGTGGAGTTCCAGCAAGCCGTGACCCCGCCGGACGCCTCCGTGCAGGACCGCACGTACGCGGACATGTCGGTGGTCGAGGAGATCGCCGGAGTCCTGACCATCAGCTCCGGCGCAGCAGGGGCATTGGTGGAGCAGTCACGGCGGATCTGCTCCCTGCCGCCCGTCATGAACGCCTTGGCCGCGGGCGCGATGTCGTGGCAGCACGCCCGCATCATTGCTGACGAAACCGAAGGCCTCACCTCCGGGGGCGCGGCGTCCCTGGTGACGCACTTCTTCGACCCGGCTGCGCCGAACCCGGCCCGGGGTGCCGCCCCCGGCGAACTCGTCCCGTCACGGTTCCGGGCCAAGGTCCGCGGGTGGCGGGAACGCCACCATCCGGAATCGATCGAGAAGCGCCATGCAAAGGGTGTGGCGGATCGGCGGATGGAATACACCCCCGACCGGGATGGCATGGCCTGGATCTCCCTCTACATGCCCGGGGACACCGCGCGCACCATCTGGAACCGGACCACCGCCACCGCCCGCGGACTCCAAGGCCCCGACGAAGAGCGCACCCTCACCCAGCTCCGCCCCGACATCGCAGCATCCCTGCTGCTGGGGGCTGGAACTGCCACTGAACTCAGCGAAGTCCCTACCCCGCGGGCCGACGTCCTGGTCACCGTGCCCGTGTTCGCCCTCCTCGGAGTGACCGACGAACCCGCCGTACTGGACGGCTTCGGACCAATCCCGGCGTCCATGGCCCGCAAACTCGTCGCCGGTGGGGCGGACTCCTTCTACCGGGTCCTCGTCGACCCCCGCGACGGGGCACCACTGGAAATCGGCCGCAAAAACTACCGGCTCACCGCAGCCATCAAACGCTGGATCAGGATGCGCGACACCAAATGCACCTTCCCCGGCTGCACCAACCGCACCCCCGACAACGACACCGACCACCTGCAAGCGTGGGAACACAGCGGCACCACTGGAACCAGTAACTTGGCACAGCTCTGCCCTAAGCACCACCGGCTCAAACACCACAGCAGATGGACACCGGACCGGGCCAACAAGAATGAACCACCCGGCTGGACCTCACCCACGGGACGGCACTACAACGCCGAACACCAGGACTCAGAACCAACCCACTGGCCCCCGGGCATCCTGCCGGCACAACGAAGCCCGCTGGAACAGGTCCTTCTACAGCGCCTCGCTACCTAGCACCCGCTTCGCTGCGGCGTCTCTACGCCTGCCGTTCTACAAGTCTGCGCGCCTGGCGGCTCTTGACCCGTCAGGCCTGCCGCACGCGCAGCAGCTCAGGCGTGGCCTCAACGTCCGCAAGGTCCAGGGCATCACGCATGGTCAGGTGGAAGGCCTGCCGTACCACGGCGCCGAACCCCATATCCTCCGGCGGCTGGCCCGCCATGGCCTTGTCGCGGGCGCGGCGCTGTTCAGCGGACCCTGTCCCGCGGGCGATGATGTCCTCCACCCCCTGGCGGGCCAATGCGAGCTCGCCCTGTTCGTCAAGGACGGGGGCCAGGTAATCCACCAGGGAACGCACCACATCCGCAGCCGGCGCGGGCCGGAAGTTGCCAAAGTCCAGCAGTTCGCCGCTCAACCCGGCACTGCTGGCCTGCCAGGACGCCATGCGCAGCAGGACAGTGGGGACCGGCGCAGGGTCCACATCGTCCCGCCACTCCCGGCTGGCGGATTCCACGAGTGCCCGGACCAGCACGGCGATGAGTGCGGCGTCCCCGGCACGGAGGCATACGTCCGCAACCCGCACCTCCACCGTGGGGTGGTTGCGGGAGAGCCGGGCGTCGAAATAGAGCATGCCCTCGTCGAGCATGACGCCGCTGTCCAGCAGCCGGGTTACCACCCGGCGGTAGGCAGGGTACGTTCCGTAGATGCCGGCCGGGCCGGCTGTAGGCCAGCGGTTCCAGGCCTGGGTCCGGTAGCTTTCGAAGCCGGTGGGGACGCCGTTCCAGAACGGCGAGTTCGCGCTCAGCGCCGTGAGTACCGCCAGTTTGTCGCGGATACGGTCAAGGACCGCCACCCCTTCCTCCGGCGATTCGATGAAGGTGTGGACGTGGAAACCGCAGGTGAGCTGTTCCTGGGCAGTGAGGCCAAAGCGCTCCAGCATCCTGGCATAGCGCGGGTCAGGCGTGGTGTGGCTGGGCGATGCCACCGGTGAGGTGGCCAGCGCCGCCACCCTGGCACCGTGCTTCCGGGCTGCCTGGTCGGCCAGCGCCCGGCCCGCACGGATCTGTTCCAGCAGGCCGCCGTACTCCCGGCACGGCCGGGTCTGCGTCTCGATCTGCTCAAGCTTGAGCTCGGCACTCAAGCCCATCTCGTCGTCGTAATCCGCCTGGTTGCCGGCATGGCGGCCATCCAGGCCGACGGGAAGGTCGTCTGCTGCCAAGCGGTGGCTGGCGAGGAGGGCGTCGGCGAGGGCAAGCGGCTCCCCGGACTCCGGATCAACGATCAGGAGTTCTTCCTCTACGCCGAATGTACGCATACGAATATTCTGCGACAGCAGACGGGCATTGGAACCGTGGCCCGCCGTTCATGACGAAGCGTGAATGGGTCAGTCCTGGAAGTACTCCACCTTGGCGCCGATGGTGTTCAGCCGCTCCGCCAGGTCCTCGTAACCACGCTCGATCACATAGATGTTCCGCAGCTCGGACACACCCCGCGCTGCGAGCATGGCCAGCAGGAGGCAGGCGGCAGGCCGGAGCGCGGGCGGGCAGCCCACCTCCGCGGCACGCCACTTGGTGGGCCCGTTGACGTAGATCCGGTGCGGGTCCAGCAGCTGCACCTGCGCGCCGAGCCGGTTCAGCTCCGTCAGGTAGATGGCGCGGTTCTCGTACACCCAGTCGTGGATCATGGTCTGGCCGTGGGCATTCGCAGCGATGACGGCGAAGAACGGCAGGTTGTCGATGTTCAGCCCGGGGAACGGCATGGGATGGATCTTGTCCTCGGGGGCGCGCAGCTCGGACGGCTTGGTGGTCACGTCCACCAGGCGGGTGCGGCCATTGCGCGCCATGTACTCGCCCGAAACCTCCAGCTTCTGTCCCATCTGGCCCAGCGTGGCCAGTTCGATCTCCATGAATTCGATGGGCACCCGCCGCACGGTGACCTCGGAGTTGGTCACGATGCCGGCCGTGATGAGGCTCATGGCCTCGATGGGGTCCTCGGAGGGGAAGTATTCAATCTCGGCGTCAATTTCCGGCTGCCCGGTGATCTTCAACGTGGTGGTGCCCACGCCCTCAATGGTGACGCCCAGCATCTGCAGGTAGAAGCACAGGTCCTGCACCATGTAGTTGGGGCTGGCGTTGCGGATCACGGTCGTTCCGGCGCGGTGCGCGGCGGCCATGATCGCATTTTCGGTGACGGTGTCCCCGCGTTCGGTGAGGACGAAGGAGCGGTCCCGGGTATCGGCAGGCGGCGCCTGCACGGTGTAGAACCCTGCCGTGGCCTCCACTGACAGGTCGAACTCGCGCAGTGCCTGCATGTGCGGCTCCACGGTCCGGGTGCCCAGGTCGCAGCCGCCGGCGTAGGGAAGCCGGTACTCCCGGGACTCATCCAGCAGGGGGCCCAGCAGCATGATGACGCTGCGGGTCCGGCGTGCCGCGTCCACGTCCATGGCATCCAGGTCCAGGACGGCAGGGCGGCGCAGGCGGAGATCCGTGTCATTGAGCCAGGTGCACTCGACGCCAATGCTGGTCAGCACCTCGACGATGCGGTTGACTTCCTCGATCCGGGCCAGGCGGCGCAGCACGGTGGTGCCCCTGTTGATCAGGCTGGCGCACAGCAGGGCGACGCCGGCGTTTTTGCTGCTGTTGACGTCGACGGCCCCGGACAGGGTGCGGCCGCCTTCCACCCGCAGGTGCGTCATCTGCGGCTTGGCCACGTTCACGATGCTGCGGTCAAAGATGTTTTCCAGCCGCTGGATCATTTTCAGGCTCAGGTTCTGCTTGCCCTGTTCCATCCGGGCCACGGCGCTCTGGCTGGTGCCGAGTTCGGCGGCCAGTTGCCCCTGGGTCCACCCCTTCTCGCTCCGGGCGTCCCTCAGCATGGCGGCAACGTGTTCAGCGGTTTCCTGGGTCATACGGCGAATATATCATAAATGAGTTATCCGGGATCCATCGCAGCTACCTACCGGCCCGGAAGGGGATCCCAGGAGGGCGGTACCCATTCGGTGCGATAGGGAGCCCTGCCTGGCCCCCGACCGCATGGCTTAACTCCCCAGCCACACCATATTCCAGGTACCGGCGGTAACAGCTGCGAAAAGGGCGAGCCCGGCCACCAGGACGCCGCCTGCCACCACCCAAAGGTCCAGCGGGCTGAAGGTGGACACCCGGGCCCAGGTCCGCGGGCCGCCGCCAAAACCCCTCGCCTCCATGGTCACCGCGAGCCTCGATGCACGGCGGATGGCCTGGACCAGCAGCCCGAAACTTTGCCCCAGCGTGGCCTTCACCCGCTGGCCCAGGCTGCCGCGGGCACCCACGCCGCGGGCACGCCGCGCCATCCCGATGGTCTGCCATTCCTCGGCCATGAGCCCCACCAAACGCATCGCTGCGAGGGTTCCCAGGACGAACCGGTGCGGCAGGCGTGCCTTCTGCGCAAGCGCGTCGGCGAGGTCGGTCGGATCGGTGCAGCTCATCAGGAGCACTGCCGGGAGGGCGATCGCAAAACCGCGCAGCAGGAAACCGATGCCCAGCTGGAGGGACCCCTCGCTCATGGTCCAGATGCCGGCATCGAGCAGGATCCTGCCGCTGTCCGGCGCCAGGATGGAGGTGCTCCAGCCTCCCACGGCAGCGGCGAGGATCAGCGGCCAGCCGCGCTGCCACAGCAGGGACAAGGTGAGTCCGGCCAAGGGAAACAGCAGAAGTTCGAACACCAGGGCAACGGACGCCGACACCCAGTCGATGGACAGCGCCAGGACGGCCGTGATGAGCAGGACCGCCGCGAACTTGCTCAAAGGGTTAGCGCGGGCAAGGAGGGCGTGGTTGCCGCTCAAGGTGAGTTGCTGCCTCATGGCGCCACCACTTCGGCCGCGGCCATCCGCAGTTCCGCACCGCCCAGCGCCTCCGTGAATTCGGCATCATGGGTCACGGCAACCACTGCAGTGCCCGCATCGAGGAGCTCGGACAGGAACGATGCCAGTTCGGCCCAGGTATTGGCATCCTGGCCGAACGTGGGCTCGTCCAGGATCAGTACCTGGGGGCTGGCGGCCAGGACGGTGGCAACGGACAAGCGCCGCTTCTCACCGCCGGAGAGCGTATAGGGGTTGGCATCCACCAGCTGGGTAAGCCGCAGCCGCTCCAGCAGTTCCTCAACCCGGTCCTCGCCGTGCCCCAGGTGCCGGGGGCCGAAGAGCAGCTCGTCGAGCACCTTTCCGGTGACGAACTGGTGCTCCGGCTCCTGGAATACCGTGCCCACCCGCGAAATCAGCTGCTCGGCCTTCCACTTGTAGGGATCGATGCCGGCACCGCGGCTGAGGTCCAACGTCGCGGACACTTTTCCGGACACCGGCTCAAGCAGCCCGCCGAGGGTCAGCGCGAACGTGGACTTGCCGGCGCCGTTGGCGCCGGTGATGGCAAGGGCCTGCCCGGCGCGGACCTGCGCGGCCACGCCTTCCTGGACCGGGACAGGCAGGATCTTCCGGAAGCCTTTGCGGCGGGGGCGTTCGCGGGAGACGCCCAGCTGCTCTGCGGCCAGCAGGAGGCTGCCTGCGCCGGGAGCCGGGACGGCGGCGCGGGCGCGTGTGGCCGGCACGTACCCGGGTACCCAGACGCCCGCTGCGGCGAGCATGCTCCGCGCCTCGGTAAGTACGCGGTCCGGCGGCCCGTCCAGGAGCACTGCAGGATCGGCCGCGGAGCCGGGCTGCAGGACCACGATCCGGTCCACCAGGTCCTTCCAGACGGACACCCGGTGCTCCACCACCACCAGCGTCGCCCCGGTTTTGTCCAGGGAGCGGGCCACGGCGTCGCGGACCTCCAGCACACCGTCCGGGTCCAGGTTGGCGGTGGGCTCGTCCAGCAGGATCAGTCCGGGACGCATCGCCAGGATGCCCGCCAGCGCCAGGCGCTGCTTTTGGCCGCCGGACAGGGCCGACGTCGGGTGGTCCAGCGGGAGGTGGGCGAGCCCGACGTCGGCAAGTGCCTCGTGAACGCGCGGCCAGATGGCGTCGCGGGGCACCGCAAGGTTTTCGGCGCCGAAGGCGACGTCGTCCCCCACCCGCGACAGGACCACCTGGGTCTCCGGGTCCTGCTGCATGAGACCGGCGCGGCCGCGCCGTGCCCGGGGCGGGGCTCCGTCCACCAGCAGCGAACCGGACTCGTCGGCGTCGCCCGCCTCGCCGTCGTCGTTGATGTCTCCCAGGACGCCGGCCAGGGCGTGCAGCAGGGTGGACTTCCCGGCGCCGGAAGGCCCCAGCAGGAGCACCCGCTCCCCGGGGGCGATGTCCAGGTCAAGGCCGTGGACGGCGGGCTTGGCCCTTCCGGCGTGCCGCCAGCCCCAGCCGCGGGCGGCGATGGCGGCAGGCCGGACCGTGCCGGAGGCGTCCTGGGAGGGTGCCATCAGGAGAAGACGGGCTCCGTGGCAGCCTTGCGGGACGCGAAGGAGCCCAGCACGCCGGTGCGGGCCAGGCCGCGGGTGGCAAGCCAGGACAAAGCGCCAGCCAGGATGGCCCCGGAAAGGGTGGTCAGCACGATGTAGGCGAGCTTGTCCGCGCCGGAGTAGGCAATGTTCCAGCCCCACGGCGCAAACGAGTCATTCAGGCCGCAGAAGAACCCTGCCGCGGCGCCGGCCAGCAGCGATACGGGCAGGTTGAACTTGCGGTAGACGAAGATCGCGAAAATGATTTCCGCGCCCAGGCCCTGGATGAAACCCGAGAACAGGACCGAGGCGCCGTACTGGGAACCCATCAGCAGTTCGCCGGTTGCGGCTACGGTCTCGCAGAACAGGGCGGCTCCGGGCTTGCGGATGATGAGCATGCCCAGCACCCCGGGAATCATCCAGCCGCCGGCGAGCAGTCCGGTCAGGGGCGGGTAGGCGGCGTTCATGGGGGCGGACAGTGCGGCGGCACCCTGGTCCCATGCCCAGAAGATGACGCCGCCCGCGATGGCCACCAGCGCGGCGACGACGATGTCCACGACGCGCCAGGACTTACTGGTGGTCTTCTTGATTGCTGCAGTGCTCATGTGATCCTCCTGGGAAACAGGAGGGGAAAGTGGACCCGGGTGCAGGCCTGTGGCCGTGCATCCGCGACACTTTGAGAACTCGACTCCCTTGCGCCGGTACTAACCGGATCAGGTTCGAGGGTCTGCGGCTGTCCGCACTCTCAGCGCCCACCTGCGGTGCCCGGCCTGTGCCAGGATGCCCGACGGCGGCGCTCCCCTGTCGTTTTTAGTGTTGCTTGTGGTTGGGTAACGCTGTCTATTTTGCCCAGTTGGGCGTGGTCAAGTTTACACCTGGCAGGAGTAGATTGAGGGCCATGACCGCCAATCCACCGGATGTGACCGGGTTCGATCCTGATTCCAGCGACGCCCAGCCGGAGGGCTCACTGGAGGCGCAGATTGCCCGCATCGAGGCGGAGGTCCGGGAGCTCCAGTTTCCCGGCTTCTCGCTGGATGATTCGTTGAACCTGGGCCTGCTCCTCGTTGAGCTGGGCAAGGAGCGGTCATTGCCCATCGCCATCGACATCGCCAAGGGTGACCAGGTGCTGTTCCATGTCGCACTTCCGGGCGCCACGCCCGACAACGGCCACTGGATCCGGGCCAAGCAGCGCACTGCCCTGCGGTACGAGGTGCCCTCCCTCCTGGTGGGACTGCGCGGCCGGCTGGGCGGCGGCCGGATCGAGGACAACGCCTGGTTCGACCAGTCCCGCTATGCGGCACACGGGGGCGCGTTTCCGATCCAGGTCACGGGCGTTGGTGTGGTGGCTTCCGTGGCGGTGTCCGGCTTGCCGCAGCTGCAGGACCACGAACTGGTGGTGGAGGCCCTGCGCGACATCCTGGGTTCGGCGCTGGACGAGTAGCGCCGGCTGACCCGGCGCAGCGGGACACGCACCGGTACATGCCAAGCGGCCCCGGGCTGCTTAGCTTTTATTAGTAATCATGCTTACTATGTTGTCCCCCGGGGTACGACCACCACAGGGAACGGGAGCACCATCGGCGGCCGTTCCCCGAACCGGCGCGGCAACCAAGGAGCACCATGAGAATCCCGGACACCAGAGGACCCGTCAGCAGCGCGCTCTTTGCGGCCCTGTCGAAGGCCCCTGATGCTGCCGCTCCGGAGCTGGACGGGCTGCACCGGCTGGTGTCGGCGCAGGTGGCGGGTACCGGTGACATCATTGCCGACGAAGACATCCAGCTGTCACTCTTTTGCCTGTACGAACTGCACTACTCGGGCCTGGACGGGGTCAGCGACGCTTGGGAGTGGGAACCGGCCCTGATCAGGGTCCGGCGACTGATCGAAGAACCCTTTGAAGCCGCCCTTCGCGCCGCCGCACGCCAAACCGCCGGTAATGTCGAACTGGCCGCCGGGATTGCCATGACCAGCGATGCCGTGGCCGACGTCCTTTTCGGCCTCGCCGCTATGGACACCGGCCCGAGCGTTTCCCGCTTCGTGGCACGGAAGGCAAGCCTGGAGCAGCTCAAAGAGTTCCTGATCCACAAATCCGTGTACCAGTTGAAGGAAGCGGATCCGCACACCTGGGCCATTCCGCGGCTATCCGGCCGGGCCAAGGCTGCCCTCGTGGAAATCCAGGCCGACGAATACGGCGGCGGCAGGCCGGAGCGGATGCACAGTGCGCTGTTTGCCCGGACCATGCGCGGGCTGGGCCTGGACGACAGGTACGGCGCCTACATCGATACCATCCCCGCCCTCTCCCTCGCGTCCGTTAACCTCATGTCGCTCTGCGGCCTGAACCGGCGGCTGCGAGGGGCCATCACCGGCCACCTGGCCATCTACGAAATGACCTCTTCCCAGCCCAACCGTTTCTACGGCAACGGATTCCGCCGGCATGGTTTCGCCGCAGACGTCACCCATTATTTCGATGAGCACGTGGAAGCCGACGCGGTGCATGAACAGATTGCCGGGCGGGACCTTGCCGGCGGTCTGGTTGAGGCCGAGCCGGGCCTCCTTGAGGACGTCCTGTTCGGTGCCACCGCCGTCATGGCCATCGACAGCCGCGTCTCCGGCCACTTGATGTCCTCCTGGGAAGCCGGGCAAACATCGCTTCGGGCGGCCGTGCCGGCGGCAGCGTGACAGGCTGGTCCCCCGCGGAGGCGCCCCCGGGTTTTGTGGCACACGACGCGGAATACGTCCTTCCCCTGCGCTGGACCGGGGACTCCGGCCTCGCCGAGTTGTCGGGTTACCTTCACCGCCTGGTGGGCTGGATGCCCGTCACGGTAGTGGACGGGTCCGAGGAAAACCTCTTCGACCGCCACCGTGCCGCGTTTCCCGGCGGGGTCCGCCACATCCACCCGGACCTGGCCGGCCGGCCCGGCACCGGCAACGGCAAGGTGGCAGGGGTGATGACCGGTGCCAGCACCTCACGTGCGGAGTTCCTCGTTATCGCCGACGACGACGTCCGCTACACGCGCGAGTCCCTCGCCGCCGTCGTGCACTATCTCAAGTCCGCGGACGTGGTGCGGCCGCAAAACTACTTCGCTCCCCTTCCCTGGCACGCCCGCTGGGATACGGCCAGGACGCTGCTCAACCGCGCCGGGTCTGCCGACTACCCGGGGACGCTCGGGGTACGCCGGAGCGCCCTACTGGCCACCGGGGGCTACGCAGGCGTGCTGTTTGAAAACCTGGAGCTCATCCGGACCATCAAGGCGGCCGGCGGAAGCGAGCGGATCCTTCCGGACCTGTTCGTGGCACGCCGGCCGCCAACTGCCCGGCACTTCCTGCGCCAGCGTGTGCGGCAGGCCTACGACGACTTGGCCCAGCCGCGGCGGCTGGCCGCGGAGCTTGCCCTGCTGCCTGCAGCCGCCGGCGCCGCCCTCCTCCCTGCAAGGGCACGGCGGGCGGCCATCGCGTTGCTCGCCGGAGCAGCTGTGGCCTGCGCAGAAATCGGACGACGACGGCACAACGGGAGCGCCGTCTTTCCCCCCTCGGCAGCATGGTTTGCGCCCTTCTGGGCAGCTGAGCGGGCGGTCTGCGTGTGGCTTGCGCTTGCTTTCAGGTGGAGCGGCGGCATGCCGTATGCAGGCAGAAGGCTCAGGACCGCGGCGCACTCCGAGGCAAAGCTCCTGCTGCTCCACGGCGGCAAGCTCCCACACAACCCAGCAGGCCAGGAAGCCAGAAAGCCGGAAACAACGATGAATGCGGTGCAGGCATGAACCCCGAACAGCATGGAACACGAACAGACGCGGACCAGGAATCCGCCGCCAGCTCGATCGTGGTGTGCCCGGATGGTCCCCTCATTGTCAGGGGTGAGTTCGAGATCGTTACCCCTTCCGGCGACGCCGTGCCCAGGGAGCGCAGGACCGTCGCCTTGTGCCGGTGCGGGGCCTCCGCCATCAAGCCCTATTGCGACGGCACGCACAAGATGATCAAGTTCCGCACCGAACCCCCGGCCGGGCAGCCCCCTGCCTGATCCCCAAAGCCGGCCGCCGGCCACGCCCTGCCCGGACCAGCCCGGGTGTGAGGCTAGGCTGGGGACAGTCCGTTTTCCGCCCGCAAGGAGTACCAGCAATGAACCTTCTCATCAAACTGCTCGGGACCGCCGTGAGCCTCGGCGCAGGCCTGGCCGGCACCAAGCTGGTTAACACCATCTGGGAAAAGACCACGGGGCAGAAAGCACCCACCGGCAAGAACGAGGACGTCCCCACCAGCCTCCGGTCTGCTTTGACCTTCGCGCTGATCTCAGCGTCTGTCAGTGCCATCATCCAGGTCCTGGCCAACCGCGGCACCCAGCGCGCCATCACCCGGTTCGCCAAGAGCCAGGACATCGTCTAGCTGCCCAGGGCGCCGCTTAGCGCTGCCGGCCGTCGTCGGGACTGTCCTTCAGGGCAGTCTCGGCGGCGGCTTTTTGCACCACGGCTTCCAGCTCGTCGGCTGTGAGCAGCTCCCGGTGCAGGTGCTTGGTGCGGTAGCCGGCCCGGCCCACCATGTGGGCGGACACGGGTACCGTGAGCAGCTGGAAGATCCACGCCACCACCAGGACCGGCCACACCCACCAGGTCCGCATCTGCAGCCCGATGGCGGCCAGCAGCAGGAACAGGCCCAGGACCTGGGGCTTGGTGGCGGCATGCATCCGGCTCAGCAGGTCCGGGAAGCGCAGCAGGCCAATCGCCGCGCCCAGGGACATGAGCGCCCCCACCACCATGAACACGGCGGAGACAGTGTCGATCCAGGCGTCCGGCCCGGAGAAGTCAGGATTCATTGGGCTTCACCCTCCGGTCCGCCACGAACCGGGCCACCGTCACGGACCCGATGAACCCGATGATGGAGATGGCCACCACCAGCATCAGGTTGTTCAGGTGCCGGTTGACGGCCATGTCGATGCACAGCGCCCCGCCCAGGATGGCGAGCAGCACGTCGGTGGCCAGCACCCGGTCCAGCAGCGAGGGGCCACGGGCAATCCGGATGATGGCGCCGGCCGCTGCCAGCGAGAAAATGACGGCTGTAACGGCAAGGACAACGTTCATCATGTGGTGGCCTCCATTTGCACTTCTTCGAGTTCCTCGCGGCTGCCCATGATGCGGATCAGGCCGGCTTCAATGGAGCGGACTTCGTTCCGCAGGCCCTCCACGTCCTGTTTGGAGGTGATGTTGAGGGCGTGCAGGTACAGGGTGGACGTGGAGCGGTCCACCTCCACCACCAGCGAGCCCGGGATCAGGGAGATCACATGTCCGGTGGCGGTGACAATCAGGTCCTGGCGGCTCCTCAGCTTCACTGCGACGACGGCGTTGGTCACCTTGGGTCCACGGGCCGTCGCCAGGTACAGCACCTGGGCGCTGGCCACCACCACTTTGCCCACGAAGGCCAGCGCGAAGGGCACGGCGTAAAGGATGTTGAAACGGCCGCTGAGTTCCACCGGCGGCAGGTAGAAGAGCCGGGCCACGCCCACGGCCAGGAGGGCACCGAACAACAGGTTGCCGGGGCTGAAATCCTGCCACAGGGCACCCCAGATGATCACCAGCCAGACCAGCAGGGGCAATTCCTGGCGCAGCGAAATGCGCTTGCGGCTCATCGCCCTCCTCCCCCGGCAGTTGCGCCCGGGACCGGCGTACCGTCGCCCAGCACCGCCTCGATGTACGGCGACCGGTCCAGCATGTCCCGGGCGGCCCGGTCCGACAGGCCGAACAGCGGTCCGGCAAAGACGGTCAGGGCAACGCCGAGCACCACCAGGCCCGCTGTCGGGCCCACCATGGTGCGCGGCAGGAGCGTCACGGTGTTGTTGACCTTGGCGCCTGGACCGGAAACCCTGGCCGCAGGAGGGGCAAGGAGCACCGGGTCCGGGTGCTCGGCGTCGGTGGGGCGGCGCCAGAAGGCGCGGTTCCATACCCTGGCGATGGCCAGCAGGGTCAGGAGGCTGGTCACCACCCCGCCAATCACCAGCGCGTAGGCCAGTGGTGTGCCCAGCTGGACGCCGGCCTGCAGCAGCCCCACCTTGCCAAGGAACCCGGAGAACGGCGGGATGCCGGCGAGGTTCATGCCGGGAATGAAGAACAGCAGGGCCAGCATGGGCGAGAGCTTTGCTAGGCCGCCCAGCCGGTCCACGGACGAGCTGCCGCCGCGGCGCTCGATCAGGCCGGTCACCATGAAGAGGCTGGTCTGGATGGTGATGTGGTGCGCCACGTAGAAGACCGCCGCTGCCAGTCCCACCGCGGAGGACATGGCCAGCCCGAACACCATGTAGCCGATGTGGCTGACCAGGGTGAACGAGAGGAGCCTCTTGATGTCGCTTTGGGCCAGGGCACCCAGGATGCCCACCACCATGGTCAGCAGCGCCACCACCATCAGGGGCGTGTTCAACGTGTCGCCGGGGAACAGCAACGTCTCGGTCCGGACCATCGCGTAGACGCCCACCTTGGTCAGCAGGCCGGCGAACACGGCGGTGACCGGCGCGGGCGCCGTGGGGTAGGAGTCGGGGAGCCAGAAGGACAGGGGGAAAACGGCGGCCTTGATGCCGAAGGCCACCAGGAGCATCACATGCAGCAGGGTTTTGGTGCCCTGGTCCAGTTCGCCCAGCTTGATGGCCAGGTCCGCCATGTTCACCGTTCCGGTGGCTCCGTAGACCATGGCGATGGCAATCAGGAACAGCACGGAGGACACCACGGACACCACCACGTAGGTGACGCCGGCGCGGATGCGCGGCCCGGTGCCGCCCAGGGTCATCAACACGTAGCTTGCGGTCAGCAGGATCTCGAAGCCGACGTAGAGGTTGAACAGGTCACCGGACAGGAACGCGTTGGACACCCCTGCCACCAGGATCAGGTACGTGGGGTGGAAGATCGAGACCGGTGCGTCGTGGTCGCCGTCTGCCATGCCCTGCCCTGTGGCGTAGACCAGCACGGCCAGGCTCACGGCGGAGGACACCACCAGCATCAGGGAGGAAAACTGGTCCACCACCATGACGATGCCAAACGGAGGGATCCAGCCTCCGATGGTCACCGCGGCGGTGCCGCCGTTCCACGCGGAGGCCAGCAGGAGGCATTCGAGCGCCAGGGTCAGCGACAGCAGGCCAATGCTCACAGCGCGCTGCGCCCTGGAGTGCCGGATCAGCAGGAAGGTCAGGGCGGCGCCCAGGATGGGAAGTACGACGGCGAGCGGGGCAAAGCTTGCGATGTTCACTTTCCGCCTCCTTCCGGGCTGGGGTCAACGTTGAGTGAGCCGGGCTTTTCCTCCGCGGCAGCGTGTTCTGCGGGCATCTCCCGGCCGCCGGCCACCAGCGTGGCCACCGGCTGGTCCGTTTCCTGGCCGGCGTCCGCTCCGGACGGTCCGTGGTCTGACACATTCCGGCCGTCGGAACCGAGCATGGTGAGCGGGAATTCGGACGTTTCCGCCGGGACTTCAGCGTCGTCCTCCGCATCGAAGCTGGGGGTCTCCGCCACCCTGAGGTCCTCCACGTCATCCTGGATGTCGTCCTGGCGTGCCAGCACCCACGTGCGGTAGATGATGCCCAGCATGAATGCCGTGACGGCGAAGGAAATCACGATCGACGTCAGGATCAGGGCCTGCGGCAGTGGATCGTTGTAGTCCTGGGCGGGTGTGTCCTTGGTGAACAGCGGCGCCAGCCCTGCATATCCCCCGGTGGCCAGGATCAGCAGGTTGGTGGCGTTGGCCAGCAGCATCAGCCCCAGCAGCACCCGCGTCAGGCTGCGTTCCAGGATCAGGTAGATGCCACAGGCGTACAGCGCTCCCATGACAATCAGCAGGGTCAGGTTGACGCTCATGCGTGGCCCTTTGCGGTGGTCTCTGCAGGAACCCCGTCCGGTTCCTGGTCCAGGCGGGGTCCTTGGTCTTCCCCAACCCGGTCCGGCTCCCGGCCCTTGCCGTGGTCCGGTTCCTGCTCCTGGCCCGGTTCCTGGTCCTCGCTGCCGGGCGCGGACTGGTCCTCCAGGTGTTCATCGATCTCGGCTCCGAGGCTGCGCAGCACGTCAAGCACCAGGCCCACCACCACGATGTAGACGCCGATATCAAAGATGGTGGAGGTGACGAACTTGATGTCCCCAAACACCGGCAGCCACACCTGGATGATGGCGGACTGGAAGACCTGGCCGCCCAGCAGCAGGGGCATCACTCCGGAGGCGGCCGCCAGGGCCAGGCCAATGCCCAGCAGCGCGCCGGCACTCAGGGGCGCCGCCTCCCGCAGCTCGAACCGGCCACCCGCCAGGTAGCGGATGGTCAGGGCCAGGCCCGCGGTGAGGCCGCCGGCGAATCCTCCGCCCGGCAGGTTGTGGCCGGCCAGCAACAGGTACAGCGAGAAGATGATCATGGAGTGGAAGATCAGCCTGGTGACCACCTCGAAGATGATGGAGCGGCGCTCCGGAGCCAACGTCCGCCCTGCCACGATCCAGGGGTCCCGGGTGGAGGCTGCGAACTTCCGGCTGATGGCCAGCGCCGCCGCGTCCCGGGAGCCGGGGTCAACACCGGGGTGGCGTCCCACCGTGCCTGCTGCAACGGTGGCGGACGCCTGCAGCCTGTCGCCCCGGCCGCGGACGAAGATCAGGCTTGCCACGCCGGTGGCGGCCAGCGCCAGGACGCTGATCTCGCCGAACGTGTCCCAGGCGCGGATGTCCACCAGGGTCACGTTGACCACGTTCAGGCCGCCGCCGCCTTCATAGGCGAGCTGCGGAAACTGCAGGGACACGGGGATGGCGGTCCGGGCGCCCATGGCGAAAATCGCGGCGAACACCATGGTCACGCCGAAGCCCAAGCCGATGATCACCCGCAGGACCCGGTATTTTCCGCCGGTGCGGTCCCGCAGTTCGGGCGGCAGCCTGCGCATGGCCAGGACAAAGGCCACCAGGATGATGGTTTCCACCAGCATCTGGGTCAGGGCCAGATCCGGGGCACCCTGCAGGGCGAATAGCAGCGCGATGCCGTACCCGGTGACGGACACCATGAGCACGGCAAGGAAACGTTTGTTGGCCTTGACGGCAGCCAGGGCGCCGATGACGATGCCCACCCCGGCCACCAGCTGCAACGGCGAATTGGGGTCCACAAGGTAGATGTCCTGCGGCAGGGCGTTGCCGCCTAGCAGGATCGCGGCCAGCGGCAGGACGAACGCCACGCTCAGGATGACCGCGAGGTAGAAGTACAGTGAACCGCGCTGGGTCCGGCCGGTAATCCAGACGGCCGCGTCGTCCAGCGCGCCGATGGTCAGCTGGTAGGCGCGGTCGGCGTCCACCCAGGCCGGGACCAGGGACTGGGCCCGGGCCACTGCGTTGCGGCCAAAGTACATGGCAAGGCCCAGGGCGAAGGTGACGGCCGTCAGCCCCAGTGCGGGGGTGACGCCATGCCACAGCGCAAGGTGGCCCGCCTGCGCTGCCGCGGTGCCGGCGTCGGGCGCTGTGGAAGCGAACAGCGCGGCGTACGGCTGGATCCAGGCGTCCACCGGAACCGGCCAAAGCCCATAGGCGATGGTCAGGAGGCTGAGGACCGCGGGGGCGGCCAGGAAGGAAGGCCTGATGGCCTTGAACGGGGTGGGGTCCACGCCGGGCTTGACCGCGAATGCGCCCCACATGAAGCGGGCACTGTAGGCGAAAGTGAGGATCGAGCCCACCACTATTCCCACCAGGACCAGCACGCCCCACGGCCCGGCGTGCGGGCCCGTGGCGTGGTGCACGAATGCCTCCAGCACCGATTCCTTGGCCACAAAGCCTGCCAGCAGCGGAACGCCCGCCATGGACGCAGCCCCGATGCCGGCCACAATGCCAAGGGCCCGGGAAGAGCGGAAGACGCCGGACAGTTTACGCACGTCGCGGGTCCCGGACTGGTGGTCGATGATGCCCACCACCAGGAACAGCGTGGCCTTGAACAGGCCGTGTGCCAGCAGCATAGCCAGGCCCGCCAGCGCGGCGTCGGGCGTTCCCAGGCCCACCACCATGGTCAGGAAGCCCAGCTGGCTGACGGTGCCGTAGGCCAGGATCAGCTTGATGTCGGTTTGCCGCAGCGCCCGGTAGCCGCCCACCAGCATGGTGGCCAGGCCCAGCCCCAGGACCACGGGCTGCCAGAACGCCGTCTCCGAGAATCCGGGGGCAAGCCGCGCCACCAGGTAGATGCCTGCCTTCACCATCGCCGCCGCGTGCAGGTAGGCGCTGACGGGGGTGGGGGCCGCCATGGCGCCGGGGAGCCAGAAGTGGAAGGGGACCAGCGCTGATTTGGTGATGGCACCCACCAGGATGAGGACGACGGCGGCGCTCACCATGGTGCCCGCCGTCCCGCCGGCCAGCGCCGGGGCCTGCTCCAGGATGGCGGAGATGCTGTAGGTGCCGGCGGCATTGCCCAGCATGATCAGGCCCACCAGCATGGCAAGGCCGCCGGCGGTGGTGACCATCAACGCCTGAAGGGCGGAGCGGCGGGCCGCAAGCCGGGTCCGGGCAAAGCCGATCAGCAGGTAGGACAGGATGGTGGTCAGTTCCCAGAAGATGAACAGCAGCAGGAGGTCATCCGCGGTGACCAGGCCGAACATGGCACCGGCGAACGCCAGCAGCTGGGCACCAAAGGCGCCCAGGTCCTGGTCCTTCCGCTTGAAGTAGCGCGCGCAGTAGACCAGCACCAGCGAACCCACGCCGAGCACCAGCAGGGACATCACCCAGGCCAGGGCGTCCATACGGAACGCCAGCGCCAGGTGGAGGCTGGGGACCCATTCAAAGACCTCAGTGACGGCACCCGGTCCGGAGTAGATGGGATTGTGCTGGAACATCAGCCAGCCAAAGGAAACCGCCGGGACTGCAGCCAACGCGTAGAAGGCGTTGCGGCCCCAGACCCTGAAGAGGAAGGGTGCGAGGACAGCCACCGAAAAGTGCACGGCAAGGACTGTGATCACTGTATTCTCCGCAACGTCAGGGATTCGATTGTCAAAAGTTGGAGCAGGCGGCAAAAAGTAAGGTTCGGGAGGGTTCAGTTTACCAAGGCCGGTCCGGTAACCTTGGCGGTTTTGCCTACACCTGAAGCCTGAATCCCCGGCGACAAGGGCCCTCGCTCCCGGGGGTGTTCGCCACGGGCGGATACGATGCATCCTATGAACAGCGCCAGCGCTCCCGGGGCGATGCAGCCCGCCTCGGATCTTGTTGCCGGAACCGGGTCCTCCACCAGGGGACAGGTCCTGGCCTGGGCCTCCTGGGACTGGGGCTCTGCGGCCTTCAACGCCGTCATGACCACGTTCGTCTTCACCGTCTACCTCACCTCCAACGCCTTTGGCGGCGAGGACAGTGCCTCCGCAGTGCTGGGCGGCGCCTTGGCGGTAGCCGGGTTCGCCATCGCGCTGCTGGCACCGGTCACCGGCCAGCGCTCCGACGCAGGGGGGCGGCGCAAGCTGTGGCTGGGCGTCAACTCGGCCGCCGTCGCCATCCTCACCGCCCTGTGCTTTTTCGTGTTCCCGCACCCGGAATTCCTGCTCCTCGGCGTGTCCCTGATCGCGCTGGGCAACGTCTTCTTCGAATTCGCCGGCGTCAACTACAACGCCATGCTCGCGCAGGTGTCCACCCCACGGAACATCGGAAAGGTCAGCGGTTTCGGCTGGGGCGCCGGCTACCTGGGCGGCATCGTGGCACTCCTGATCGTCCTGCAACTGTTCGTCCAGCCGGCCTTCGAATGGTTCGGCGCCTCCACGCAGGACAGCCTCAACATCAGGCTGGTGGCCGTTTTCTCCGCCCTGTGGTTCTTTGTCTTCGCGCTCCCCGTCCTGTTCGCCGTCCCTGAACTGCCCCGCTCCGGGCAGGCCGCGCGGCTGGGGTTCCTGGCCAGCTACGGACTGCTGTTCCGGCGGATCAAGGCCATCTACGCCACCAGCCCGCATACGATCTACTTCCTCCTGGCCAGCGCCGTGTTCCGGGACGGCCTCGCCGCCGTCTTCACGTTCGGCGGCATCATCGCTGCCGGCACCTTCGGCTTTGCCCTCTCCCAGGTCATCTTCTTCGCCATCTTCGGGAACGTCGTGGCAGCCGTCGGTGCGATGATCGGCGGGTTCCTGGACGACAAGGCGGGGCCCAAGGCCGTCATCACCGGCTCCCTGGTGGGCCTCCTGGTTGCCGGGAGCGCAATCCTGGTCCTGGGAAACGGCAACTATTCCGTCTTCGGCATGGAGTGGGCGGGCAGCACCACGTTCTGGGTCTTCGGGCTCTTCCTCTGCCTGTTCGTCGGTCCCGCCCAGTCCTCCTCCCGCGCCTACCTTGCCCGCCTCGCACCGCACGGCGAAGCCGGTGAGCTGTTCGGCCTCTACGCCACCACCGGCCGGGCCGTCAGCTTCCTGGCGCCTGCTCTCTTCACGCTTTGCATCACCGTGGCCACCCCGCTGGTGCCCGCCGGGCAGGCACAGCGGTGGGGCATCCTGGGCATCATGGTGGTCCTGCTCGCCGGGCTCCTGGTGCTGCTGCCCGTGAAGGCGCCGGAACGGGCCCCCATTGCCGTGGTCCCCGCCAACTGAAACCACCTTCCTGCCCTGTTCCAGGCCCCGGCGGGATGTTGCCAGGCAGACTAGGCTGGAGTCATGAACGTGGACGAAACGAACCTCCCCGGACTGGGCCGCCGGAAGGATTTCATGACCGCCTCCGGACGCCGCATCGGCGTCGTGGAGCTCCGGGAAGGCCAGACGGAACTCATCGTTTCCACCTGGGACGACCCCGACACCTGCCAGGCTTCGATTCCGCTCACCAGCGATGAAGCAGCCACCCTGGGCAACCTCCTGGGCGGCATGCACCTGGCCATGAAGCTCGCAGAGGAGCACAAGGACGTCCCGGGCATCGTCACCCGGCAGTTCTCCATTGCAGCGGACTCACCGTTCCAGAACCAGCCCATGGGGAAGGCGTCCATCCGCACCCGGTGCGGCGTGTCGATCGTGGCCATCATGCGCGAGGGCGAGGTGCTGCCTTCGCCGGGACCCGACGTCGTCCTCCACCCCGGCGACCTGCTGGTGGCAGTGGGCACCCAGGAAGGCCTCGACTCAGCGGCCGACATCCTGCGCCACGGCTAGTTCCCATGGACCCGTTGGCCCAGACCCTCGTTGAACTGGGGGCCGTTGTATTCTGCCTCGGCCTCCTGGCCAGGCTGGCCGGACGGATCGGCATGTCCCCCATCCCCTTCTACCTGCTCGGAGGGCTGGCTTTCGGGGCCGGCGGCATCATCAAGCTTGAAGGCATGCACGAGTTCGCACATCTCTCCGGGGAGATCGGCGTCATCCTCCTGCTGCTTATGCTCGGGCTGGAATATACGGCCGCAGAGCTCTTCACCGGCCTGCGCCGCTCCTGGCAGGCAGGCGTCCTCGACCTCGTCCTGAACTTCCTGCCCGGCGCCGCGCTTGCCCTGCTCCTGGGGTGGGGCGGGGTGGGGGCCATGGTCATGGGCGGCGTCACTTACATATCCTCGTCAGGCATCGCCGCCAAGGTCATCACGGACCTTGGCCGGCTGGGCAACCGGGAAACCCCCGTGGTGTTGTCCATCCTGGTGTTCGAGGACCTGGCCATGGCCGTGTACCTGCCCATCCTCACGGCCACGCTCGCGGGCGTCAGTTTCCTCGGCGGCCTCACCACGGTGGGGATCGCCCTGGCCGTGGTCAGCATGGTCCTCATGGTCGCCCTGCGGCACGGGCACCATGTTTCCAAGGCGGTGCACAGCGAGAACTCCGAGGTCTTCCTGCTGAATGTCCTCGGGGCAGCCCTGCTGGTGGCGGGCGCAGCGTCCGCCATGCAGGTTTCCGCCGCGGTTGGTGCCTTCATGCTGGGGATCGCCATCTCAGGTTCCACCGCCCACAACGCCACCCGCATCCTCGAACCGCTGCGGGACCTGTTCGCAGCCATCTTCTTCGTGGCGTTCGGGCTCAACACGGACCCCTCATCCATCCCGCCGGTCCTGGGCTGGGCCCTGGTCCTGGCCGTGGCCACCGCGGCAACCAAGATGCTGACCGGAATCTGGGCGGCCAAGCAGGCCGGGATTGCCCGGCCCGGGCGCTTCCGCGCCGGCGCCGCCCTGGTGGCCCGCGGCGAATTCTCCATCGTGATCGCGGGCCTGGCTGTCGCTTCGGGAGCGGTCCCGCATCAGCTCGCGGCCCTCGCCACCGCCTACGTGCTGCTGATGGCGGTGATGGGGCCGCTGGCCGCACGCTACGTGGAACCGCTGGCCAAGCCGTTTATCCGGAGGCCGGCGGTCGCACCACAGCTCTAGCGTTGCTCCGGCCCGGCTGGAGGCCGGCGGCCGGCTACAGGCGCTGCTAGATACTGGTGCGGTGGAAATTCAGGTGGCTGCGGCTGGCGGTGGGACCGCGCTGGCCCTGGTACCGGTTGCCATACTCCCCCTGGCCGTACGGGAACTCCGCGGCCGAGCTCAGCCGGAAGAAGCAGAGCTGGCCGATCTTCATACCCGGCCACAGCTTGATGGGCAGGGTGGCCATGTTGGACAGCTCAAGGGTGACGTGCCCGGAAAAGCCGGGGTCGATGAAGCCTGCAGTGGAGTGCGTCAGCAGGCCAAGCCGGCCCAGGGATGACTTGCCTTCCAGCCGGGCCGCAATGTCATCGGGCAGCGTGACGGTCTCGTAAGTCGACCCCAGGACGAACTCACCCGGGTGCAGGATAAAGGCCTCGTCCTGCTCCACTTCCACCAGCCGGGTCAGCTCGGGCTGCTCCTGGGCGGGATCGATGTGCGCGTACTTGTGGTTGTCGAACAACCGGAAGAATTTGTCGATCCGGACATCCACGGACGACGGCTGGACCATCGCCGGATCGAACGGTTCCAGCACGATCCGCTGGGAATCAATTTCGGCACGAATGTCGCGGTCAGAGATCAGCACCGTCCCAAATTACCGTATCGGTTATCCACACCTGCACTTTCCCGTTGTTGCTGTGGCCTCGTGGGGCTAATGTTGCGAATGAAAGCCGCCGGAATGGTCTCCCGGATGGCATAACAGAGCTGGGGATGTTGTGAATAAATTAGTGGCACCGTCTTTTCTTGGCGTGCTCTGTGCGTTGGCGCTGGTCTCTTCGTCCTCGTCCGCACCTCCTGCGCCGTTGCCCCCCAACCAGGCGGGAGCAGCGAGCATCTCGCTGGCAGCGCCCCTGGTGCGCGGCGCGGGTATAACGAGTAAGGACGACGGTTCCGCCGGACGCCTCACTCCTGCCGTTGACCCGGACATCCAGGTTGCGTCGCCCGTGGAGGCCACCCCCGCGCCCGTCACCACGTCCGCGCCCGCGGCAGCTCCTTCCACGGCGGCGGTCCAACCCGTAACGGAAACGGCACCACCGCCGGCCCCGGCTTCACCATCCACCGAAGCCGCACCCCAGACCGTTTCCATCCCTCCGCTCTGGGCACCGGACCAGGAACTGGCATCGCCGTCCACCCAGCCCGCGGCTCCCGACCCTGCCGCCGCGCGTACTTCCACCCAGGCCCTGGTCCCGGACAGCAATTCCGCCGCCATCCTTACCCTCTTCACCAAGATCAACGAGTACCGCGTGGCCAACGGCCTGAACAAGGTGAAGTACCACCCCACCGTGGCCGGGTTGTCGCAGGAATGGTCGGACAACATTGCCACCCGTGAGGTGATCGAGCACCGGGCCAGTTTCTGGACCGACCCCCGCGCGATGAGCCCCAACAACGGCGCCGGTGAGATTATCGCAATCCGCACCGACCGGGACGCTGCCCAGCTCGTGGAATGGTGGAAGGGATCACCCGGCCACAACGCCATGCTCCTGGACCCGCGCTTCAACGTGATGGGCGCTGGGGTCTCCTACACCAACTCCACCTACCAGATCTGGGGTGTGGTGAACTTCTTTGGTTACACCACGCTGCCGGCGGGCACCCTCGATTCACCGGGCGGTGCGTCATCGGGCGGCGCGCTCCCGCCACCGCCGCCAAGCCTGTGCGATGCACCCGTCAAGCACATGCCGCCCACCCTCAACCTCGCCGCTGCCGCCATCACCGGTCCGGCCGACCTCGTGTCCGTCGATTCCGCGGGACAGCTGCTCGACCGCGCCTCCACCGGGCCCCGCACCTACGCCGCGGCCAGGGTAATCGGCGCAGGCTTTAGCGGAGCCAAGGAAGTCTTCGTCACCGACTGGGACCGCGACGGCGCTTACGACGTCCTGACCCAGTGGGCCAGTGGCAACCTGACCCTGCACCGGGGCATCGCCAGTGGCGGGTTCCAGGCGCCCATCACCCTCGGCGTGGGCGGATGGGATACCTTGACCCTGGCGGTGGGAGGCTGGTGCGTCCACAACCGGATGCCGCAGATCCTGGCCCTGGACGGCGCTGGAAATCTGTACCTTTACGGCAACAAGGGCACCGGTGATATTGCTGAGCGCGTCACGGTTGCCACGGGCGTCTACGCATCCCGGCTGTCCATGGTGGACTACGACGGTGACGGCTTCCAGGACATCCTGGGGCTCAGGGCCGACGGCACCGTGCAGCTCTACCGCGGACTGGGCAGCACCGCGCTCCGCGCAGAAACGCGGGCCACCGTCGCCACCGGCTGGATGGACGTCACGGGAATCCGGGCGCTGCGGAATGTCACCGGACTGAACTCCAGGGGTGTTGCGCTCCGCCGGGCCAACGACACCGTGCAGTACTGGGACCTGGGCTCCGGAAGCCTCGCGTCGCCGTCGTACATTGCCGGACCATGGACCGGGCAGCGGCTGGCACAGTGATCCCGGATTGAGTCAGAGGGCCGGCTGGAGCTCCAGCACGTTCTTCAGCCGGTCCAGCTGGGCCACGTCGGAACTGACCCGGCGCTGGAGCATCCCGTTAAAGAAGGTCCACCGGCTGAGGAACCCGAACCGTCCCTCGCGTTTGGCTTCCATGGCAAACCGGACCCTGGTGCCGGCGTCTTCGCTGCTGAGGTAGTAGCCGCCCCAGCGGGTGGCAGGGCCGGAAACCACGTGGAACTGGATTTCGGCTCCGGGCCGCACATTGGTGATCTCCAGGTCCGCGGGGATGCTCAGCCCGGAGCGTCCGGCGACCATCTTCCGGTACACCGCGCCCTTGGCTTCGGCCGGGCCCTGCACGAGCTTCACGCTGCGGACGTCGCTGCGCCAGGCGGGAAGATTGGTGGCATCAACGAGGTACTGGTACACGGCCATGGCGTCGCGTTCTATGAGGACCTCGTGCTCTGCGATTGCCATGAAGAAATTCCTGTGGTTGACGTCGGCTGCCGCAATAGCTGCCTCCCCCAAAGCGGCCGCTACCCGGATCAGGTTAGCCACCGCCCAGCACCCAGACCTAGCCGGCACCGCCGACGTTATTGAAGAGTTACTGGATGACGTCCAGGGTTGCAGGACACGGCAGCGGCCGCCGGTCCGGGTTGGCGGGAAGCCCGCAGATCTGCGCTAAGCTAAGTTCTGCCCCGCGCGAGCGCCGGCACTGCGGCTGTAGCTCAATGGTAGAGCGCTAGCTTCCCAAGCTTGATACGCGGGTTCGATTCCCGTCAGCCGCTCTTTCCGCTCCTCCAGCTGCACACGCCCGGAGGCATCCCCAAGGTGTATGGTCTGCAGTAAGGAACCTTTTGCGGTTCCGCTACAGGAGCAATCATGGCTGATAAGTCACCGCGTCAAACGGCATCAAAGAAGTCCGGAAAGTCCATCAAGGAAAAGCGCGCAGACAAGAGGGCCGCATCCGCCCCTGCCGGCTCCTTGGACGTCACGCCCACCAAAGCGGCGAAGAAGAAGTAAACCAGCACCAGGAACCTGCTGGGCCCAAGTACAAGACCCCGTCATCGAGACCGATGGCGGGGTCTTGTTTCGCGCCTGGGAGGAGCCCAGCGGGCACGCTCCCTAGGCTCCTGCCTGCCGGTTGACGATTCTCAACGGCAGGCGGTCCTTCATGTCCATCCTGACCGTCAGGCCACCCTTCCGCGCCAGGATGGCGGCCACGGTCAGGGCGGCCAGTGCAGGGACACCGCCGGATACCAGCAGGGCCACATGCGGATCGGCGTGTTCGGCAATCCACCCCAGCATGGGCCCGCCCAGCGCCTGGCCGCCGATGAGCACCATGATGTACAGGCTCATCACCCGCCCGCGGATCCCCATGTTGGAGCTGACCTGCACCAGCTGGTTGGAGCCGGTGAGGAACATGAGGCACCAGAAGCCGGACAGCACCATGACCACCCCAAACCAGACCATGGAGGGTGCGAGGACGGCCAGGCAGAGCATCAGGCCATACATTCCGGCGCAGAACACCACTGACCGCAGGCGCAGTTGCCGGCGGCGGGTGGAGGCCACGGCGCCGGACAGCGCGCCGAGTGCCACCAGCGCGTTGAGGAGCCCGTAGCCGCCGGCGCCTATCTTGAATACGTGGTCCGCGAAGGCAGCAAGGAGCACCGGCAGGCTCATGGCAAAAACAGAGATGAAGCCGGCCATCAGCCACGGCCAATAGATGGTGGGCTTGCTCAAGGCATAGCGGAGCCCCTCCCGGAGCATTCCCTTGGTCTTGGGGGTGGGAGCGTTGACGTACAGCTGGTCCTTCCGGAGGATCAGCAGCATCACCACCGTGGAGCAGCAGGCAACGGCGTTGGCCGCGAAAGCCCAGCCGGCACCGACCGCCGTCAGGAGCAGGCCGGCAATGGCGGGACCGATCAGGCCGCCCAACTGGAACGTCGTGGAGTTCACGCTGATGGCGTTCCGCAGGTACCGGGGACCAACCAGCTCGTTGACGAACACCTGGCGCGCGGGCTGGTCAAGGACCGTCACCAGGCCCAGGACCAGGGCGATGGCGTAGACGTGCCACACCATGATGACGCCGGTGAGGGCAAGCGTGGCCAGCGTTGCAGCCAGCACGGCAGCCATGCTTTGGCACAGGATGAGGATCTTCCGCTTGGCGAACCTGTCGGCGATCATGCCGCCCCAGGGACCCAGCAGCAGGGACGGCAGGAACTGCAGTGCCACGGTCACGCCGACGGCCGTCACGGAACCGGAGAGCTGCAGCACCAGCCAGTCCTGCGCAATCCGCTGCATCCAGATGGCGATGACGGCGATGAAGTGTCCGACGGCGAAGATCCGGAAGTTGGGCACCTTCAGCGAGATGAAGGTGTGCTTCCAGGGAAGCCGCTCCGCCACGACGGGCAGCGGCTGGGTCTGGTTGTCGGGCGGCGCTGAACCGGCCGCGTCGATGACTGGCTGGGAGACGGAAGCCGACGAAGGCGGAGGCGGTGCCACAGGAGTGTCCTCAAAATTGCGGGCGGTCTGGGATGTCCTTAACGCTAGGCTGGCCGAGCCGATTATGGAGGGGTATGGTCCCTATAACTCGTATTGCAAAACGCAATAGACAACCCAGCCGGAAGGACACCGGGGACCGTTATGTTCGAACCAGCACAGTTGCGCTCCTTCCTGGCGGTAGCGGACACCCTGAGCTTCACCAAGGCTGCTGAACGCCTGGGCCTGGCCCAGCCCACCATCAGCCAGCACATCCGCAAACTTGAAGCAGCCGCCAAGCGCACCCTGATCACCAGGGACACCCGCGACGTCAGGCTCACGGACAACGGCGATGCGATGGCCGGTTTCGCCCGGAACATCCTGTCCGCGCACGACGCCGCCGCCCGCTATTTCTCGGGGTCGGCCATGCGCGGCCGGCTGCGGTTCGGAACCGCTGACGACCTCGCGATCACCGGGCTGCCCCGGATCCTGCGCGAGTTCCGGCAGATCTACCCGCAGATCAACCTCGAACTCACAGTGGGCCAAAGCGACCAGCTGTACCGAAAGCTCAACGCCGGCCAACTGGACCTCGTCTTCGTGAAGTGGGTGGCCGGGGCCAAAGACGGCACCGTGGTCCAGCACGATTCGTTTTCCTGGGTGGGCCTGGAACAGACGGTGATGGAACCGGGAACTCCCGTACCCCTGATTGCCTATCCCGCCCCCAGCCTCAGCCGAAAATTGGCCATCGATGCACTGGAGGCCAACGGCAGGACGTGGCGGATCACGTGCACCACCCGGCAGATCAGCGGGGTCCTGGCAGCGGTCAGGGCGGGCATCGGCGTGGCCGTCATGCCCACGTCGCTGGTGCCCGAAGACCTGAAGATCATTACCCGGCGCTTCGATCTTCCCGCTGTGGGGGACGTTGACTTCACCCTGATCCGCAATCCGCTGGCCAATGCTGAGGTGATCGACGCCCTGACCCAGTCGATTGTCGGCAGGACCATTAACCGCGAAACTTAACTCTCCCGCGGCTCAATTTCCAGCATTTAGGGGAGTTAGGGGGCCCGTGTCCATTGATAGGGGAAGTGGCATCACCTATGCTGGTTTTCCAAGGTCAAGCAGCAGGCCAGTTCACCGAAACAAGCGCGTATCCGCATGCCGGAAACCATCGCTTGGGACAGGCAGCCAATGACGACAGCCAGGAACATCCACCCAGGATCTGCGCACGCACGGCCGTACTCCACCGTACGGCCGTCCACCCGCCAGAGCACGCTCGGAACCGGACACGCCTCCGTAGATTCCGGATACGTGGGGAAACCCACCTGCGACAAATGCCGTACGGACGAGTTCGTCTACCTCGAGTCGTACATTCCGCCCACCTACCGGCGTGACGGAACGGTGGCCACCCTGGGCGAGGTGGCCTACACCTGCACCCGCTGCGAGGATTTCTCAGCCCACAGCGTCCCTGCCACCTGGACGCCGCCCGGCTGGTACCTGGGCTAGCGGACATACAAAAGGTCCGGCGGTTGGGCTTGTGGAAGCAAGCTCACCCGCCGGACCTTTTTGTGCCCGCAGGCGCTAGATCAGCGCGTCCGACAGATGGTTCGGGGTGCCGAACCGGTGGGCGGTGATGCTGACGGCCTGCTCATGCAGGAACGGCAGCAGCTCCACGCGGCCGGCCTCCGTGACGGGGTGGGCGTAGATGGCCAGGTCGGGCCTGCCGCCGGTGGCTTCGGCCAGAGCGGAGGCATTGCCCCCGATCAGGCGGACGCGGGCGCCTGAAAGCTTGCCCGCGGCGGCGAGGTGTCCGGCGGAAGCCAGCCAGCCGGCGTCGGACTCCACCGTCACGTCGATGTCCAGTGCGGTGAGCACGGAGCGCAGCTGGGCGGGAAGTTCGACGGCGGTGGACACCGTGACGGCCGACCCCGCCAGCACTCCAGCCGCCACAGTCCGGACCAGGTGCGCCAGCGGCGCGCCTTCGGAGAGGCGGATGGTGACCGGCAGGCTGCGGTAGCGGAAGATGTTGCGCTCCGCGCCCAGCCCGGAGACGTCCTTGGCAGTGCCGAACTCGTCAGCCCACGCCTCGGCATCGGATGCCAGGGCCCGCTGGACGGACTCAAGGCCTGCCGGCTCCAGGGCGGGACGTGCCGCGTTGAGGATGCGGCGGACGGCCGCGTTGGCTACCGGAGCCTTGGCGGATGCCTCCGCGGGGAGCCAGTCGCCCAGGCCGGCCAGGTAGTTGGGGCCACCGGCCTTCGTGCCGGCGCCGACGGCCGACTTCTTCCAGCCGCCGAATGGCTGGCGCTGGACGATGGCACCGGTGATGCCGCGGTTGATGTAGAGGTTGCCGGCCTGGATGGTGTCCAGCCAAATGCCCAGTTCCTCGGAGTTGAGGGAGTGCAGGCCTGCCGTGAGGCCGTATTCGATCTGGTTCTGGATGGCGATGGCCTCTTCCAGGGTGTCAGCGGTCATCACGCCCAGGACCGGGCCGAAGAATTCGGTCAGGTGGAAGTAGGAGCCGCGCTTGACGCCGTAGCGCACGCCCGGGCTCCACAGCCGGCCGGTCCCGTCCAGCTTCGCCGGTTCCACAGCCCAGCTCTCACCCTCACCCAGCGTGGTGAGGGCGTTAAGGAGCTTGCCGTTGGCGGGTTCGATGATGGGGCCCATCTGGCTGGTGGGGTCCTGCGGGTAGCCCACCTTCAGGGACGTGACGGCGTCGATCAGCTGGTTGTGGAACCGCTTGGACGTCGCCACGGAGCCCACCAGGATCACCAGCGAGGCAGCGGAGCACTTCTGGCCGGCGTGGCCGAACGCGGAGTAGGCCACATCCTTGGCCGCCAGGTCCAGGTCTGCGCTGGGCGTGACGATGATGGCGTTCTTGCCGCTCGTTTCAGCAAGGAGCGGCAGGTCCTTGCGGAAGGACCGGAACAGCTCCGCAGTTTCGTAGCCGCCGGTGAGGATCACTCGGTCCACGGCAGGGTGGCTGATCAGCTGCCGGCCCAGTTCCCGCTCCCCCAGCTGGACCATGGTCAGCACGCCCTTGGGCACACCGGCCTCCCACAGGGCCTCCACCATGACGGCGCCGCTGCGGGCGGCCTGCTTGGCAGGCTTGATCACGACGGCGGATCCGGCGGCGAGTGCCGCAAGCGTGGACCCTGCCGGGATGGCGACCGGGAAGTTCCAGGGCGGCGTGACAACAGTGAGCTTGGCTGGGACGAATGTGGCGCCGTCGACCGTGTCCAGCTTGCGCGCGGATTCGGCGTAGTAGTGGGCGAAGTCCACGGCCTCGCTGACCTCGGGGTCGCCCTGGTCGATTGTCTTGCCGGTCTCGCTGGCCATGACCTCGAGGAGGTCGGCGCGGCGGGCTTCCAGGATCTCACCGGCGCGGTGCAGGATTTCTGCGCGCTCGCTGCCGGAGAGCCCGCCCCAGGCCTTGCCCTTCTCCACGGCGTTGGCAATGGCCGAGTTCAGCGTTTCCTCGTCATTGATGAACGCGGCCTTGACGGAGGCGTTGCCCAGCGTGGAGGACGGGACGCGGCCAAGGATGGCCCGGCCCCAGATGCGGTTGGCCGGCAGCGCGGGGTCGGTGTCCGGGGTGTTGCGGAAACCGGTGTGCAGCATCGCCGCGGGGGGAAGGCTGCGGTCCTGCCGGCGGTTGGGCAGCGGAACGGTGTTGTCCAGGGCCTCCAGCGAGGAGAGGAAGCGCTGCTTCTCGCGCTCGAACAGCCCTTCGTTTTCGCTGAGCTCGAAGACCGCTGACATGAAGTTTTCCTGGCTGGCGCCCTCTTCCAGGCGGCGGATCAGGTAGGCGATGGCGACGTCGAACTCGGACGGGTGCACCACCGGGGTGTAAAGCAGCAGCGAGCCGACGTCCTTCTTGACGGCCTCGGCCTGGCCCTGCGCCATGCCCAGCAGCATCTCGAATTCGATGCCGGACTCCACACCGCGCTGCTTGGCCAGGAGCCAGGCGAAGGCAATGTCGAACAGGTTGTGGCCTGCGACGCCGATGCGGATGTTCTTGATGCGTTCGGGGTGCAGCGCGTAGTTGATGACGCTCTTGTAGCTGGTGTCGGAGTCCTGCTTGGAACCCCAGGTGGCCAGCGGCCAGTCGTGCAGCGAAGCTTCCACCTGTTCCATGGGCAGGTTGGCGCCCTTGACCACGCGGACCTTGATGCCGGCGCCACCGTTGGCACGGCGTTCGGCAGCCCAGTCCTGCAGCCGGATCATGGCGGACAGGGCGTCCGGGAGGTAGGCCTGGAGCACGATGCCGGCCTCAAGGTTCTTGAACTCCGGCTTGTCCAGGATCCGGGTGAACACCGCGATGGTCATGTCCAGGTCCTTGTATTCCTCCATGTCCAGGTTGATGAACTTGGCCTTGGGGAAGGAGGCGGCGCGCTGGAAGAGCGGCGTGAGCTTTTGGACGACGTGTTCCACGGCTTCGTCGAAGGCCCAGGCGGAGTGCGGGGCCACGGTGGAGGAGACCTTGATGGAGACGTAGTCGACGTCGGGGCGGGCCAGCAGCGTGTGCGTGCCTTCGAGGCGGCGGGATGCCTCGTGCTCCCCGAGGACTGCCTCGCCCAGGAGGTTGACGTTGAGCTTGATGCCGTCCTTCTTGATCTTGGCGATGGCCGGGCCCAGCTTGGCGTCGGTGGCATCAACGATCAGGTGGCCCACCATTTCGCGCAGGACCTTGCGGGCCACGGGGATGACCACCTGCGGCAGGACGGGGGCCATGGTGCCGCCCAGTGCCACGGCGCTGCGCATGTACCAGGGCAGGAAGGCGGGAACTTTGGGGGCCAGTTTCGCGAGGTTGCGGGCGGCGACGTTGAGGTCCTCGGGACGGACCACGCCGTCCACGAAGCCCACCGTGAAGTCCAGGCCGTTGGGGTCCTTCAGGACGCCGGCCAGATGCTCGGCGGAAGCGTCCACCGGAACCTTGGCGGCCTCGGTGAGCCAGCGCCGGACCAGGGCGACCGCTTCATTGGCGAGGGCCTTTGCCTGGGGGACGTCGACGTCGACGGTCTGCGGGGTGGCCGCCTTGGCGACTGCCGGTTCCATTGCAACGTGGGTCATTGTTTTTCCCGATCTTTCTGGTGTTCTGGGAGGTCTTTCCACCAGTATGAGCTTCAACTCACATAAGATAAAGCGATCTTTTCCAACCAGTACAGGTTAGGAAAACCAATGTTTTATTCACCTCCCACGCCCCATCACCTGATGCCCCAAAACCGCCAACGCCGCATCACATTCCGCCCCCAAGCCGCCGGCGCCCCATCACCTTCCGCCCAAAGCAACGAACCCTCCCCCACGGAATGTGGGGGAGGGTTCGGCTGGACGCCGCATTATCTGATGGGGCGTTGGGGAAAAACGGGCAGAAGGTGATGGCGCGTCCGGGGAGAGGTCAGGAAAGCGGGCGGTGCAGCTCTGCGAGTTCCTCGTGGCGGGGGCTGCTGGGGTTCATCAGCGAGTGCTTGCGGCCGTAGCCGAAGTAGATGACCAAACCGATGATCAGCCAGACCACGAACCGCAGCCAGGTTTCCCAGTGCAGCTGCAGCATCAGGAAGGCGGAGGCCAGGACACCGAACGCCGGAATGACGGGCATCAGGGGGAGGCGGAACGTACGGGGAGCATCAGGCCGCTTGTAACGGAAGATGATCACGGACAGGCACACGACGACGAACGCGGCCAGGATGCCGATGTTGGTGAGGTCCGCGACTGCCTTGATGGGGAAGACTCCCGCCAGGAAGGCGGAGGCGATGCCGCCGATCCAGGTGACGCGCTGCGGGGTGCCGTGCCGGTCGGTCTTGGCGAACCAGCCCGGGAGCAGGCCGTCACGGCTCATGGAGAACCAGACGCGGGTGACGCCGAGCAGGAAGGTGAGCATCACGGTAAGGATGGACAGGACCGCGAACACCGAAATGATGGTGGCAATGACGGGCAGGCCCACCGAAGTGAAGGCGGAGGCGAACCCGGCCTTGGGGTCGATGTCCTTGTAGTTCTGCATGCCGGTGAGGACCAGGGTGGCGGCAACATAGAGGAGCATGGCGATGATGAGCGAGAGCACGATGGCCTTGGGCATGTGCTTTTTGCCGTCCTTGGCTTCCTCGGCCGCGGTACTCATGGCGTCGTAGCCGAACACGGCGAAGAAGACGGTGGCGGAGCCTGCCACCACGGGACCGAACCCACTCGGCATGAACGGGTTGTAGTTGTTGGTGTCGATGTAGAAGACGCCGAGCCCGATGATGAACAGGATCAGGATGACCTTGATGGCCACGGCGATTAGTTCGAACCGGCCGAACGCCTTGGTGCCACGGGACAGGATCCAGGTGACCAGGAGGCAGACGAGGATGGCCGGGATATTGACGATCCCGCCCTTGCCTTCGTCAAAGGTGGAGGTCATCCAGGTCGGCAGGTGGATGCCGATGCCGGCCAGGAAGGCGTCCAGGTAACCGGAGATGCCGATGGCCACCACGGCGACGATGGCGATGTATTCCAGCAGCAGGTCCCAGCCGATGAACCAGCCGATCACCTCGCCGAGGGCCACGTAGCCGTAGGTGTAGGCGGAGCCCGCGCGCGGGATCATGCCGGCGAACTCCGCGTAGGAGAGGGCGGCGGCCGCGGAGGCGAGGCCTGCAATCAGGAAGGAAATCAGCACCGCGGGCCCCACCCCGGGTGTGCCTTCACTGCCGGCGGCCACCAGCCCCGCGAGGGAGAAGATGCCGACGCCGATAATCCCGCCAACGCCAATGGCGGTGAGCTGCCACAGCCCGAGGGACTTGAACAGTCCGCTGTGCTTGCTCTCTTCTTCGATGTCATCGATGGGCTTTCGCCGCATGATCGATTGGCTCAAATCTTTGCTGCTCATCAGGAACTCCTGGTTGGGGTGCGACCCCGCCGCGGCACGCCAAGAAACCTGGCTGTGACGGGGGTAACTCGGTTTCAACAGTATGCGTGCGCGATTGCGTTAGATAAAGTGGCTACTTCTAACCTATATTCGTTAGTTTCAGTTAGGAATCCATCATGCTTGATGTGCGCAGGCTGCGGCTGCTCCGCGAATTAAGCATCCGTGGGACGCTGGCGGAGGTGGCCGAGGCGCTTCAGTACAGCCCGTCGTCGGTATCGCAGCAGCTGGCCCTCCTGGAGAAGGAAGTGGGCGTCGAGCTGCTCCGGAAGACGGGCCGGCGGGTGCAGCTGACGCCCCAGGCGGAAGTGCTGGTGGCACACACGGCGCAGCTGCTGGAAACCATGGAGCAGGCAGAAGCGGACCTGGCTGCGTCCCTGACCACGGTCACGGGGACGGTGCGGATCGCGGTGTTCCAGTCTGCGGCGCTCGCCCTGATGCCCGACACCCTGACGCGCATGGCCGCGACGTACCCCGAGGTGCGGATCGAGATGATCCAGCGTGAGCCCGAGACGGCACTGCATGAAACGTGGGCGCGGGACTTCGACCTGGTGATTGCCGAGCAGTATCCGGGACACGCGGCCCCGCGCTACCCCGAGCTGGACAAGGTGAAGCTGACCACCGACGCCATCCGGCTGGCCGTTCCGCCCGCGTCCGGCGGCGGACCCGCGATCCGTTCCCTGGAGGACACGGCAGACCTGGCCTGGGTCATGGAACCGCGCGGCGCCGCATCGCGGCACTGGGCAGAACAGGCGTGCCGCAGCGCAGGATTCGAGCCCGATGTCCGGTTTGAAACCGCCGACCTGCAGGCCCAGGCCCGCCTGATCGAGTCCGGCAATGCCGTGGCCCTGATGCCGGACCTGGTGTGGACGGGCCGCGGCACCACCGCGCAGCTCCTGGAGCTGCCGGGCAAGCCGCACCGCACCATTTTCACCTCGGTGCGCCGCTCCAGCACCCAGCGCCCGGCCATCCTGGCAGCCAGGGAAACCCTGGCTGCGGCTGCGGCGGCGGTGGCAACGGACGACGCCGGGTGACCGGCCGCCGTCGTCCGCGTCCTTCCGTGCGTAGCCAGGCCGCCCGTGGCTGCGCAGGTGCGTCCCCTGAGCCTTGAGCACCCGTGTCACCGCGCGGGCCCGTATGTTTCGTGCGTCACTGCGGGTAAAGGGCCGCAGGACTAGACTGGACCCGTTATGAATCGAACAATGTTCAAGTCCAAAATCCACAGGGCCACCGTCACGCACGCCGACCTGCACTACGTCGGCTCGGTCACCGTTGACCTCGACCTGCTCGAAGCCGCCGACATCCTGCCCGGCGAGCTGGTGTCCATTGTGGACGTCACCAACGGCGCGCGGCTTGAAACCTACACGATCGCCGGCGAGCGCGGTTCCGGCGTCATCGGCATCAACGGTGCAGCGGCGCACCTCATGCACGAGAACGACATCGTCATCCTCATTACCTACGCGGAAATGACCACCGAAGAGGCCAGGGCCTACGAGCCCAAGGTGGTCCACGTGGACCGGGACAACCGGATCATCCAGCTGGGCAACGACCCCGCCGAAAGCCTCACCCCCGGCATGATGCGCCCCCCTTTCGCGCTTAACAACGCCACCCTGTAACCGGAGCGTGCGACCCGGTCCCTGCCTCCGCCGTGCCCGAACGGCTGATCCTTGCTAGGGGTGCTGGCAGGGTTCTTCGTGGTCTGGTGCATCATCCTGGTGGGATGGTTCGTGGGCCGGCAGCGGATCCTCGGCGATAACGCCCGCCCCGTACTGAGCGGCCTGACGTTCTTCGTGGCCAGCCCGGCGCTCCTTTTCGAAACCCTGAGCAAGGCCCGCCTGCAGGAAGTCTTCGCCGAGCCGCTGCTGGTCACGGCGGTGGCGGCGATTACCGCTGCCGCCATTTTCTTCGCCCTGGCCAGGTTCTGGCTGAAGCGGGCCCTCCCGGAATCGCTGATGTCCGCCATGTCCGCGTCCCTTGCGAACTCGGCGAACCTGGGTATTCCCATCGCGGTATATGTTCTGGGAGATGCCAGCTACGTGGCGCCGCTGCTGATCTTCCAGCTGGCCTTCTTCACCCCGATGTTCCTGATGATCCTGGACTCGAGCACCAGCACGCACCGGACCACGGTCCTGGGATTCTTCCTGATGATCCTGCGCAACCCCATGATCGTGGGCTCCGGACTGGGGCTGCTGGTGGCCGGCACCGGTTTCCAGGTTCCGGCGCTGGTCATGGAGCCGATCCACCTGATTGGCGGGGCCGCGATTCCCGCCATGCTGATGGCGTTCGGGATGAGCCTGAACGGCACGCGGCCCCTGCAGGCTTCGTCCGGCCGCCGCGTGGATACCCTGCTGGCAAGTGGCTTCAAGCTAGCTGTCCAGCCGGCCTTGGCCTATGTTTTTGCCCGCTTCGTGCTTGGCATGGACGGCCATGCGCTGTTTGCCGTGGTGGTGACGTCCTCCCTGCCCACCGCGCAGAATGTGTTTGTGGCCGCCAGCCGTTACCAAACCGGACTTACCGTCGCCAAGGACACCGTGCTGATCACCACCGTGGTGGCAGTGCCCGCCATGATCGGTGTCGCGCTGCTGCTGGCGTGAGCACTGGCCACGAGTCGTAACTGCAGCTTGGAGGGCTGATGAATACTGTGCTGGATACCGTAGTGATCGGTGGTGGCGCCATGGGCTCGGCCGCCGCGTGGGCACTGTCCCGCCGCGGCCGGCAGGTGACGCTCGTGGAGCAGTTCGGCCCCGGGCACAAGATCGGCGCGTCCCACGGCGCCACCCGGAACCTCAACCCGGGCTACCACCAGCCGGACTACGTGGCCATGCTGGCCGAGGGGCTGGCCCTGTGGGACGAGCTGGAGCAGGACAGCGGGGTGCAGCTGCTGGCGCGCACCGGCGTCGTCACCCATGGTCCTGGCGGCGACCTCCCGAAAGTCGCCGCAGCCCTCACCGAGGCCGGCATCAGCGCCGAATTCCTGTCCCCCGGTGAGGCCGGCGAACGCTGGCGCGGCATCCGGTTCGACCAGCAGGTCCTGCATATGCCCGACGGCGGCCAGCTCAACCCCGAGGCGGCGTTGCCCGCCTTCCAGCGGCTGGCCTCAACCCGCGGCGCCGAGATCAGGCACCACACCAAGGTGGTGGACTTCGAGGTATTCGACGACGGCGTGCGGCTGGCGCTCGAATCGGCTGCGGGCACGGAGGTGGTTACCGCAGCCCAGGCCGTGGTGACGGCCGGCGGCTGGACGGAGAAGCTGCTGGCCCGTGTTGCGGGCACGGGCGCCGCAGCGTTGCGGATCCCGAAGCTCAGGGTGACCCAGGAGCAGCCGGCGCATTTCCGCGTGGCGGACCCCGGCGCGGTGTGGCCCGGCTTCAACCACTACCCGGGCCCGGACTACCAGGGCTGGTACTCCCCCGTGTACGGAATGCAGACCCCCGGCGAAGGCATCAAGGCCGGCTGGCACGGCGTGGGCCCCGTGGTGGACCCGGACCACCGGGACTTCCTGCCCGAACCAGCCCAGCTCGCAGCGCTGCAGGACTATGCCAGGCAGTGGTTGCCCGGCGTCGACCCCGATTCCTTCGAGGCCATCAGCTGCACCTACACCACCACCCCGGACGAGGACTTTGTCCTGGACAGGATAGGGCCGGTGGTGATCGGCGCGGGCTTCTCCGGGCACGGCTTCAAGTTCACCCCGGTGATCGGGCGCATCCTGGCCGACCTTGCGACCGGGACCCGGGACGCGCCGTCGATCTTCCGCGCGTCCCGCTAGGGGCCTCGACCTAGAGAAAGAGAACCAGCGATGACAATCCCAGAAGAAGTCGACACTCCAGAGATCCTGGTCGACCGGGATGTGCTCCAGCGGAACATCGACCGCATGGCCGCTGCCGTCCACGCGAAAGGCTTGAACCTCCGACCCCACGTGAAAACCCACAAGGTGCCCGAAATCGCGCAACTGCAGCTGGCGGCCGGTGCAGTCGGCATCACTGTCGCGACCCTCGGGGAGGCTGAAGTCTTTGCAGGACACGGAGCTGCCGACATCTTCATCGCTTACCCCATTTGGGTCGGTCCTCGTCAAGCCGAACGCCTGCGCCGACTTGCTGCCACCACAAAGATCTCAGTAGGACTCGATTCACGGGAGGCCGCCCAAGCAATGGGAGCGTCCTTGAATGACGCAGCCGGCGACTTTGACGTGCTGCTGGAAATCGACAGTGGCCATCACCGAAGCGGAATCGCCCCAGGTGCGGTCGTTGACGTGGCCCACACCGCGGCACGCGCCGGTCTGAGGGTCAGAGGCGTCTTCACCTTCCCGGGCCACAGCTACGCCCCGGGGATGCCCCTGAAAGCAACCGAAGACGAACGGTTGGCCCTCAGACAGGCCTCGGACCTGCTCACGCAATCAGGATTTGAAATCCTGCATCGCAGCGGCGGTTCAACTCCCACCGCCACTCTCACCGGTGATTCCGTAGCCACCGAGGTCCGGCCTGGAGTTTATGTCTTCAATGACGCCCAGCAACTGGAACTGGAACGATGCGTCCCTGAAGACATCGCGCTGACCGTCGCCGCAACAGTGGTAAGCCGGCATGAGGGCGACGACGTCATACCGCGAAGGATCGTCCTGGACTCCGGCAGCAAAATCCTGGGCGGCGACCGACCTGCGTGGGCCACCGGCTTTGGACGGCTGCTCGACTATCCCGAAGCACGCATCACCGCGCTCTCGGAACATCACGCGACCGTGGTCTGGCCAGCAGATGCAGAGCTCCCGCCTCTCGGAGAGCGGTTACGGGTAATACCGAACCACGTATGCGTGGCCGTGAATCTCGTTGACGACATCACTGTCGTCGCCTGCGGCAAAATCGTGGACCGCTGGCGCATAGCCGCACGCGGAAAAAACAAATAGCGGGGAAGTAAACACACATTCGCCCTTAGGGCTTGTCTGCAGGAACATCTCCGCCGGCGGCAGCCTGGCTGGAGCTGCCGTCCGCCTGGGTGGGCACGGGCTCCGCATCGGAATTGCCGCTGTCTTCGGCCTTCACCGCGGGCATCGCCAGCACCGCTGCCACCGTGAGCAGGCCGGCCACGAGCGCGGCCAGGAACACGGCACCGGACGCGCTGATCACTGTGGCGGGATCGGCGTCGCCGCCGCTGCTGCCGCCGTAGATGGAGTTGGCCACGGCACCGAACACGGCCACGCCCAGGGCGCTGCCGATGGACCGGGCGAACATGTTGGTGCTGGTCACCACGCCGCGTTCCTGCCAGGGAACGCTGGACTGGGCAGAAATCAGGGTGGGGGTGGCCAGCAGGCCCAGGCCAAGCCCGACGACGAAGCAGCTGATGGCGATCAGGGCCACGTTGGGCGAGGAAGCAGTCAGTGACAGGATCAGCAGGCCCGCCACGGCGATGGCAATGCCGATCAGGGCGGTGGACTTGAACCCGATCCGCAGGTAGAACTTCCCGGCCTGCGAGGCGCTGAGCGGCCACCCGAGGGTGAGCGCCGCAAGTGCCAGGCCCGCGACCAGCGGCGAGGAGGACAGCGCGCCTTCCAGGAAGGTGGGAACGTAGGAGGTGAGCCCGATCATCATCGCGCCGACGCCGAAGGACACCAGCGCGGTGGTGGCCAGCAGGCGGCGGGACACCACCCAGGACGGGAGGATGGGCTCCGCTGCCCGCCGCTCCACCAGCAGGAACGCAACGAGCAGCACGGCCCCGACAGCAAAGACGCCAATGCTGATGGACGAGTTCCATGCCCACGCCTGGCCACCCTGCAGGGCACCAAGGATGAGCAGGCCCAGCGATCCGGTCAGGAGGACGGCGCCGGCGTAGTCCACCTTGTGCGTGGCCCGTTCCACGTTTTCGTGAAGGGTGCGGACCAACATCCAGCCGGCCAGCAGGCAGAGCGGCACGTTAACCAGGAAGATGCCGCGCCAGATGCCGAGGGCGGAGAAGATGCCGCCCAGGCTGGGGCCCACCACGGAGGAGATGGCCCAGACGCTGGCCAGGTAGCCCTGGACCTTGGCACGCTCCTGCAGGGTGTAGATGTCGCCGGCGATGGTGACGGCGACCGGCAGTACCGCGCCGGCGCCGAGCCCCTGCAGGGCCCGGAAGGCGATCAGAGAGGGCATGCTCCAGGCGACGCCGCAGAGCACCGAGCCGAGGAGGAACAGGCCAATCCCGATCAGGATGATGGGCTTGCGCCCTGCCATGTCGGAGAGTTTGCCGTAGATGGGCACGGACACTGCCTGCGCCAGCAGGTAGGCGGAGAAGAGCCAGGGGAAGGACGAGAAACCGCCCACGTCACGGACGATCGACGGCACCGCCGTGGCCACGATGGTGGAATCGATGGCCACAAGTCCCGTGGACAGCATCAGGGCAATGAGGATGGGCCCGCGTTCGGACCGGAACCCTACGCCGTCTTTTACGTCCGCCATGTCAGACCCGCACCAGCCCGGCGGCCTCCGCCAGCAGTTCGATGGACCGCAGCCGGTCCCGGGTGCCGGGGCTCTGGTGCGCCACGATGAGTTCGTCGGCGTCGGCGTGCTGGCCGAAGCTGTCCAGGTAGTCAAGGACGACGTCGGGTGTCCCCACGGCGGAGTATGTCATCATTTGTGCCATGTGCCGTCCCTGCGGCGAGTCCAGGATCATGTCCGCCTCGTCGTCGGAGAATTCGCGGGTGCCGCCGCCGAAGAACAGGGAGACGCGGGCACGCTTGGTGGCCTGGAACATGGCCTGGGCTTCGGACGCAGAGTCGGCGGCGATCACGTTGACGCCCGCAATCACGTGCGGGGCCTCCAGCTGGGCGGACGGCTTGAACTCGCTCCGGTAGATGGCCACCGCGTCCTGCAGGGCAGCGGGGGCGAAGTGCGAGGCGAAGGCATACGGAAGGCCAAGCTGGGCGGCCAGGCGGGCGCCGAACAGGGACCAAACCAGGATGTACAGCGGAACGTTGGTGCCCTTGCCGGGGGTGGCCTCCACGCCCTGGATGCGGGTGGGTCCGGTGAGGTATCCCTGCAGTTCCAGGACGTCCTGCGGGAAGCTGTCCGCGGACATCGGGTCGCGGCGCAGCGCCCGCATGGTGTTCTGGTCGCTGCCCGGGGCACGGCCCAGGCCCAGGTCGATCCGGCCCGGGTGAAGGGTTTCCAGGGTGCCGAACTGTTCTGCGATGGTCAGCGGGGAGTGGTTGGGCAGCATGATGCCGCCGGCGCCCAGCCGGATGCTTTCGGTGTGCGCGGCCACATGGGCGATCAGCACGCTGGTGGCGGAGGAGGCAATGGAGGACATGTTGTGGTGCTCGGCGTACCAGACGCGCCGGTAGCCCAGCTTCTCGGCGCTTTGCGCCATGGCCACGCTGCCCGCCAGGCTCTCCGCCGCCGTCTGGCCTTTGCCGATGGTTGCCAGGTCAAGGATGGAGAGGGGAAGAGTCACGTCAGGTGCGGCCTTTCAGGAACGTTTCGTAAGAGTCGCCGGCCGGATCGCGGCGGGCACTTGATGCATAACCACGGCGGGGCCGGGGTTATTTCGTGTTTTCCGGAATACTCAGCACACTGATGAGGTTGCCGCCCCTATGAGCCATGATTCAACGAACCAGCTGGAACTGTCCGCGACGATCGACCTCAAGGATCTGGGAACCGTGCACCGGCTCGGCTTCGGTGCCATGCGCATCGTGGGTGACGGCGTCTGGGGCGAGCCCGCAGACCGCCAGGCCGCCGTGGCTGTGCTGCGCCGCGCCGTCGAACTCGGTGTGGACTTCATCGACACCGCAGATTCCTATGGCCCCAACATCAGCGAGGAAATCATCGCTGAGGCCCTGCACCCGTGCAAGGAGGGGCTGAAGATCGCCACCAAGGTGGGCTTCACCCGGACCGGGCCCAACAAGTGGATTCCCGTTGGCCGTCCCGAATACCTGCGCCAGCAGACCGAGCTGAGCCTGCGCAAGCTGAAGGTGGACACCCTGGACCTGCTGCAGCTGCACCGGATCGATCCCAAGGTGGACGCCGAGGAGCAGTTCGGCGTGCTGCGCGAACTCCAGGACGAAGGAAAGGTCCGCGCCCTGGGCCTGTCCCAGGTCAGCGTCGAGGAGCTGGAGGCGGCCGGGAAGCACTTTACGGTGTCCACGGTCCAGAACCGCTACAACCTGACCGACCGCAGCTCCGAGGACGTGCTCCGCTACTCCGAGGAGAACGGCATCGGCTTCATCCCCTGGGCACCGATTTCCGCCGGCGAACTCGCCCAGCCGGGCGGCCCGCTGGATGAGGCGGCCAAGCGCCTGGGCGCCACCACCTCCCAGGTGGCCCTGGCCTGGCTGCTGCGCCGCTCCCCCGTGATGATGCCGATCCCCGGCACGGGCTCGGTGCAGCACCTCGAAGAGAACATGGCCGCCGCCGGCATCACGCTCGACGACGCCACGTACGCTGAGCTTGAAGCAGCAGGCAAGTAGCAAGCGGCTTCCAGCCACTCACGTCAGCTAAGACAGGAGAAACACCATGGCAAACATTTTGATGGTCGTATCGGCCGCAGATTCCCTCACCATGAAGGACGGCAGCGAACACCCCACCGGCTACTGGGCAGAGGAACTGGTGGTGTCACACCAGACCCTTACCGACGCCGGCAACACGGTCCACATCGCCACCCCCGGCGGCAGGAAGCCCACCGTGGACCAGGTAAGCCTGGCTCCCGAGTCGGCCGGCGGCGAGGAACGCGCCCAGGGCTTCCGGGACTACGTCGCGAAGATCGACGGCGAGCTGGCGCACCCGCTGGTCCTCGCCGACGTCGACATTGCCGGCTATGACGCCGTAGTGATGCCGGGCGGCCACGGCCCCATGGCGGACCTGTACAAGGACGCCGATCTGGGCCGCCTGCTGGTGGCGGCGAACAAGGACGGCAAGATCATTGCACCGTTCTGCCACGGTCCCGCGGGGCTGCTGAGCGCAACGGACGACGACGGCGGGTTCACTTTCAAGGGCCGCCGCCTGACGGTCTTCACCAACGAGGAAGAACTCGGCGGCGGAACCGGGGAGAACACCCCCTGGCTGGTGGAGGACGCGCTCAAGGAGAAGGGTGCCGTCGTCGAAAACGGCGCGGCCTGGTCCTCCAACGTGGTGCGCGACGGAAACCTCATCACCGGGCAGAACCCGCAGTCCAGCGAGGACGTGGCAAAGGAAGTCCTCGCGGCGCTGTCGTAATCAGCCGGCGCTGACCGTCACGACGTAAAAGAGGGGACCAGCTCATTGAGCTGGTCCCCTCCTTGCGGCGCACGTCGTTGGGCGCCGGCCTTCATGCCTCCCGGATCAGACGGCGCAGCCCCCGTTCGCGATGGTGGAATCGATCGCCGCCATCTGCTTCTGGATGTCAGCCAGTTGCGTTTGAAGACTGGATACCAGGAGCTTTTGCACCTTGATCGGATCCGCGTAGTTCCCCTTCTTGGCCTGCAGATCCGCCAGTTTGGTCTGCGCGGCCACGATCTGAGGATCGAGGGCTGTTAGCTGTGCCTGCAGATCCGCCAGCTTAGCCTCCGTGGCGCTGATCTCGCCGTTGAGCTGGTTCAGCAGGGTAAGCAGTGGCTTCACTTGAGTCTGTAAGTCCAGGATGTTGCCTTCCGCGGCGCCGATCTCGGTATTGAGCGACGAAATCCGCGCCACCAGGTCGTCGCCGATCTGGTTGAGCGAAGCGATTTCCGCCGTCTTGGTGCCAACCGCGGTGTTCGCGGCGTCCAGGGTTGCCTGCAGGCCGTTGAGCTGGTCTTGCAAGGTGGAGATCTCCGACTGCTTGTCCTCCACCGCGCCGTTGGCTGCAGCGAGCGCTCCCTGCGCCCCGGCCAGAGTGGTGTTCTTCGCGTCGAGAACTGCCTGCTGGTCCGCGATGTCCTGTTCGGCCTGCGCGACGTGTTCGGTCAGGGTGGGCAAGGCCTCTTCGAGGTTTGCGACCACTTGCTGCTGGGCCATCACTGCGCCGACTGCGTCCTTTGCTGCCTGCTCCAAACCCGGGAGTTGCCCCTCCAGGGTGGCGAGCTCCGTCTGCTTGGAGGTCACGGCCGTATTGGCTTGGTTCAGGGCGTCCTGGAGCGCTGGCACCTGTTCCTTGAGGGACGCAATATCGTTCTGTTTTGCGGTCACCGCAGCATTGGCGGCGTCGAGGGCTGCCTGCAGGGGCGCTGCCTGCTGCTGCAGTGTGCTGCTTTCCTGCTGCTTGGCCAGAAGCTGGGAGTTCAGGCTTTCCACCTGCTTTTGCAGGGTTGCCAGATCACCCTGGAGGCCGGAGATGGTGGCGCTCTTATTGGCGATCTGGCTGTTCACGCCATTCAACTGGTCCTGGAGGATGTCACGCTGGGCGATGAGGTCGCGCTTCTTCTGCGAGTTGCCCTTGATCGCATCGATCTGACTGTTGAGGTCTGCAATTTGCGCAGTCAAAGCGTCCTTCTGCGCGGTCAATGCTGCAAGGTCGTTCTGGGCCTGCGTCAACTGGGCCTGCTTGGCTGAAATCTGGCCGTTCACCGTGGCGATCTGGGCCTGGAAGCTGGTGATGTCGGCGTTCACGGCCGCAATCTTGGCGGTGTTGTCGCTGACAGCCTTTGCTGCGGCCGCCGCGTTGGTCTGGAGGGTTTGCAGGTCCGTCTGGGCTTTGGCGATCTCGGCGTTCTTGGCATCGAGGGCCGCCTTGGCAGCGGTGGCCGTGGACTGCAGGGTACCGAGCTCGGCCTGTGCCGTGGCGATCTGGTCCTTCTTGCCGGTGACGGCAGCGTTGGCGGCTGTAGCGGTTTCCTGCAGCGCGGCCAGTGCCGCCTTCGCAGTATCCACTTTGTCCTGCTGGGCCTGCAGCTCTGCTGCCGCGGTGTCTCCGGCTGCCACCAGCGCGTTCAGCTGGGTTTCGGCGTCGGCGACAGCCTGCTGCGCGGCGTCCACGGCAGCGGCGGCCTGCTGCGCCTGCGCGGCCAGGGCTGTCAACTGATCCTGGGCCTGCTGGATCTGGGTCTCCTTGGTGGCCAGGTCGGAGGCTGCCTGGTCCGCGGCCTGCTGCAGCGCGGAGAGCTCCGTCCGGGCGGCTGCGATCGCCTGGCTGTTGGCCACCAGTTCTGCGCCCAGCTGGTCGGCCTGTGCTTGGAGGTCCGCGGAGGCGGCCTCTGCAGTTGCCAGTTCCTCCTGCAGCGGAGCCAGCTGGCTCTCCACGTCTGCCTTCTTTCCCTGAAGGTCGGTGATGGCCGTTTTCGCTGCCGCTACCTGCAAGGTGAGGCTTTCCTGCTGAGCGGTCACCCTGTCCAGTTCTGCCTGCGCTGCCGTTTCCTGGCTGTCCAGCTGCGTCTCCTGGGCAGCGAGGTCAGCCAGCGCTTTCTCCGCGTCAGCTTTCTGCGCCGCCAAGGCATCCGCCTGGGCCTGCAGTTTGGCCTTGTCGGCCTGCAAGGCAGCGATCGCGTCGGCGTTCTTCTTGGCGGCGGCTTTCAAAAGGTTTTCCTGCACAGCGCCACGGTGCGCCAGCTGGTTGACCACTCCGTTGCACATGCCGGTGGTGGAGGTTGTAGCGGCAACGGCCGGCTGGACCAGCACCATGCTGGTGGTGAGCAGCCCGGGCAGGACAACGGCGGCGGCCAGGCGGCGGGAAAGGGGGGACTTGGACGGGGAAGTGCGCATGCGAGCTCCTGATAAGACCATTGCGGCGGCCCACTCTGGCCGCCTCATGGCCCAACCGTAGAGTCCGGCACGGGCGGAGAACACGCGTAATCACCACTTGTCTTTTTCGCGCGAGTACTCGCTTTCTGCTGGATGCGTGACAGGCGCGTATCCGGCGGGGTTGCGGCCGGCGAATATGACCGCCGCGGTCCTCCGGTTAACTGCGGTTACTCCCTGTATCCCCGGGTTTCGTGGCCTTTGATTCCGCCTCCGGGGCTGCCGGATAGTTGCTGCAACGCGCACAGTACGCTGCATCTTCCGCTCCCTTTCCAAGGAGGAACCATGGCCATCAACACCAAGCCGGCCGCCGTCGTGGCCCTGACCGTCTCAGCGCTGCTGGGACTGGCTGCCTGCTCCGATCCCGGCGCTTCGGCAGCGACAGCACCGTCGTCGTCCGCCGCCAACTCCGCAGGCAAGACCTTCAACTTGTCCCCGGAACAGGACCGCTTCAACGTCGCGGCCGACCCCGCCGCGGCTGCACTGGTGCCGGAGGCCATCAAGGCCGACGGGAAGCTCACCGTGGTGACCACAGGCGGGGCGGCGCCGCTCAGCCTGTTCGCCACGGACAACAAGACCCTGATCGGCAGTGAAGTGGACATCGCCTACGCCGTGGGCGAGGCGCTGGGGCTCAACGTGGAGGTCCTGCCCGTGGCGTGGGCGGACTGGCCGCTGGGCATCGAATCGTCCAAGTACGAGGCCGTGCTCTCCAACGTCACCGTCACCGAGGCGCGCAAGGAAAAGTTCGACTTCGCCACCTACCGCAACGACCTCCTGGGCTTCTACGCCAAGAGTGATTCGGGCATCGGCGAGATCAAGGAAGCCAAGGACGTGGCAGGCAAGAGGATCATCGTGGGCTCCGGCACCAACCAGGAAGCCATCCTGGTGCGGTGGGACGAGGAGAACAAGAAGAACGGCCTGGCGCCGGTCCAGTTCCAGTATTACGACGACGACTCGGCCTCGAGCCTTGCACTTCAGTCAGGCCGGGCGGACCTGACGTTCGGACCCAACGCCGCCGCCGCGTACAAGGCAGCACAGGACGGGAAGACGAAGCAGGTGGGCACGCTGAACGGCGGCTGGCCGCTGACCGCGCAGATCGCGTTTACCACCAAGAAGGGCAACGGGCTGGCGGTCGCCGCGCAGGCTGCGCTGAACCACCTGATTGACGACGGTACCTACGCCAGGATCCTGGACCGCTGGGGCCTCTCCTCCGAGGCCATCCAGAAGTCCGAACTGAACCCGGCGGGCCTGCCGAAGAAGTAGGCGTCCCGCCGACGAAGGAATCCCCGCCGGGCCCGCCAGCAATTCGCTGGTGCCCGGCGGGGATTCTTCTTTGGCTTTACCAGGCCGGCAGCACGGGCACCGGGCCCGCCGCCTCAATATCTTCGGCGTGGCCGCGTGCCAGCCATTTCAGGAGGCCCTCCCGGTCCGACTCAACCCGCAGGCCGCCGTCACCGATGACCCACTTGTCGCGTTCCTCGGTAACCAGCGTCATCCCGGGCGCCCCCTTGGCACGCATGGCGCGAACCACGGCTTCGATGGCGTTCAACAGCGAATCGGGGTCGGCCTCCTCGATGGTCCAGGCGGTGTCCAGGTCATGGTGGTGCACCACCACCTCGGCAATCCGCAGCGCCACAATGGAGGTTGCCGGCAGCTCCCGGCCACCCACCTTTACTTCCGGCGCCGCAAGCGCCCCGGTCAACCGCCGGGCTTCATCGGCGAAAGCGGTGGCCGAGTCCCGCACTTCAGCCAGGAGCTCCTCCCGCGGCAGGGCCGCCAGTGCGGCAATGGCCTGCGATCGCGCTTCAGGGGACGCGTACAGCTGGCGTTCCTCCCCGGACGTGGCCCAGTCGATCAGCCCAACCAGGGCCCGTCCGCTGGATGCGACGTGCGCGATGACGTGGGCACGGGTCCACCCTTCACACAGCGACGGAGCCGCCATCTCTTCATCGGACAAGGAGGAGACCGTGGCAAGGAACATGTCCGTCTCCCGGCCCAGGCGGGACAGGTCTGAGTGCAGCCGTGCTGGATTGATCATTCCGCCAGCCTAACCGCGTCGCCGTGACCCCGGCCATGGTTACGGGCCGCCTGGTTCATACCGGCCGCGTATGGACTGATACCGACCCTCCCGCCGCCGCCGGGATGCCCCTGCTGCCGGGTGCATTTGGCCTGTTCCCGCTGGATCCATCGCAAAAACAGTCCCTTTGATATGCGGAAACGGCACAATCCATCCCCGGCGGGAAACCGGGCATTCCCCTCATATGCCGTGCGTCACATTGCCTGTCAGGCTGGGTTGCCGAGGCCCGGCGCGGATCCATCCGAATCCCCCGACGCCTGCCCACCCGCCCCCTGAAAGGACATGCGCCATGACGCTGCCGCACCCCCAATCCACGATCTCCGGAAACCCGGGAAAGGAGACCCGGACAGCCAACTGGGTGGCTTTCGTCATCTGCGCTGCCCTCCTGTTTGATGGCTACGACCTGGTGGTCTACGGCACCGTCCTTCCGGGCCTGCTCGCGGACGCGGGCCAGATCGGTCATTTTGATGCTGCCACCGCCGGGCTCCTGGGATCCTGGGCCCTGATCGGCGTGCTGGTGGGGTCGCTGGCATGCGGGGCGGTCGGTGACTTCTTCGGCCGCCGCCGGCTGATGCTCGCTGGCATCGCCTGGTTCTCCCTGGGCATGTTCGCCACTGCCCTGGCCACGGACGTCACCGCCTTCGGCGCCCTCCGGTTTGCCACCGGGCTGGGCCTGGGCGTCGTCATCGCGAGCGCCGGCGCCACGATGGCCGAGTTCGCGCCCGCGGGCCGCCGGCAGTTCTACAATGCGATCGTCTACTCCGGGGTCCCCGCGGGCGGCGTGCTGGCGTCCGTCCTGGGCATCGCCTTCCTGGACAGCATCGGCTGGCGCGGTCTCTTCATCATTGGATCCCTGCCCCTCCTGGTCATCCTGCCCATTGCCTGGCGGAAGCTTCCGGAATCCCCGCGGTGGCTGCTGGCCCGGGGCCGGGAAGAGGAAGCGCTGGCCGCCGCATGGCGCACCGGCGTGCCGCTCGCCGAAGAGCAGGTGATCCGGGAGGCCGGCACCGCACCACGGAAGTCAGGGTTCGCCGCCGTCTTTTCCCGCCAGTTCGCCGTGGCATCCATCCTGCTGGGCCTGATGTCCTTCTGCGGGCTCCTGCTGACCTATGGGCTCAACACCTGGCTTCCAAAGATCATGGAGGGCTACGGCTACGGCCGGACCTACGCTCTGTTCTTCCCGCTGGCCCTGAACCTCGGCGCCGTGGTGGGCGGACTGGTCGCTTCCCGGATGGCCGACCGGAACGGACCACAGCGGGTTATCGCTGCCACGTTTGCCCTCGCCACCATTTCCCTGGGATTGATGACGTTCAGCTTTCCCCTGCCGCTGCTCTTCACCTTCATCGCCACCGCAGGGGTGGGAACCCTGGGCACCCAGGTGCTGGTCTACGGTTTTCAGTCCAACTACTTCACCACCAATGCCCGGGCCGCCGGCGTCGCCTGGTGCGCCAGCGTGGGCCGGCTGGGCGGGGTCCTGGGCCCGATCATCGGCGGCTGGCTGGCAGCGGCGGGGATCGGCGGGGCAACAGCCTTCTACATTTACGGGGCGGTGGCCCTGCTCGGCGGCGCCGTCACCGTCCTGGTACCGCGCCAGCACAAGGTGGAGGAAGCCTTGCCCGTCGTTGAAGAGAAGCAAGATTACGTCGAAAAAGTATCTAAGTAAGGCTCTTTATGGTTACTCTATGAATCAATGAGGCCACGCGCGCCTCCCGGCCCGTTGGAAAGGTGGCACCGGATGGAAATCCGCCAGCTGAACTACTTCATCGCGGTCGCGGAGGAACGGCACTTCGGCAGGGCGGCCAAGCGCTTGCACATGGCCCAGCCGCCCCTGTCCCAGCAGATCCGCCAGCTGGAAGACCAGCTGGGTGTCCAGCTCCTCAACCGCACCACCCGGCGGGTGGACCTGACGGCGGCGGGCCAGCTCCTGCTGGACCGCGGCCGCCAGATCGTCAACGACGTCGAGACGCTCCGGGCGGATGTCTACCAGGTAGGCAAGGGCGCCACCGGCGTCCTCCGGGTGGGGTTCTCCGGGTCGGCTACCTACGGCGTCATGCCACGGATCGCGCGGCTCACCAAGCAGGTCCTTCCCGGCCTGTCACTGGCGCTGAACGGAGAGATGCTGACGCCGTCGATGGAAGCGGGGCTGCGGAACGGGACCCTGGACGCGGCGCTGCTGCGTCCCCCCGTTGCGTCCGAGGAGATCGACTACCGCGTGGTCACCCAGGAGCCACTCGTCGTCGCGCTTCCCTCCTTCAGCGCCCTGGCGGTGGACCGGCCCGTGGCCATGCATGAACTGCAGGACCAGGACTTCATCGCCTACGCTCCGGAGTCCGTGCTGAACCGCATTACTTCGGACCTCTGCCGCCAGGCAGGCTTCCAGCCGCGGATCACGCAGGTGGTTGGTGAGACCTCCACAATGCTGGCGTTCGTAGCCGCGGGCGGCGGGATCGCCGTCATGCCGTCCAGCGTTCGTGCCTTCCAGCTCGAAGGCGTCGCTTACCGGGAGATCGACAATGCTCCGCCGGTGGAACTCGCCGTCGCCTGGCTGCGCGGTCACCGGTCCGCCCTCCTGCAAAACTTCCTGGACGTTGTGGCCACGGCAACCGCTGACGCCTCCGCCCCTGCCGGCACCCCCGCTCCCCACCCGGCTCCTGCTGATGAAAGGCACCTCCCATCATGAAGATCGCAGCCATCGAGGCGATCCCCTACTCGATCCCGTACCGTCATCCGCTCCATTTCGCGTCCGGCTCCGTGCATGAGGCCGACCATGTCCTGGTCCGCGTCCACACAGATGACGGCGTGGTGGGGACCGCAGACACCCCTCCCCGCCCGTACACCTACGGTGAGACGCAGAAGTCCATCGTCGCGGTGATGCAGGATGTCTTCGCCCCGCAGTTGGTGGGCATTGACGTCTTTGACCGGGAAAAGATCCAGGCCGTCCTGGCCCGGACCATCCACAACCAGACGGCCAAGGGCGCGGTGGACATCGCCGTGTGGGACGTCATCGGCAAGACCCTGGGGCAGCCCGTGACCAAGCTGCTGGGCGGCTACACCGACTCACTGCGCGTCTCCCACATGCTTGGCTTCAAACCCGCCGAGGAACTCCTGGCACTGGCCCTGGAGTTCCGGGAAACGTACGGCATCAACACCTTCAAGCTGAAGACAGGCCGCCGTCCGTTGAACCTGGACATCGAGGCCGCCAGGGTGCTGCGGGAAGGCCTGGGCGAGGACGCCGAGCTGTACATGGACGCCAACCGCGGCTGGACAGCCAACGAGGCCGCCGAGGTGCTGCGCCGCACCGCCGACCTCGGCCTGCAGTTCCTTGAGGAGCCGGACGATGCCCGCGAAGTCCTGGGCCGCCGCCGCCTGGTCACCAACTCCCCCATCCCCATTGCCGCGGACGAATCCGCCGCCAACCTGGGCGAGGCTGCCCGCGAGATCCTCACCGGCGGGGCCAACCTCCTGTCCGTCAAGACCGCCCGGTCCGGCTTCACCGAAGCCGCCAAGATCGTTGGCATGGCCGAGGGCATGGGCATCGACGTCTACATCGGCAACCAGATCGACACGCAGGTGGGCACGGTGGCCTCGGTGGTGTTCGGCGCAGCATTCGCCCACACCGCCAAGCGCGCGGCGGAGCTGTCCAACTACCTCGACATGACCGATGACCTGCTGGCCCGGCCGCTGGCGATCACCGGGGGCCGGATCCGCGTTCCTGAAGGTGCCGGTGCGGGCACTGACGTGGATGACGACAAGCTCGCCCACTACCGCACAGACTGACACCCACCCCTGGCACCGAGAGGTCATCCATGAAGTACCTGGTCCATATGGACGTCAACCTGCCCGCCGGCATGCCTGCCGAAGAAGCCGCCGCAATCAAGGCCACGGAGAAGGCCTACTCCCAGGAACTGCAGCGCTCAGGGAAGTGGCCCGAGATCTGGCGCGTGGTGGGCGAATACGCCAACTACTCGATCTTCGACGTCGAATCGAACGACGAACTCCACGGAATCCTGCAGGGCCTTCCCCTGTTCCCGTACATGGACATCACCGTGGTTCCGCTGGCCAAGCACCCCTCGGACGTCAAGTAGCCACCGGTTAGCACTGCGGCGTTCCGGGTCAGTCCTTGGCCCGGAACGCGGCCGCGAGTTCGCTGCGCGACCGGATTCCCATCTTCCGGTACAGCCGCGTCAGGTGGTACTGCACCGTCTTTTCGGCCAGGAACAGGGCCATGGCCGCCTCCTTGTTGGTTGCCCCCGCAGCCACCAGCTCGGCCACGGCCTGTTCCTGGGCCGTGAGCTGTTGATGGTGGCCGCCCACCGAAGAAAGCACCGGGTCCGCCGGGTCCGGCAGGTTCCCCACGTCCAGGCCGGTGGCCTTCAGCTCACGGTCGCACCGTTCCACGTAGGTGGCCGCGCCGAGGGTGTCGTACAGGTCCCGGGCCGCCCGCAGCACCGATGAGGCCAGGCGCCGCTTGCCGGCCCTGCGCATGCTTTGCCCGAACGCGAAACTTATCCGTGCCCGCAGATAGGGGCGGTTGAGCCCGCGGAGGTGCCCCAGCGCCGCCTCGAAGTACTCCCTTGCCGTGTCCGGGTCCCCCTGCGCGGCCAGCAGCCGGCCCCGTGCCCACGCCACGCGGGCCAGGTCGGAGGGGACTTCCCGCTCGCGGTGCACTCCCTCGAACGCGGTAAGGAACGTCTCTGCGGCATCGAGCTTGTCGGTCATGACCAGCGCGTTGACGTAAGTGTCCTGCCACGGCCAGAAGGACACCCGTTGATCGGTCCAGGGGTCCAGTTCGGCCAGCGGCTGCAGGGCAGCCAGGGCACTTTCGTAATCCGCCCGTGCCTCGTGGAAGCGGGCGCGCGCCAGGCTGGCCGGGACCTGCATGGCCCGGTAGGTCCCCGGCTGCACCGCGGCCTGCGACACGTAGTAGCGTGCCCGGTCCCAGTCGCCCCGCATGGACCACAGCTCGGCGGCCGTCCAGTACAGCAGCGGCCGGATCAGCGGCATCCGCGAGGTCTCCAGCCGGACGCTTGCCCGGGAGATGGTGGCGGCGGCCGCGTCCCAATTGCCCAGCACAAGGTGGGTGCGGGCCAGCCAGGCCTCGGCCCACAGGGAGATCCGCAGCGATCCCCCGCGGTACTCGGTAGGGGCGGCCGACTCAAAATTCACCAGCGCGGACTCGGCGTTGTCCAGGCGCAGGGCCAGCCAGCCGGCGCCCATCTGCACCCGCTGCTTCTGGGCATTCTCGGCCGCCTGGGCAGAGGCCCGCTGGTAGGAGGCCTCAGCGTCCGCTATCCGGCCTTGGGCATAGAGGCCCAGTCCGTAGATGGCCTCCGACTCGATGTGCGCCGGAGTTCCGGGCTCCGTGAGAGCCATGGCGCGTTCGGCCCAGCCGGTAATCATCGGACCGTCCCAGGAGGCCACCCCGTGGAGGACGAACCGCTGGGCCACCTGTGCTGCCGCGGCGGGTTCACGCTGCGGATTGCTGGTGCGCCACGCCATCTCCAGCTGGCTTTGGGCGCTGTCATTCTGGCCCGACACGGTGGACAGGTACCCCAGCACCGAGGAGCGCAGGGGCGACGGCGGCAGGGCATCCACTGCCCCGGCCCAGGCCTGCGCCTGGGCCACGTTGCCGGAGCCCACCAAGGCGTCGACGGCTTTCAGGAGCCGGAGGTTCCGGGCGCGGATATCGGGGGACAGCCGCGAGGCGGAGAACAGCGCAGTTGAGGCATCCTGCCATGCGCCGACCGTCGCCTGCCGCCGCGCGAATTCTTCCAGTTCCGCGGCGAGGGTTTCGTCTGCGGCCGGGGTGGCCGCAACGCGGTGGCCCAGCTGTTCGCCCTCGGACTGGACAACCTCGGCCGCCTTCCAGTGCAGGGCAATGCGCCGGCTGGGGACGATTTGTTCGTAGACGGCCTCCGCGGTGCCGGGTTCGAGGAAGGCGACGGCGGAGCGGGACTGGTCCACGGACAGTCCCAGCAGCCCCGCACGGTGCCCCTCATCGAGTGCCGGCATGACGGATTCCAGGCCGCCCACCCTGGCCACCTCGGCCAGGCCCGCGCCGGGACCGAGCACCGCTGCGGCTTCCGCGGCGGCGACCAGGGCGGAGGACGCTGCGGCCAGGACGCTGCGGACCCTGGTGCGCACCCGGGAGGTGGGCGGCAGGGAAGGGAACCACGACTGCCAGGTTTCCGGGGGCAGCTCACGGAGCAGCTCCACGATGGACTGGGCAATCCCGCCGGTGTGCGTCACCAGGCCATGGGCCGCCGTCGCGCTGAGGTCCAGGCCGAACAGGCTACGGGCCACGTCCTGGACCTGCTGCGGCGAGAGGGGTTCCAGCGGGATGCGGGCCACCTGGTGGCCGGTGAGGAAGTCGAGCACGCCGGCGGGGACGCGGGGCGCGTCAACAGGGTTGAGGGTCAGCAGGAACAGGACCCGCTTGTCGTGCAGCCTGCGCATGACAAAGGTGAGGATGCGCAGGCTCTCCTCGTCGAGCTTGTGGACGTCGTCGACGGCGACCACCACGCTGCCGTGCGTCTGCAGGCCTTCAAGATGGGTGCTGAGGGTGGCGGCGTAGTTGACCACCTGGTCAGGGGTCAGGGAGGCGACGGGCCCCGGCGCCAGGGCCGGGCCGCCGTCGTAATCCTTCGCCGTACGGAGCGGCAGGGTCCGCATGAGCTGGGAGTAGCCTGCCAGGGCGAACTGCGCCTCCCAGTCGTCCCCCATGGCGGACAGCACGCGGACGCCGCGGGCGGCCGTGCGGCAGTGGTCGAGGAAGAGTTCCAGGAGCGCGGTTTTGCCGGAGCCCGAGGGCCCGGACAGGACAACGGTTCCCACCTTGCCTTTGCGGACAGTTCGGAGGATTTCCAGCAGCTGCTCGAACGCCGCGGCCCGGCCCGCCAGCGGGAAGTCCTCCGCCATCTCGCCCTGGGTGGAGCCCGCTGTCATGGCCGCAATCCTACCGGAGCGGCCCGGGCGCCCCTGGTGCCGCGCGTCCAGCACCGGCCCCTACCCCAGGTCGCCGCCGGCCACCGGGAGGATACTGCCGGTCAGGTAGGACGCCTCGTCCGAGGCAAGGAACACGATGGGCGCCGCCTGCTCGTCGAGGGTGCCGTAGCGCTTCATGAATGAGGAGTCCACCGTCTGGTCAACGATGGTCTGGTACCAGTCCTTCTCGGTGGCGGATTCGGCGTCCGGCCCGCGCTTGACCTTCCGCGGCGGGGCTTCCGTGCCACCCGGGGCGGTGGCCACCACGCGGATGCCGTGCCCGGCCACCTCCATGGCCAGCGACTGGGTCAGGGCGTTCACGCCACCTTTCGCCGCAGCGTAGGGCACCCGGTGCATTCCGCGGGTGGCCACCGAGGAGACATTCACGATTGTGCCGGAGCCCTGCTCCATCATGGCCGGCAGGACTGCCCGGCAGGTCCACAGCGTGGGAAAGAGCGAGCGGCGGATCTCCTTCTCGATCTTCTCCTCGTCGTACTCCTGGTAGGGGCGGGCCCAGATGGTGCCGCCCACGTTGTTGACCAGGACGTCCACGCGGCCGTGGGCTGCGAGCGCGGCCTTGATGGCCTGGGTGGCGCCGGCGAAGGTCTCCAGGTCTGCGGTGACGGACGTGGCCGACCCGCCCGAGCCCGAGGCTTTGGCGGCCTCGTCGATGCCGCGGGCAACGTCGTGGACCAGGTCCGCGCGGTCCACCAGGACCACGGCGCCGCCTTCGGCACCGATGCGCTCGGCCACCTTCCGGCCGATCCCCTGGGCGGCACCGGTGACGACGGCGACCTTGCCGCCGAACCTGCCCGGCGTCACGTATTGCCCGGCGTACGGCGCAGCCATCAGCGGCCGGCCTTGGCGTCGATGGCCCCGGCCATGGTGTCCTTCGCGTCCTGGGCATGGGCGGTGATGACGGCGCGCAGATGGTCCTTGTCGCCGCGTTCGAAGGCGTTCACGATCTCAAGGTGGTCCTGGGTGACGCGTTCGAAGATCGGCGTGCCGGCTTCGAAGGCCGCGGCCATCTGGGCGTGGACGTCCAGGCGCCGGTAGGACTCCAGGAGCATCGGGTTGTCGCAGACCATGAAGAGGTACTCGTGAAATTCCTCGTTGGTGCGCGCGAACTCCTCGGGGTCGGTGATGTTCCCGCCCTGCACCGAGCCGGTGGTGGCTTCCGCGAGCCGGCGGAGCTGGCGAAGTTGCTGTTCGCTGAGCCTTCCCAGCAGCAGTTCGCTGACCGCAAGCTCCAGGCCCATGCGGGCGTCCAGCTGGGCGAAGCTGTCCTCCTTGCGGAAATCCAGCCGGCCGGTCTCCAGCGAGGACACGGCCTCGCCGCGGCTCATGGTGTCGCCCTCGACCTGGATCTTCCCGGCCGGTGCGGGGGCGCCGGTTTCGGCGTCGCCCCCGGTGGTCTCCTTCGGCGCGAAACGTTCGAAGTAGAAGTTGGCGGGCTTGATGCCTTCGGTGTCCAGCCACTTGGAGACGGCGTTGACCATGGGCGGCGGGCCGCAGAGGTAGATGTCCACGTCGCCGTCGTTGAGGTGCTTCGGTTCGATGATCTGGGTGACGTAGCCGGTGTGCGGGGCGGAAGTGCCGGGCTCGGAGGCGATGTAGTCCCAGGTGAAGCCGGGCAGTTTCGCCTCGTAGGCGCGGAGCCAGTCAAGGCCCACGATGTCCGCCTCGCGGGTGAGCCCGTAGATGAGGTGGACCGGGGTGGACGGCGGGTTTTCGGAGAGCTTTTCCAGGATGGACAGCAGTGGGGCCAGCCCGGTGCCGCCGGCCAGGAGCAGCAGGGGCCGCTTTGGCTCGCGCAGGAAGAAGGATCCGTACGGGCCCGTGAACTCGATGGCATCGCCTACCGCGGCGCGGTCGCGCAGGTACTCGGACATGGCGCCCTGCGGAGTCACGCGGACCATGAAGGACGCATCGTCCACCTCGGGGCCGCTGCTGAAGGAGTAGGAGCGCTCGGCGTCGGTGCCGGGAACCTTGAGGTTGACGTACTGCCCGGGGAGGAAGGCAAGTGCGTCCCGGTTCTCCACCTCAAGGGTGAAGGACACCGTGGTGTCGGTGTGCCGGTTGAGCTCCTTGATGGTGGAGCTGAACGTGGCGGCCGCCGTCTTGGCCGATTCGGACGTGGCCGGGATCTGGATGGCCAGGTCGGACTCCGGGACGGCCTGGCACGTCAGCAGGTAACCCTTTTCGAGCTCCTCCTCCGTCATGGCGTCGTCGATGAAGTCGCCCGGGTCGAAGGAGCCGGAATCGCAGAACGCCTTGCAGGTGCCGCACGCGCCGTCGCGGCAGTCCGACGGAATGTTGATCCGCGCCTTGTAGGCCGCGTCCATGACGGTCTCATAGTCACCGACCTTGATGACTTTGGTAACGCCATCTTCGAAGCTGAGGGCTACTTTGTGGCCCATGGGGTCCTCCTGACTGGGGCGGCCGCGTCGTCGCGTCCGGGGAAAAGTTATGGCGTGCCCGGCGGGCACGGGATGGGACCTGCCGTTCGGCGCCCGTTGGTCCCGGGCGCCGGCTGCGGGCAGGTCAGATCATGTAGACGTCCACCACGTGGTGGATGTAGTCGTTCTTCAGGACGACTTTCTTCTTCAGGATCACCGGCTGCGGGCCGGAAAGGTCCACCGTGTAGTAGCTGGTGCCGAAGTAGGTGTCCGTCGTGTTGTAGCGGAAGTAGAGGGTGAACCAGTTGAAGCGCACGTCCACCTTGCCGCCGTCGTTCGCCACAACCTCCACGTCCGTGATGTTGTGGCCCGTGCGCGGCTCCGGGAGGGAGGTGGCCGAAGACCTGTCGGTCTTGATCCGGAACACCCGGTCCTCAATGCCGCCGCGGTTGTCGTAGTAGATCAGGGAAATCTCGTTCTGGGGATCCTGCGTCAACTGGTCGTCCACGTCCCAGGCCGGCATCCAGAATTCGGAGTCCGGGTGGTAGCACTCCAGCCATTCATCAAACTGGCGGTCATCCAGCAGGCGGGCTTCCCGGTAGAGGAACGCCCGGACGGTTTCGAGGGTTGCGATCTCCTCCGCGGTCTTCAGGACCGGGGCGGTGTGGGTCAGGTTGGTCATGGGTTCTGCGCTCTCTATGGTTCCGGCGGGCTCTCTCAGGCGGTGACGGGAACGGATTCCAGTGCGGAACGTTCCTCTTCCTCCGCCAGGGCCCGGTCCATGACTTCCTTCCAGTACCCGTGCTGGATGGGGTAGAGCCCCTCATCTTCGGTGCGCACGCCGGAGGCGATCACCCTGGTCATGCCCAGGGCCTGCGCCTGCTCGTCCGGGCCGGCGATCTCGTGGGTGGAGCCGCGGGTCATGTCGTTCCACGGGGCGCTGGTGGCCCAGTAGGTCTTGTTGCAGGAGCGGAATTCCTCCAGGTCGTCCGGGGTGGCCATGCCCGTGGCGTTGAAGAAGTCCTCGTACTGGCGGATGCGCTTGGAACGGTTCTCCTGGGACTCCCCCTTGGGGGCGATGCAGTAGATGGTCACCTCGGTCTGGTCCGCGGAGATCGGCCGGAAGTGGCGGATCTGCGAGGAGAACTGGTCCATGATGTAGACGTTCGGGTACAGGCAGAGGTTGCGGGAGATGTTGATCATGAAGTTGGCCCTCTCCTCGCCGTACTTGGCCACAAGCTCGTCGCGGCGGTCCCAGAGCGGGCGGTCCTGGGGGTTGGTCCATTCCTGCCACAGCAGCAGGTGGCCGTGGTCGTAGGAGTAGAACCCGCCCTTGACCTTGCCCCATTTGCCGGCATCCATGGCCTTGGTCTTGTTGGCGGAGTCTCCGGCGCTGCGGCGGGCCGTGGTGGCTGCGTAGTTCCAGTGCACGGCGGTGACGTGGTAGCCGTCCGCCCCGTTCTCGGCCTGGACCTTCCAGTTGCCGTCGTAGGTGTAGGTGGAGGAACCGCGCAGCACTTCCAGGCCTTCCGGTGACTGGTCGACGATCGAGTCGATGACCTTGGTGGCGTCGCCGAGGTGCTCCTCGAGCGGGAGCACGTCAGCCTTCAGCGAGCCGAACAGGAAGCCGCGGTAGGACTCAAAGCGGGCCACCTTGGTGAGGTCGTGTGAGCCTTCCTTGTTGAAGGTCTCGGGGTAGCCGGCGTTCCGGGAGTCCTTGACCTTCAGCAGCTCCCCGGAGTTCTTGAAGGTCCAGCCGTGGAACGGGCAGGTGAAGGTGGTGCGGTTGTCCGTCTTGCGGCGGCACAGCATGGCGCCGCGGTGCGAACAGGCGTTAACCAGGCAGTTCAGGTTCCCGTCCTTGTCCCGGGTGATCATCACGGGGGTGCGGCCGATGTAGGTGGTGAAGTAGTCCCCCACGTTGGGGATCTGCGACTCGTGGGCGAGGTACACCCAGTTGCCTTCGAAGATGTGCTTCATCTCGAGTTCGAAGATCTCCTGGTCGGTGAAGATCTCGCGCTTGGCCCGGATGACGCCGTTCTCGCGGTCGTCGATCACGGCGTCGGCAAGGACCTCGCGGGCATGGATCAGGTTCTCGGTCATGGCGTGCTCCTTCATTGGAGATTGCTGGACGGATGGGCGGAGGTCCACTCGGGAAGAGGCTTCGGCGGCGGACGTTGTCCAGCAATTCTTGCCGCTCGTGATTGGCCTCACATCAGGCAAATACCTAGGTTCTACCAAGGGTGAGTTTATGTACTGATAATGACTCAAAAGACGCCTAGTTGATATTTGTAGCGTCCTTATCTCCACGCCTACGCTTGAGACCGAGATCACGCGGTGCCGAGCAGGGCAGGTGGAACGTCCCGCCCCGCCAGCCGCGTGGGGAGCAGGAGCCCTTCCTGTCCCATTCAATGAAGAAGGTGGACATCGTCATGACCCAAACCCCAACGGACAGCCGCACGGAAAACGAAGGCACCGCCGTCGAAGCAGGCTCCAAGGCAACCGAGCGGTTCGCTGCGTCAGGCAAGCTCTCCCGCGTGGATGTATCCAAGGAACGGGTGAGCCTGCTGGCCGGCGCACTGATCAAGGCCGCCAACGACATCGTCGTCGAGCACCAGGTCACCTACGAGGAATACAACGCCCTGAAAGCATGGCTGATCAAGGTGGGCACGGACGGTGAATGGCCGCTGTTCCTCGACGTCTGGCTTGAACACACCGTTGAGGACGTGAACTCCCAGGACCGTCCCGGCACCGTCGGCACCATCGAGGGTCCCTACTACGTTCCCGGCTCTCCGGAACTCCAGACGCCCGCCACGGTGGAAATGCGCGACAACGAAGAGGGCACCCCGCTGCGCTTCACCGGCCAGTTCACCGACACCGACGGCAACCCCATCCAGGGTGCCCAGGTGGAGATCTGGCACGCGGACGCCGCCGGCTTCTACTCCCAGTACGCCCCGGGCATGCCCGAGTGGCTGTTCCGGGCCACCGTCAAGGCCTCCGACGACGGCCGGTTCGAGATCAACACGATGCGTCCGGCGCCCTACCAGATCCCCACGGACGGCGCCTGCGGGCAGCTGATCAACGCCGCGGGCTGGCACGCCTGGCGTCCCGCGCACGTCCACATCAAGGTGTCCGCGCCGGGCTACGAGCCGGTCACGCAGCAGCTGTACTTCCCCGGCGACCCCCACAACGCGGACGACATTGCCTCGGCCGTGAAGCCTGAACTGATGCTGGACCCCCGCCCCCGTACCGACGGGAAGGGCGAGGAAGTAGTTTATGACTACGTCCTGGCAAAGCAGGGCCAGAAGAAGTAGCACGCAAACTGGGAGACACCCCCGCACGGAGGCGCTCCGGAGCTGATGCTTCGGAGCGCCTCCGGTTTTCCTCGCCAGCCAGGAGTTCCGATGAGCCATCCCCGCCCCGACCCGGCCGCCACATCCGTCGGGTCAGCCCCGCCGGCGCCGTCGCCGGAACCCCTGCTGGAACGCCCGGGGGTCCGGCCCGCTGGTCCGCGCCGGATTCTTCGCGACCTGGGCCTGTCATATGTCTCCAACGGGGCAATCGGGCTTATTTTCGCGGCGTCCGGGCCCATCGCCGTTACCCTGGCCGTGGGGACGGCCGGTGGCCTGACCCAGGGCCAGCTGTCGTCCTGGGTTTTTGGCATTCTCTTTTCCGGCGGGGCGGCCACGCTGCTGATGTCGCTCATTTACCGGCAGCCCCTGGGCTTCGCCTGGTCCATCCCCGGCACGGTGCTCCTGGGACCGTCCCTTCAGCACCTGGCCTTCCCCGAAGTCGTCGGGGCCTTCTTCACTTCCGGCGTGCTGATCCTCGCCCTGGGCGCCACCGGGGTGGTGCGCAAAGCCATGGCGCTGGTGCCCATGCCGCTCGTGATGGCCATGGTGGCCGCGGTGTTCCTGAAGTTCGGCACCGACATTGTTGCCTCCACCCAGGACAACCCGGCGGTGGCTGCTCCGATGGTGGCCGCGTTCCTGGTCCTCACCGCAGTTCCCAGGCTTGGCAGGTTCCTGCCGCCGGTCCTGGGCACGCTGGTGGCAGGCTGTATTGCCGTGGCCGCCAGCGGGCAGTTCAGGCTGTCGCCCGGCGGACCGCTCCTGGCCACTCCGGTTTTCACCGCCCCTGCATTCACGTGGGCTGCCCAGCTGGAGCTGGTGGTTCCACTGGCCCTCACCGTGCTGTTCGTCCAAAACGGCCAGGGCATCGCCGTCCTCCGCGCCGCCGGCCACCGCCCGCCGGTGAATGCCTTCGCTATTGCCTCCGGCGCCTTTTCAGTGCTAAATGCCGGTTTCGGCGCCGTTTCGGCCTGCGTTACAGGTCCCACCAACGCCCTGTTGACGTCGTCCGGGAAGAGGGAGCGCCAGTACACGGCCGCCGTGGCGTACGGCCTGCTCGCCCTGGTGTTCGCAGCGTTTGCCCCCACCCTGACCCGGCTGATGCTGGCCGCGCCCAAGGAGTTCGTCCTGGCGCTGGGTGGCATCGCGATGCTGCGGGCCCTCCAGCAGGCCTTCGTGACGGCCTTCGCCACCAGCTTCACCCTGGGATCACTGGTGACGTTCGTGGTGACAATCTCCGGCATGAACCTCTTCAACATCCATGCAGCCTTCTGGGGCCTGGTGATTGGCTACGGGGTGTCCCGCCTGCTGGAGCGCGCGGACCACGCCCAGCCCTGAGCCGGACCGGGCGTTTGTGTGTGCCTCAGCGCCCGCCGGGGATTTTCTGCGTCAGCTCGGGTCCGGTTCCACTGCCCAAGCCAGCCGGTGCAGGAAGGTTGCGGTCCTGCTCCTGAACGCCAGCCACGCGGGCCGCTTCCACCCGGACTTCGCGCTTATTTTGCGGCGAGTGGGGCTGTGCGCTTTCGCCCGCGCGGATGGCGCCGGCGAATAAGAGGGCAAGAAGGCTTGCGCTTTCCATCGTTCTCCAAGCTGTACTGGTCAATCCCGGTGTACAACCACCGTGCCCTGCGGAAGAAGGCTTCAAACACCATCAGCAGGCCCATTGGGTTGCGGGGCGGGCATGGCGGTGCTGCGTTAGGCACGTGCAGTGTTAGGCAATAGTCTGGCCAGATGGGGACCAGTGCCGTGACTTCCGGCGAACAAGTGGACAGGCAGACCCGCATCCTCGAAGCGGCAATGGACCTGCTGTCCCGCCACGGGATTTCGGGCGTGAGCATGCGCGCGGTGGCGCGGGAAGCCGGCGTGGCGCTGGGCCTGGTCAACTACTACTACGACGACAAGACCACCCTGATCCGCGCTGCCCTGCGCCGCGTGGATGAGCATGACCTTTTACTCGTCGCCCCGGACCCGTCCGTGGCGCCCGATGAACAGCTGCGCCGCGCGCTCCGGCGCGTTGCCGGCGCTGACCTGCTGACCACGCGCTACCTGTCCCTGCGCCTGCACCTGTGGGCCCTGGCCCAGGCGGACGAGGATTACGCGCAGATCAACGCCGCCGCCTTTGACCGGTACATCGACGGGCTCGCGGCGCTGGTGTCCAGCGCCAGGCCCGGACTGTCCTGGGAGGCGTGCAGGGAGCGGGCGTCGGACATCGTGGTCATCCAGAACGGCGTGTGGCTGACGGCGCTGCTCGGGGTGGACAAGGCCTCCATCCAGCGGAGCATCGCGCGCACTGAGCAGATCGCGTTGGCACCGGTTCCGGACGAAAACGGCGACGCCCAGGTCCCCTCACAGCACTGAAACACCCAGTCCAGGGGCAACAGTAGCCGCGCTATGAGCATTGAACAAGTGTTCAAGAAAAGTATTGAACACTTGTTCAACGTGCATTACTGTCCTTCCTATGACTTACGCCACACCGGCCCAGGAAGCCGCCCCCAGCACTGAAACCAAGCCCGCCTCCTCCCTGTTCATCAACGGCAGGTGGGAGCCGGCGGCGTCCGGCGCGGTGCGTGAAATCCGCAACCCCGCAGACGGGGAGCTGGTGGCCACCGTGTCCGAGGCAGGCCGGGAAGATGCCGAACGTGCCATCGCGGCAGCCCGGGCCGCCTTCGATTCCGGCGCCTGGTCCAGCGTCCCGGCACCGGAGCGTGGCGCCTTCCTCCTGAAAGTCGCTGCCGGACTGCGGGAGCGCCGCGAGAAGTTTGCCCGTGCGGAATCGCTGGACACCGGCAAGCGGATGGTGGAAAGCCGCATCGACATGGACGACATCGCCGCCTGCTTCGAGTACTTCGGCAGGCTCACCGGGCAGCAGGCGGGCCGGATGGTGGACGCCGGGGACGCCGCCGTCGTAAGCAGGATTGTCTACGAACCCGTGGGCGTCTGCGGGCTCATCACACCGTGGAACTATCCGCTGCTTCAGGCGGCGTGGAAGATCGCCCCCGCGCTGGCCGCCGGCTGCACCTTCGTCCTCAAGCCCTCCGAGCTGACGCCCTCCACCAGCATCCTGGCCATGCAGCTGCTGCAGGATCTCGGCCTTCCGGACGGCGTCGCCAACCTCGTCACCGGTGCCGGCGCCCAGGCGGGCGCCCCGCTCTCGGAACACCCCGACGTCGACCTTGTCTCCTTCACCGGCGGCCTGGAAACCGGCAAGCGCATCGCCGCGGCCGCTGCCGGCACCGTCAAGAAGGTGGCGCTGGAGCTCGGCGGCAAGAACCCCAACGTGGTGTTCGCCGACGCGGACTTCGACGCCGCCGTCGACAACGCCCTGAACGGCGCGTTCGTCCACTCCGGGCAGGTCTGTTCCGCCGGCGCCCGGCTGCTGGTGGAGGAATCGATTGCCGAGCGGTTCGTGGACGAGCTGGTCCGCCGGGCAGAGGGCATCCGGCTGGGTGGCCCCTTCGACGACGAAGCCGAGACCGGCCCGCTGATCTCCGCAGCGCACCGCGACAAGGTCCATGCCTACGTCCAGCGCGGCATCCAGGAGGGCGCCCGGCTGCGCACCGGCGGCGCCCCACCGCAGGACGGAAAGTACGACGCCGGCTTCTACTACCAGCCCACCATCCTGGACCGCGTCCAACGGGGGATGTCCGTGGTCACCGACGAGGCGTTCGGCCCGGTGGTGACGGTGGAAACCTTCCGCACCGAGGACGAGGCCGTGGCCACCGCCAACGACACCATCTACGGCCTGGCCGGCGCGGTGTGGACCCAGGACGCCGGCAAGGCGCAGCGCGTCGCCTCCCGGCTGCGGCACGGCACCATCTGGATCAATGACTACCACCCCTACCTCCCCCAGGCCGAGTGGGGCGGCTTCGGCCAGTCCGGTGTCGGCCGCGAGCTGGGCTCCACGGGCCTGGCCGAGTACCAGGAAGCCAAGCACATCTACCAGAACACCAGCCCCCAGGTCACCGGCTGGTTTGCTGACCACGGCAAGGAGAACTAGATGCACTACGACAACATCGAGGACGTGACCGAACGCGGGTTCGACTACGTCGTCATCGGCGGCGGGTCCGCGGGGGCGGCGGTGGCCGCACGGCTCAGCGAGGACCCGGATGTCACCGTGGCCCTCGTCGAGGCGGGCCCGGACGACCGGAACATCCCCGAGATCCTGCAGCTGGACCGCTGGATGGAACTGCTGGAATCCGGGTACGACTGGGATTACCCCATCGAGCCGCAGGAAAACGGCAACTCCTTCATGCGCCACGCCCGTGCCAAAGTCATGGGCGGCTGCTCCAGCCACAACTCCTGCATCGCCTTCTGGGCCCCGCGCGAGGACCTGGACGAATGGGAGTCCAAGTACGGCGCCACCGGCTGGAACGCCGATGCCGCCTGGCCGCTGTACAAGCGGCTGGAAACCAACCAGGACGCCGGGCCTGACGCACCGCACCACGGGGACTCCGGCCCCGTGCACCTGATGAACGTGCCCCCGGCGGATCCTGCCGGCGTCGCCCTTCTGGACGCCTGTGAACAGGCGGGCATCCCCCGCACGAAGTTCAACACCGGCACCACCGTGGTCAACGGCGCCAATTTCTTCCAGATCAACCGCCGGGCGGACGGTACCCGCTCCTCCAGCTCGGTGTCCTACATCCACCCCATCGTGGACCGCCCCAACTTTACCCTGCTGACCGGCCTGCGCGCCCGCCAGCTGGTGATCGACGCGGACAAGCGCTGCACCGGCGTAGACGTGGTGGACGGGGCGTTCGGCCGCACCCACCGGCTCACCGCGCACCGGGAAGTCATTGTGTCCACCGGCGCCATCGACTCCCCCAAGCTGCTCATGCTCTCCGGCATCGGCCCGGCGGAACACCTTGCCCAGCACGGCATCGAGGTGCTGGTGGACTCCCCCGGCGTCGGTGAGAACCTGCAGGACCACCCGGAAGGCGTGGTGCAGTTCGAGGCCAAACAGCCCATGGTGCAGACCTCCACCCAGTGGTGGGAGATCGGCATCTTCACCCCCACGGAGGACGGCCTGGACCGCCCCGACCTGATGATGCACTACGGTTCCGTGCCGTTCGACATGAACACCCTCCGCCACGGCTACCCCACCACGGAGAACGGCTTCAGCCTCACCCCGAACGTCACCCACGCCCGTTCCCGAGGGACGGTCCGGCTGCGCAGCCGCGACTTCCGCGACAAGCCCATGGTGGACCCCCGCTACTTCACGGACCCGGACGGCCACGACATGCGCGTCATGGTGGCCGGCATCCGCAAGGCCCGCGAAATCGCCGCCCAGCCTGCCCTGGCGGAGTGGACCGGCCGGGAGCTCTCGCCCGGCATCGAGGCGCAGACGGACGAGGAACTGCAGGACTACATCCGCAAGACCCACAACACCGTCTACCACCCCGTGGGCACCGTCCGCCTGGGCCCGGCCGACGACGACATGTCGCCGCTGGATCCCCAGCTGCGGGTCAAGGGCGTCACCGGCCTCCGCGTGGCCGATGCGTCCGTCATGCCCGAGCACGTCACCGTCAACCCCAACATCACCGTCATGATGATCGGCGAGCGCTGTGCCGATCTCATCAAGACGGACTATGCCGGCGCCGACGCCCTGGAAGAGAAGGAGCTCACCACGTCCCTCGCCTGAGCGGCGGGTCATCAAGGGGGCCGCATTCCCAACAATGGCGGCCCCCGCAGAACGTTATCTCGCCGCACCCCAGGGCGGCCGGTCCCATCGTGCTTTTCTGATCTAGGAGTCCATATTGGAACCCAGCAAGAGTATTGATTCAAGTGGCATGGATGAATTTGGCTACACCCAGACCCTCGACCGGAGCATCGGCAAGTTCGCGAGCTTCGCCGCCGGTGTCAGCTACATCTCCATCCTCACCGGTGTCTTCCAACTGTTCTACTTCGGCTTTTCCATGGCCGGACCGGCGTACGCCTGGTCCTGGCCCATCGTGTTCGTCGGCCAGCTGATGGTGGCCCTCTGTTTCGCCGAGCTGGCCGGCCGCTATCCCGTTGCGGGCTCGGTCTACAACTGGGCCAAGCGGCTGTCCTCCGGGACCTCGTCCTGGCTGGCCGGCTGGCTGCTGCTGCTGTCCTCCATCATGGCGCTGGGCTCGGTGGCACTGGCCCTGCAGATCACCCTCCCTCAACTCTGGGAGGGCTTCCAGTTCGTCGGTGACGGCACCGGCCCCTATGACTTCGCCATGAACGGCGTGGTGCTGGCCACCATCATGATCACCATCTCCACGCTCATCAACGCGTTCGGCGTGAAGCTGATGACCCGGATCAACAGCGTCGGCGTCTTCGTGGAGCTCATCGCCGCCGTCCTGCTGATCCTGGCACTGGCCTGGCATGTGGTCCGCGGCCCGGAGGTCTTCTTTGATACGGCCGGTTTCGGGGAAGGCAAGGACCTGGGCTTCTTCGGCGTCTTCCTGATCGGTGCCATGGCCTCCGGGTACGTCATGTACGGCTTCGACACCGCCAGCTCGCTGGGCGAGGAAACCAAGGACCCCAAGAAGACCGCTCCCAAGGCCATCCTGCGCGCCGTCACGGCGTCGTTCCTGCTGGGCGGGGGAATCCTGCTGTTCGGCATCCTGGCCGCACCGGACCTCAGTGACCCGCAGATCGGCTCCCCCGACGGCGGCCTGCAGCACATCGTCCTCTCCGTCCTGGGCGGCCCGTTCGGCAAGGCCTTCCTGGCCTGCATCGTGGTGGCTGTGGTGGTCTGCACCCTGGCCGTCCACGCCGCCGCCATCCGCATGATGTTCGCCATGGCCCGCGACAACAACCTGCCCTTCAGCCGGCAGCTCAGCAAGGTGGATCCGGTCCGCCGGACCCCGACAGTGGCGGCCATCGTCATCGGCGTCATCGCCGTCATCCCGCTGCTGGTCAACGTGATGCAGCCGGCTATCTTCACCATCCTGTCCAGCATCAGCATCGTGCTGATCTACCTGTCCTACCTCCTGGTCACGGTCCCCCTGCTCCGCAAGCGGTTACAGAAGAAGTGGCCGCTCGTCGCAGACGGATCAGAGCCCGGGTTCACCATGGGCAAGTGGGGCCTCCCCGTGAACATCCTCGCCGTCCTGTGGGGCGCCGCGATGACGGTGAACCTGGTCTGGCCCCGCCCGGAAATCTACAACTCGGTGCCGCCGTTCGAGTGGTACCTGCAGTGGGGCGGCGTCTTCTTCGTGGCCGCCGTGGTGATTGGCGGGGCCATGCTCTACCGCCTGAAGATCCGCCATCAGACCGGGGTGCTGGCCGAACACGCCGCGGCAGTCGCCGCCCACCCGTCGTCCAACGACCCCAGGTTCGATCCCGCGGAGGACGCGGTGCCGGCCAACGCGGCGATGGCAACCGAGGGCTAGCAACACCACAGCAGAAGGGGCCGACGTCGGCACTCACGTGAGTGCCGCCGTCGGCCCTTTTGCGTTGGTCGGGCCAGCGGTTGGCGAGGGCCCGCGTCACACAACGGAACGGCCATCCGCTCCGGAGCGCCAACGCCCTACCCTTGACAGGTGACATTGACTAAACTCCGCACCGCGTCCGCGGGCTCCCTCGCCGCCGCAGGCCTCCTGCTGACCCTCGCCGCCTGTTCCACGCCGGCCTCCACCCAGCCAAGCTCCTCGGCCCCCGCCTCATCTGCAGCGGCTTCGTCGAGCGCCAGCGCCGCTTCAACCTCCGCCGGCCCCTGCGACGGCGTGAAGGTCATCGTCGATTCGGGCGCCCAGAAGCAGTCCGCAGCCGACACCTCCGCCTGCGTGTCCGTGGATGGCCCCACCGTGGCATCGGCCGTTCTGAGCAAGGCCGACGTGAAGGTCGAGGGCACCGCCAAGTACCCCACGAGCTTCGCGTGCCGCGTCAACGGAGTGCCCGCCGCGGACTTCGACATCAAGCACAAGGGCGGCACCACCCGTGAAGCGTGCGATGACAAAAACACGGTCTCGTATTGGGCGCTCTGGGTGAAGCCCGCCGCCGGCGCGTGGGCTTACGCGCAGGAAGGCCTGGACAGCCTGAAGCTCAACCCCGGCGAGAGCCTTGAACTGCTCTACACGGTGGACAACGAACCGGCAGCACCCGCGTCATGACCTTCCGGCCCGCGCCGTTGCGCGCAGCGGCGGTTCTCGCTGCTGTGTTCATCGCGGCGCGGGTCGCCTACCGGGCCCTTTTCAACGGGGCGGCCACGGGTACCCCGGTCCTGCTGGACCTTCCGCCGCTGAGGCTCCCCGCCCCGTACGCCCACGTGGTGTTCCTGGGTCCGATCACGGCCCCGGGGCTCTGGGCGGCGGTGCTGTCAGCGCTGCCCATCGCCGCAACGATCCTCGGCTTCGGCCTGCTCAACGCCTGGGTGGATGTGTCCCGTGGCTTCGTCCGCCTGGCCCGCGGCGGCCCCCTGCAGGGCGTGGCCCGCATGCTGGTGGTGGCTTGGGCGGCCCTCCCGGCGCTGGCCGACGCCGTGGCCTCCGTACGCCTGGCCTTCCGGCTCCGCGGCGAACGCTTCGGCCCCCGCGCCCTGGTTCCCGTCCTCGAACGCACCCTGGAGCACGCCGGCCGCATTGCCGCGGCCCTGGAGCTGCGCGGCTTCGGCAGCCGGGCATCCCGCCAAGGACATCACGACGACGGCGCGCCCCTTGTGGTGCGCGACGCCCAGTTCCGCATCGCTGACACGCGCATCCGGGTTGACTCCTTTGCACCGCCGGCCGGGTCCGTCGCGGTGATCACCGGGCCCACGGGCTCCGGCAAGTCCACCATCCTGCGCGGCCTCGCGGGCCTCCTTTCGCACGTGGACGGCGGCCAGCTGTCCGGCACTGTGCGGATTGCCGGGACGGACCGGGTCTCCGCTCCCCCGCGTGATACCGCGGGGTTGGTGGGCGTCGTCCTGCAGAATCCGCGCGCAGCCTTTGCGACCACCCGCGTCCGGGACGACATTGCCCTGGCCCTCGAGCTCCGCGGTATGCCCTCCGCCGCCGCGAAGGCCCGGGTACGGGAGGTGGCGGAACGGATTGGGGTGTCCGCGCTGCTGGACCGGGACGTCAGCACCCTGTCGGCAGGTGAGGCAACGCTCGTGGCCATCGCCGCCGCCGTCGTGGACCAGCCCCGGCTGCTGCTGGTGGACGAACCTCTGGCCGACCTCGACGCCAACGCACGCAGCCGCGTCATCGCCGTGCTTCGTGCCCTGGCCAACGACGGCGTGTGCGTCATCGTGGCCGAGCACCGGGCCGCGGCCCTGGTGCCGGTTGCTGACTCCTGGTGGACCATCGAGGGCGGTGCGCTGGTGCCGGGCACCGCTCCCTCCCCCTCCATTCCCGCCGATGTCTTGCCGGCGGCCGGTCCGGATCACGGCCGCGACCCCGTGCTGACGGCTGCCCACCTCGAGGTGAACCGGAAGGGCACGCCGCTGGTCCGGGACGCCTCCCTGGCCCTGCACCGCGGCGAGATCGTGGCGCTGGTGGGGCCGAACGGGGCCGGGAAGTCGTCCCTACTGGTGGCGCTGGCCCTGGGCGAGGGTACGGGGACAACGTCCGACGGCGGCAGGGTCGCCCTGGTGCCGGACGCATCGGACGACCTGTTCACCAGGGATACGGTCGCGGGCGAACTGCAGTCGGCGGGGCGGCGGTTGGCACGCCGGAAGAACGGCACGGCGGTTGCTGCCGGGACCGCGGCGGCCCGCCTTGCCCGGCTGCGGGGAGGCGTCCATATTCCCATCGGGAACGGGCATCCGCGGGACCTCTCCGCCGGCGAGCGCAGGATCCTGGCCATCGCCCTGCAGACCATGGATGACCCGGATGTACTGCTCATCGACGAACCCACGCGCGGGCTCGATCCTGCCGCACGGACTGCTGTGGCGGCGGCCCTGCGTACCGCTGCCGAGGACGGTGCCGCGGTCCTGATCGCCACGCACGACCTCGACTTCGCCCACGGCCTGGGCGCCCGGATCCTCCCGATGCGCGATGGGGTGGCACCATCCCTGGAACCTGTCGCTGCTCCGGACCCGTACGTCCCCGCACCCCGCGTCCAAACATCCGTGCCCGCTCTTGCCGGCGCGCAGCCGGGGGCGTCCACCGCTGAACCGGCAGGCGTACCGGATGCCAGGAAGCCCCACCGGGTCCGGATGCCGCGGGGCGCCGAGCTTGCTGTCCTGGCTCTCGCCAACCTGGCTGCTCTGGCGGCGTTCTGCTGGCCCCTGCTTGCCGCGGCCCTCCCGCAGGATGCTGCGGCGGCAACCCCCTACGTTGCCCTGGCCATCGCACCCGTGGCAGCGGTCGCCGTCGTGCTTTCCCTGGACGGATCCGTCCGCTCGGCACACACCGTGGCACTGCTCGGGGTGCTGGCTGCCGTCGGTTCCGCCGTGCGGGTGGCGAGCACCGGCGTCGGCGGCGTGGAGGCGGTGTTTATCCTGCTGATCCTTGCGGGCCGCGCGTTCGGCGCCCGGTTCGGCCTGCTGCTCGGTGCCGCGACGATTGCCGTCTCCAGTGCGCTGTGGGGTGGGATCGGGCCGTGGACGCCGTTCCAGGTCTTCGCCTGCGCGTGGGTGGGCGCCGGGGCTGGGCTGCTTCCCCGCCGGGTGCGGGGAAGGGCCGAACTGTGGATGCTGGCGGCTTACGGCGTGGTGTCGTCGTACGTGTTCGGGCTGCTGCTGAACCTGTGGTTCTGGCCCTTCGCGGTGGGCGGCGGCACTGGGATTTCCTACGTTCCGGGCGCGCCGCTGGGCACCAACCTCAGCAGCTTCCTGCTGTATTCGCTGTTGACGTCGACGGCTGGCTGGGACACCCTGCGCGCCGTCACCACGGTGGTCGGCATCGCCGTGGTGGGCCGCGCAGTGCTCGCCTCGCTGCGGCGCGTGAAGCCCATCTCCGGCGTGGGCGGAAGGGACGGCAGCCGCAGCGGGGGGAAGCCTGAACCGGCGTCTCCGGCTATGGCGCCGGACGGCGGTTTGCAGCGAAGATGACAATTCCGCCGATGACGGCAAGGACGTAAAACCACGTGGCAGTGGCGAAAACGGCTGTGTATGCCTGTGCTCCGGCGGCCGTGCTGAACACGACCGTGAGCAGGGCCAGGCCGATCGATCCGCCCAGCTGGTGGGCCGTGTTCACCAGGCCGGATCCTGCACCGTTGTCCTCCGGAGCCACGCCGGACATCCCGAACTCGGTGAGCACGATGATGGCAATTCCCTGGCCAACACCCAGGACAATCAGGGGCAGGAAGACGTCCGGGAAGTACGCGGAGGCGGGCCCAACGGTGCTCAGCCACCACATTCCCAGCGCCGCAATGACAAGCGAAACCACCAGCATCATGGGTTTGCCGATGAGTGCGCTGAGGGGCCGGACGGCGTACACCATCGCGAAGAACAGAAGGGTGAGCGGGATGTATGACATGCCGGCTGTGAAGGCGCTGAAACCCAGAACGTTCTGCAGGTATTGGCTGAGGAAGTAGAACGTTGAGAACATCGCCCCCACAATCAGGATGCGGATGAGGTAGGCCCCGGAGCGGGTGGTGTCCCTGAACAGGCGCAGGGGCGTGATGGCCTGGGTGCTGCGGCGCTCAATCAGGACAAACGCGGCCATCAGCAGGCCTGCGAGAAGGAGCGGCACCCACGTTGCCGGATCTGCCCAGCCTGCTTCGCCGGCATTGACCAGCCCGAAGACCAGGGCGGTCATGCCGAGCGTGACAGTAAGTGCGCCCGGAGCGTCGAAGCTGCCGCTGCTTTTCGCCGTCTCCGGCAGGAAGCGCGGCGCAAGCAGCAGGACGGCCGCACCGATTGGCACGTTGATCAGCAAGCCCCAGCGCCAGGAGAGCAGGTCGGTGAAGACTCCGCCGACAATGATGCCGGCACTCCCGCCTGCACCAATGACGGCGCTGTAGATGCCGATGGCCCGCGACCGCTCCGCAGGTTCCGGGAAGGACTGGACCAGCAGGGCCAATGTTGCCGGAATGGCGAAGGCAGAGGCGACTCCCTGCAGGACGCGGGCCAGAATCATCACGGCGGAATTCGGTGCAAGCCCGGCAAGCAGCGAGGCGATGGTGAAGACTGCGACGCCCACCATGAATACCCGCCGGCGCCCCAGCAGGTCACCAGCCCGGGCGCCCAGAAGGAGGAGGCCGCCGAACGCGAGTGCGTAGCTGTTCTGCACCCAGGACAGTGTTGGTCCCGTAAAGCCCAACTCCCGCTCCAGGTGCGGCAGTGCAGTGGTGACGATTGAGGTGTCCAGCACCATCATCAGCTGGCAGCCCATGATCACGGCCAACACCACAAAGCGATGCCACCCTCCTGGCGAGGGGGCCACCTTGGCTTCTGCTTGTAACCTGCTCACAATCGGCGCTCCTAATAAGTAACTGGTTGGTTACCTGATGATGCGCCGGGTGGAGGCCTTTTGTCAACTAACCGGTTACTTGCTAGGGTGCATGGGTGGCCCGAGACGCTGAAGCAACCCGAAAACGTATCCTCGACGCAGCCGAGGAGGAATTCGCCAAGTACGGGATCGCTGGTGCCCGCGTGGACCGAATCGCCGACAATGCGCAGGCGAACAAGGCAATGATCTACCGCTATTTCGACAGCAAGGACCGCCTCTTCGACGAGGTCTTCAGCCAGCGGGTTCTCGCGTTCGTCGACGAGGTCGAGTTCGACGCCGCAGACCTGCCCGGTTACGCGGGGCGGTCCTTCGACGTCTACCAGAAGTATCCCAACACGCTTCGCCTGACTAACTGGTACATCCTGGAACGCGGCGAAGAGGGCCAACTGGCCACCCTTACGGCGTCCCACCGGGACAAACTCAGCCGGATCGAAGCTGCTCAAAAGGAAGGCCTGCTGCCTGGCGACCGGACCGCCATCGAGATCCTGACGGCGGTCCGCGCACTGGCCATGGCCTGGCACATCCTCACCCCGGACATGGCCCGGGCCCAGCTGCCCGCCGTCGCGCGCCGGCGCCAGGCCGTCGTCGAGAATGTCCGCAAGCTCCTCGCGCTTTAGGCGGGCGCACTGCCGGGGCGGATGCGACCGCCCCCCAATCTCACACCTTGAAGTACTTGGCCTCCGGGTGGTGGAACACGAACGCGTCCGTGGACTGCTCGGGATGCAGCATGAGCTCATCGCTCAGGACCACGCCCATGCGCTCGGGCTTGAGCAACTCGGTGACCTTGCGGCGGTCCTCCATGTCCGGGCAGGCGGGGTAGCCCAGCGAGAAGCGGGCACCGCGGTAGTCCAGCTTGAAGTACCCCGCCGTGTCCTTGGGCTCCTCGGACGCGAAGCCGAGCTCCTTGCGGATCCGGGCGTGCCAGAACTCGGCGAGCGCCTCGGTGAGCTGCATGACCAGGCCGTTGAGCTCGTAGTAGTCGCGGTACTGGTTGGCCGCGAACATCTTGGAGGTGAACTCTTCGATCTTGGAGCCGGCGGTGACCAGCTGCACGGGCAGCACGTCGATCTGGCCGGACTCGCGGGACTTCACGAAGTCAGCCAGGCACAGGTGCCGGTCGCGGCGCTGGCGCGGGAAATCGAACCGCAGGCGGTCGGTGCCGATCGGGCCGCCTGAACCACCGTCGGGGGCGAGCAGACCTGCCTTGCCCAGTAAGCCGTCGGGATCTTCGCCGTGGTGCAGCACCACCACCTGTTCGCCCTCGGAGACCACGGGGAAGTAGCCGTAGGCCACGGAAGCGTCCAGCATGCCTTCACCGAGGATGCGGTCCAGCCAGTAGCGCAGGCGCGGGCGGCCTTCGCGTTCCACGAGTTCCTCGTAGGAGGCGCCGTCCTCGCCGCGGCCGGGCTTGAGGCCCCACTGGCCCATGAAAGTGGCGCGCTCGTCGAGGAACGCGGAGTAGTCGTGCAGCGAGACGCCGCGGACAATGCGGGTGCCCCAGAAGGGTGGCACGGGCACGGGGTTGTCGGTGGCGACGTCGGACCGGCCGGGCATGGCTTCCGGCTCGGTGATGGTGAACTTCGCCCCGCCCTTGTGGATGCGCTTCTTCAACGGCGGCAGGCCGACGTCGTCCGGCGATTCGCCGCGGGCTACGCGCACCAGCGGTTCCATGAGGGAGAGGCCCTCGAAGGCGTCCTTGGCGTAGCGGACCACGCCGTCGAACTGCTCCGCCAGGTCCTGCTCCACGTACGCGCGCGTGAGGGCCGCGCCGCCCAAAATGACCGGCCACTTCTTGGCCAGGCCGCGGGACTGCAGCTCCGCGAGGTTTTCCTTCATCACCACGGTGGACTTCACCAGCAGGCCGGACATGCCGATCACGTCGGCGTTGTGTTCCTCCGCCGCGGCGATGATCTCGGCGATGCCCTGCTTGATGCCGATGTTGATGACCTTGTAGCCGTTGTTGGTGAGGATGATGTCCACCAGGTTCTTGCCGATGTCGTGCACGTCGCCGCGCACGGTGGCGATGACCATGGTGCCCTTGCCGGAGGAGTCCGACTTCTCCATGTGCGGCTCCAGCAGGGCCACGGCGTTCTTCATGACCTCGGCGGACTGCAGCACGAACGGCAGCTGCATTTCGCCGGCGCCGAAGCGTTCGCCCACCACCTTCATGCCCTCGAGCAGGTGGTCGTTGATGATGCCCAGTGGGGTCATGCCCTCGCTGCGGGCCAGGTCCAGGTCCGCTTCGAGGCCCTTGCCTTCGCCGTCGATGATGCGCCGTTCCAGGCGGCCGCCCGTGGGGAGGGCGGCGAGTTCGGCGGCGCGCTGGTCCTTCAGCGCTGCGGTGTCGACGCCGGCGAACATGTCGAGCATGCGGGCCAGGGGATCGTAGGTGGTGTTGCCGTCGGCGTCGTATTCGCGGCGGTCCCAGACCAGGTCCAGGGCCACCTTGCGCTGTTCCTCCGGGAGGGAGGCGAGCGGGACGATCTTGGCGGCGTCGATGATGCCGCTGGTCAGGCCGGCCTGGACGGCTTCGTGCAGGAACACGGAGTTCAGGACGATGCGCGCGGCCGGGTTCAGGCCGAAGGAGACGTTGGAGACGCCGAGGGTGGTGTTGATGCCCGGGTACTTCGTGGTGATCTGGCGGATGGCTTCGATGGTTTCGATGCCGTCGCGGCGGGTTTCCTCCTGGCCGGTGGCGACGGGGAAGGTGAGGCAGTCGACGATGATGTCCTCGACGCGCATGCCCCATTCGCCCACCAGGGAGTCGACGAGGCGGGAGGCGATGGCCACCTTGCCCTCGGTAGTGCGGGCCTGGCCTTCCTCGTTGATGGTCAGGGCGATGACGGCGGTGCCGTGTTCCTTGACCAGCGGCATGATGCGGGCGAAGCGGCTATTGGGGCCGTCGCCGTCCTCGTAGTTGACCGAGTTGACCACGGGGCGGCCGCCGATGAGTTCCAGGCCGGCCTTGAGGACGGGAGGTTCGGTGGAGTCGATGACGAGCGGGAGGGTGGAGGCGGACGCGAACCGGGAGACGATCTCCTTCACGTCCGCCACGCCGTCGCGGCCCACGTAGTCCACGCAGACGTCCAGCAGGTGGGCGCCGACGCGGATCTGTTCGCGGGCGATGTCCACGCAGTCGTCCCAGCGTTCATCGAGCATGGCCTGGCGGAAGGCCTTGGAGCCGTTGGCGTTGGTGCGCTCACCGATGGCCAGGTAGGCAGACTCCTGGTGGAAGTTCACGTGCTGGTAAAGGGAGGCGACGCCGGCCTCACGTTCCGTGGGGATTCTCGCCGGCGCGTTGTTTGGCTTTGTTTCCACGGCTTTGGTGCGGAATGGCGCAAGACGTTCGACGACGGCGGCCATGTGTTCCGGCGTCGTACCGCAGCAGCCGCCCACCAGGCCCAGGCCGAATTCACGCACGAACTGTTCGTGCGCGGTGGCGAGCTCGGCGGGTGAGAGCGGGTAGTGCGCGCCGTTGGCGCCGAGGACGGGCAGGCCGGCGTTGGGCATGCAGGCGATGGCGACGGAGGACTGCTTGGAGAGTTGGCGGAGGTGTTCGCTCATCTCGTCCGGGCCAGTGGCGCAGTTCAGGCCGATGGCGTCGACGCCGAGCGGTTCAAGGGCGGTGAGCGCGGCACCGATTTCGGAGCCCATGAGCATGGTTCCGGTGGTCTCGACCGTCACCTCGACGAAGATGGGGAGGCGGACGCCCTTGGCGACGATGGCCTGCTTGCAGCCGTTGACGGCGGCCTTGGTCTGCAGGAGGTCCTGGCTGGTTTCGATGAGGAACGCGTCCGCGCCGCCGTCGATGAGGCCCTCGGCCTGCAGCGCGAAGGTTTGCTTGAGGTGGTCGTAGCTGGTGTGGCCGAGGCTGGGAAGCTTGGTGCCGGGGCCCATGGAGCCGAGGACCCAGCGCATGCGGCCGTCTGTTTCTTCCGCAGCTTCGGCGCGTTCGCGGGCGATTTTGGCGCCCTTGAGGGCGAGTTCCTCGATGCGGTCGTCGATGCCGTAGTCGGAGAGGTTGGACCAGTTGGCGCCGAAGGTGTTGGTTTCCACGGCGTCGATGCCGGTGGCGAAGTAGGCGTCGTGGATGTCCGCGATGACGTCCGGGCGCGTGTCGTTGAGGATCTCGTTGCAGCCCTCGAGGTTTTGGAAGTCCGCGTCCAGCTGCAGGTCGCGCCCCTGCAGCATGGTGCCCATGGCGCCGTCGGCGATGACCACCCGGTGGTTCACAGCGTCCAGGAGTTCCTGGGAACGGGCGGGACGGGGGACGGACTCGATGTCCAGTGCGAAACGAGGCATTTAAACAGGTTACGGTCGGGGGCGCCTGCGTTGCGCTGTGTGTCCGGATGCTACGGCGGGGGTGGGGGCGCCGCAGATTCCGCGTCCTCAATTCAAAAACCCTCTCTCACCAAGTTTTGACCACGTTCGCTCCAGTAGTTTTCGCAGTCGACTTCTGACCCAACGATGCAAGGAAAATCGGGCCTTTTGGCAGGGTTCCTCGCTTGGCCGTCGGCGCTGGCAAAAGGGTCGTTTTTGATCATCACCATTTCCCCAGGCGCTGCGTCGCCAGGAAAAAGCTGAGCCAGCGGCTGCACTAGTATCGCGATATGGCTACTAAGACAATGTGGAAGTCCGACGGTGATGTGTGGGTCTTCGAGGAGGGCGAGCTCGCGAAGGTAACGCTGCGAGGCGAGAACCGCCAGAAAACTGCTGATTTCCGAGTCCTCAGGGTGATCAACGGGGCGCTGGTAGAGACCGACCTGAAGGGTCTTTCGAGGTACGGCTGGAAGGGACCCTTCGTGAGTTGGTCGGGAACTTACGAGCTTGAGGTAGAGGTCGAGGTCGAGGAAAGCGAGAGCGACGGAGACACGGCCAGCTCCGGCGAAGGCGAGGAAACATCAGCAGACGGTCCGGCGGAGCCTCATTCAGGCGCCAAATAACGCCGCGAAAAGGCGGCCATTTATCGCCGAAAGTTACAATTTTCGGAGGCATGCCGAGGTTTGGGTCAGGAACGGTCGTTATTGACGGCATTACCGAACGCTCCGGCCGCCTGCAGGTTGAACCGCTTTCGCCACTCCCACGGGGCAATGCGCGGAGAGAGTTTTTCTGCGTATAACATTCAGTCACATGGCCTACAACGCACACGTCCTCAAAGTCCTTATTGCCTCTCCGACTGATACCGGAGAAGCCCGAGATGCGGTCGAAGAGGTGCTCCACAAGTGGAATAGTCGACGGTCTGAGCGGGAACGTGTCATGATTCTTCCCCGTAGATGGGAGAACGATTCGGTGCCCAAGACGGGCGGCGACGGCCAACAGATGATCAACGATCAGCTTGTTGATTCCTGCGATATTGTGATCGGAATCTTTAATACGAAACTTGGCGGACCTACTCCGCGAGCAATATCAGGAACTGTCGAAGAAATAGAGGCTGTTGATAAAGCGGGTAAACCTGTGCATGTCTTCTTCAGCAATGAACTCGTCCCCCGCGGTGCAGAAGAAACTTCGATTGAGCTTAATAAATACCGTAAGCAATTCGAGAAAAAGGGACTTTATTTCGCCTACGACAACTTGCAAGACCTCACCAGGAAGGTCGATGAGGCGATCGAACACGATATAACGGCTCTGAACCTGTCCGTCGAGGCTGACAGCGCGCGACCGACACCCACTGGAGCCAAACCTCAGGCGAGTCACCAGGAGACTCGTTATGCCAAGAAGATTCGGGTCCAGAACTTGGGCGATACCGCCGCAGAATCATTTACTCTGAAATTAACAGGGCAAGGTGGTAAGGCACCTATGGTCACTAACCCTCACATACTCCCTACTATCACTCCACTCGGAGAGTTCGTTTGGGACTTGAACTGGTCTAGTGCACAGACCGGAAACGTTCTTGCAGAAATGGAATGGGAAGAAGACGGCCAGCCGAAAGAATTGAAGCAGTCAATAGCACTGCCCTTCAACTAGGTGACGGCACCGAGGCAAGACTGAACTGTTGCATCAGCATCAGTGTCCATGAAACCGAAAAGGCCGGCACACTGAACTGCTCCCCGAAAGTTGGACTGAAAAATCAGTTCTGACTTTCGGGGAGCAGTTTTATGCATGGAAGAAGTTCGTTGTCCGAGGAACAGCGCGAGGCCGCGGTGGCGCTGTTTGAGATCGGGTG